>JBGAQM010000539.1:0-2877 GCA_044220735.1 Urbifossiella sp. | reverse complement strand
ATGTGGCTGGGGCGGTTGGTAAAGTCGGGCACCATCGCCTCGGGGTCCACGCCGACCAATTGGTACATCGTCGCCACCAGATCGCCGGCCGACACCGGGTGGTCGATGGGGTACGCGGCGATCTTGTCCGACGTGCCGTGGACGACGCCCGGCTTCGTGCCGCCGCCGGCGAACAGGCAGAACCCGCACTGCGGCCAGTGGTCGCGGCCGGCGGCGCCGTTCACCTTCGGGGTGCGGCCCATGTCGCCGGTCACGACGACGAGCGTGCTCTCCAGCAACCCGCGGTCGGCGAGGTCGTCGAGCAGGGCGGAGAAGGCGCGGTCGAGGAACGGCAGCAGGACGTGCCGCAGCATCTTGAAGTTGTTGTTGTGCGTGTCCCAGTGGCCGTTCGGCTTCGCCTCGGTGTGCACGGTCACGAACGTCACGCCCGCTTCGATGAGCCGCCGCGCCAGCAGCACGCTCTGGCCGAACAGACCGGCGCCGTAGCGGTCGCGCACGCGCGTCGGCTCGCGGGAGAGGTCGAATGCGGTGCGTGCCTTCGGCGACACGAGCAGGTCGAACGCGGCGTCGCGGCGTGCGGCGTGGCCGCGGGCGTCGAGCGCCGCGGCGGCGTTGTCGATCTGCTGGGCGAGCGTGCGGCGGGTGTTCAGGGCGTCGAGTGAGAGGTCGCCGCCGAGCCGGGGCAGGCGCGGCTCGCCGCCCGGAATCGTGGTGTGGCTGTAGAAGTCCTTGGCGTCGCCGAGGTCGTCGCGTTTGTGCTCATCGGCGGTGGCGAAGACGGGGTCGAAGGCGGTGCCGAGGTAGCCGCCGTAGGGGCCGGCGCGGCGCAACCCCTGCGTGTAGCCGGGGGCGGCGGGGAGCATGACGTACCCCGGCAGGTCGGTGCCGCGGCCGAGGCCGAAGTAGCGGCACACCGTCGCCACGCTCGGGTGGTTGGTCGGCCGGGCGAAGTAGTCGGTCTGGTCCTGCCCCCCGTCGAAGCCGGTCATCACCCCATACGGGTTGTGCGAGTTGTACCGGTGGCTGACGGTACGGATCGTGGCGAACCGGTCCAGGCGGCGGGCGAGTTCCGGCAGGTGCTCGCAGACGCGGAAGCCGGGCAGGGCGGTGGGGATGGTGCCGAACTCGCCGCGGACCTCGGCGGGGGCGTTCGGCTTGGGGTCGAACGTGTCGATGTGGCTCGGCCCGCCGAACAGGTCGAGGAGGAGGAGGGACTTCGCGGGGGCCGTGCGGCGGTCGGTGGAGGCACCGGCCATCCCGGCAACGCCGCACGCGGCGGCGAGGGAGCCGGCGTGGAGGAGGTCGCGGCGGGTGACCTGGATCAGATCATTCGGTCTCTTAGTTATTCATTTTTGTGCTTTTTGTGCCTTTTTGCGGCCATTCTCAGATTCGACCTCACGCCAGCAGGTTGCGCACGACTTCGCCGTGTACGTCGGTCAGGCGGTAGTCGCGGCCCTGGAAGCGGAACGTCAGCTTCGTGTGATCCATGCCCATCAGGTGCAAGATGGTGGCTTGCAGGTCGTGGACGTGGACCGGGTTCTCGACCACGTTGTACCCGATCTCGTCCGACCGGCCGTACAGGAACCCGCGCTTCACCCCGCCGCCGGCCAGCCACATCGTGTAGGCGTCGATGTGGTGGTCGCGGCCGATCGTCTCGCGCGTCTCGCCCATCGGCGTGCGGCCGAACTCGCCGCCCCACACCACCAGCGTGTCGTCCAACATGCCGCGCTGCTTCAGGTCCTTGATGAGGGCGGCGCACGGGCCGTCCACCTCGCGGCAGATGTTGTCCAGCGGGCGCGTCAGGTCGAGGCTGCCGCCGTGGTGGTCCCAGTCGGTGTGGTACAGCTGGATGAACCGCACCCCGCGCTCGACCAGCCGGCGGGCCAGCAGGCAGTTCGCGCCGAAGCTCGGCCGGCCGGGCTCGACGCCGTAGGAGTCGAGCGTGCGGCGCGTCTCCTTCGACAGGTCCATCAGCTCGGGGGCGGCCGTCTGCATCCGGTACGCCATCTCGTAGGCGGCGATGCGGGTGTCGATTTCGGGGTCGGCGGTGGCCTCGCGGCGGAGGCGGTTCAGGTCGCGGACGGCGTCGGTGAACTCGCCCTGGCGGCGGGTGTCGAACCCGGGCGGCGGGGCGAGGTCGAGAATGGGGCTCGGGCCGCGGAGGAACGGCACCCCCTGGTGGACGCTCGGTAGAAATCCGGACGAGTACAGCGCCGCACCGCCGCGCGGCCCGCGTGGGCCGGACTGGAGCACCACGAACCCCGGGAGCGAGTCGGACTGGCTGCCGAGGCCGTACGTGAGCCACGAGCCCATGCTCGGCCGGCCGAACTGCGGGCTGCCGGTGTTCACGAAACACTTCGCCGGGCCGTGGTTGAACACGTCCGTCTTCATGCTGCGAATCCAACACAGTTCGTCGGCAATCTCGCGGTGGCGGGGGAACAGCTCGCTGATGTCCATGCCGCACTGGCCGGCCTTCGAGAAGCTGCGGCGGGTGCCGAGGAGCTTGGCGTCGCCCTTGATGAACGCGAACCGCTTCCCCTGCGTGAACGACTGCGGCACCACCTGCCCGCTGAGGCGGTTCAGCTCCGGCTTCGGCTCGAACAGTTCGAGTTGGCTCGGCGCTCCGGCCATGAACAGGAAGATGACCGCCTTCGCCTTCGCGGGGTAGTGCGGCGGCTTCGGCGCGAGCGGGTCGCGGCGCGGCTGCGCGCCGGCGTCGCGGTTGAGGAGCGCGGAGAGCGCCATCGCCCCGACACCGACCCCGCAGTCGCGGAAGAAGTGGCGGCGTGTGGCGGCGATTAGGGGGTCGTCGGGGATCATGGGTGAGGTCTTTGGTTCCTGTTTGTTTTGCCGCTTGCGGCTGAGCGTTGCCCAACG
>JBGAQM010000038.1:0-24885 GCA_044220735.1 Urbifossiella sp. | reverse complement strand
CCGCTGCCCGTCGGACACGATGTGGCCGACGTGAACCCGCTATGGACGGTGATCGCCCTCCGCCGGTGCGGTCAACGCCAGACCAACAACCACGTCTATACAACCGGGCCGTGATGGGTCGAACCGCAATACAGGCGGCGGCAGCGCCGGCGTTCAGGACCAGCTGAGCATTGAGGGCATCCGCGACGGGGCGAGCAACACCATCCTCATCGGCGAGCGTGACGGGACGTTCGGCGTGGGCGCCCTGCTGGTCCGCGGCAGCTCGGCATCGAACTTCTACGGCGTCTTCGGGAAGGTGCCGAACGAGAAGCCGCCGGTCGGGACGGCCCGGTGGAGCACCAGAATGAACAGCGATACACCTTCAGCAGCCTACACCCCGGCGGGTTCCAGTTCTGCATGGGCGACGGCCGCGTGATCTTCATCCGCGACACGATCACCAGCAACGCCTCCGAGGACCCGACGGTGTGGCCGACGCTGACCGGGACGAGCACTGCGGTTAAGCTGCTCCTGCCGAACGACCGGCTCACGGTTACCATCGACGACTGACGCCACGCACACGCGGGCGGCGGCTCGGTCCGCCGCCCGCGTTTCCGTTCCTACCTCCCGAGAGCCCGCCCGCTATGACTCTTACCCGGTTGAAGCTCGCCCTCACACTGGCGACGACCTCATTTCTCGTCCTCGTCGCCGGGTGCGGCGGCAGGAAGACGACCATCGAAGGGGAGGTGACCTTCGGCGGTCAACCGATCGACGGCGGGGCTATCTCCCTTCTGCCGAAGGACGGGAAGGAGGTGGCCGCCGGGGCGCGAATCGTCGGCGGGAAGTACGTCATCACCTCCAAGGCGGAGCGTCTGCCGCCCGGCACCTACAAGGTGGTGATCAACTGGCTCAAGCCGACCGGGAAGAAGGTGAAGAACGAGAACGACGACAACCAACTCGTCGACGAGACGCAGGAAGATCCCGCTGGAGTACAGTCCAAGTTGACGGTGGAGATTACGTCCGGCTCGAACAGCGGCAAGAACTTCGAGCTGAAGGCCGGCGGCATCGTCGCCGCCCCACCGGCGGCGCGCCGAAGGGCGGTAAGGCCGGGAATCAGCAGGACTGAGCCCTTTCATTTCGGTACAACCCGCGGCCCACCCGTGACACCGGGTGGGCTGCGACGTTTCACGTCCGTCACCCGGTCCGGAACGCCCCGAGCTGCCACGCCACCAGCGCGGCGTAGGCCGCGACCCACGTCACCCCTTCGTAGCGGCTCACGCGGAGGCCGTGCAGCAACGCCGGCACCAGAAACACCGCGCTGAGCCCGAGCGCCGGGAGCTCGCGAAACGCCGCCGGGTCGCGGAGCGCGAACGGCCGCACCGCGCACACGACCCCCAACACGAGCAAGACGTTTGTGGTGTTCACGAGCGCGGCCGTGGCGAGGGCCGCGTCGCCGTGGCCGGCCCACCCGACGCGGACGAGCGCGACCAGCGTCGGGGCCGCCGCCGCGACTGCGATCAGCGTCAGCCCGGTTCGCCACTCGCTGAGGCCGAGCAGCGATTGGAGGTCCCGAGCGTGCTGACGAGAAGCACCGCACCGACGATGACGACGAAGACCGCCAACACGATGAGTGGCCGGGTGACGGGTGGGACGGGTGCGACCGGCTCGACGGCGTAACGGCCCGGATCGGGCGGGCGGAGAGGGCGGCCCAGACGACGAACGCCCCGACGAGCACGGCGCCGTCCGCCTGCGAAAGCCGGCTGTCGCCGGACAGGAACCACACCAGCCCCGACGCCGCCATCATCGCCGGGAGCTGCCGGTAGAGCAGGGGGAGGCTGCCGCGGAGGGGGTGTCCCACGGCGGCGATCCCCAGCCCGAGTGCGACCGTCGCCACCGCCGAGCCGATGACGCTGCCGAGCACTTCCACACCCGGCGAGCCGCGGAGCGACGCCGTGAGGCTGGTCGCCAGGACGGCGGTCGCCCCGGCGGCGGCGACGGCTACCGGGCCGCGGACGAGCCAGCCGGCGCCGGCCGCCGCGCCGCCGATCAGGCGGGCGAGCCAAGTGGTGCCGGCGAAGAGGAGGACGGCCCCGCACGCGAACCCGAACCATGCTTCGGTCATCACTCCTCCGGGCGTTGACACGCGCGACGGCCGCCGTAATCCAGACCCGATACCTTACCGAGGCCGTGGCCGATGCCGAGTTACAACCCTGCCGACGTCGAGCGCCGGTGGCAGCAGTACTGGCTGGCGAACAAGACGTTCCGCACCCCCGACCCTGGGGAGCCGGCCGCCGCGGGGAAGCCCAAGTTCTACGTCCTGGACATGTTCCCGTACCCGAGCGGCGCCGGCCTCCACGTCGGCCACCCGGAAGGGTACACGGCCACCGACATCCTGTCTCGTTACAAGCGGATGCGCGGGTTCCACGTCCTCCACCCGATGGGCTGGGACGCCTACGGCCTCCCCGCCGAGCAGTACGCCGTCGAGAAGAACGTCCACCCGCGGATTACGACGCAGCAGAACGTCGCCACGTTCCGGCGCCAAATCCAATCCCTCGGCTTCTCCTACGACTGGGACCGCGAGGTCGATACGACCGACCCCACCTACTTTCGCTGGACGCAGTGGATTTTCCTGCTGCTGTACGACACCTGGTACGACGCCGCCGCCGGGAAGGGCCGCCCGATCGCCGAGTTGCCGGTTCCCGCCGAAGTCGCCGCCCGCGGGGATGCGGCCGTCCGCGCCTACCGCGACGACCGGCGGCTGGCGTACCAGGCCGAGGTGCCGGTGAACTGGTGCCCGGCGCTGGGGACGGTGCTGGCGAACGAGGAGGTGATCGACGGCAAGAGCGAGCGCGGCGGCCACCCGGTCGAGCGCCGCCCGCTGCGCCAGTGGTTGATGCGGATCACCGCCTACGCCGAGCGCCTGATCGACGACCTGGCCGGCCTCGACTGGTCGGAGTCGATCAAGCAGATGCAGCGGAACTGGATCGGCAAGAGCGAGGGGGCCGAGGTCCACTTCGCCCTCGCCGACAGCACCGCGACGATCACCGTGTTCACCACGCGCCCCGATACGCTGTTCGGCGCAACGTACATGGTGCTGTCGCCCGAACACTCGCTGGTGTCGCGGATCACGACGCCGGGCCAAGCTGCGGCCGTGAAGGCGTATCAGGACGCCGCCGCCCGCAAGAGCGACTTCGAGCGCACAGAACTGGCGAAGACGAAGACGGGTGTGTTCACCGGCGCGTACGCCGTCAACCCGGTGAACGGCGAGCGCGTCCCGATCTGGATCGCCGATTACGTTCTAGCGGGGTACGGTACCGGGGCCATCATGGCGGTGCCGGGCCACGACGAGCGCGACTTCGAGTTCGCCCGGCAATTCAACCTGCCGGTCGTGACCGTCGTCACGCCGAACGCCGAGTGGCTGACGCGCACCGGCAGCACGCTCGACCGGCTGACCGAGGCGTACACCGACGACGGCGTAGCAGTGAATTCCGGCCCGCTCGACAGCCTCGACACGGCGGCGGCGAAGGCGAAGATCATCGGCTGGCTGGAGGAGCGCGGGCTCGGCACGCGGCGGGTGAACTACAAGCTGCGCGACTGGCTGTTCAGCCGGCAGCGCTACTGGGGCGAGCCGTTCCCCGTGCTACACGGGCCGGACGGCGAGCTGGTGCCGCTCCCCCCGCACGAGCTGCCGCTGATCCCGCCCGACCTCGCCGACTTCAAGCCGACCGGCACGCCCGAGGGGCCGCTGTCGAAGGCGACGGACTGGGTGAACGTCACCCGCGACGGCAAGGCGTACCGGCGCGAGACGAACACGATGCCGCAGTGGGCGGGGTCGTGCTGGTACTTCCTGCGCTACATCGACCCCCAGAACGCCGACGCGCTGGCCGACCCCGAGAAGCTGAAATACTGGCTCCCGGTAGACCTGTACGTCGGCGGGGCCGAGCACGCGGTGCTGCACCTGCTGTACAGCCGGTTCTGGCACAAGGTGCTGTTCGACCGCGGCTTCGTGCCGTGCACCGAACCTTTCCAGCGGCTCGTGAACCAGGGGATGATCCTGGGCGAGAACGGCGAGAAGATGTCGAAGGCCCGGGGCAACGTCATCAACCCCGACGACGTGGTGCAGGAGTACGGGGCCGACAGCCTGCGCCTGTACGAGATGTTCATGGGGCCGCTGGAGGCGGTGAAGCCCTGGAACACGAAGTCGATCGAGGGCGTGTACCGCTTCCTGACGCGGGCTTGGCGGCTGATCGTGGACGACACCGCCGAGGAGTTGAAACTGCACTCGGCGGTGAAGGAGGTCGAGCCGGACAAGGACACCGTGCGGGTGCTGCACCGCACCATCCAGAAGGTGACCGAGGACACCGACGGCCTCCGCTTCAACACCGCGATTGCGGCGATGATGGAGTTCGTCAACCACGTCAACAAACTGGAGGCCCGGCCGCGGGTGGTGCTGGAGCCGTTCGTGCTGCTGCTCGCGCCGTACGCCCCACACGCGGCCGAGGAACTGTGGCGGGCACTTGGCCACGGCCCCACGCTGGCCTACGAGCCGTGGCCGGCGTTCGACCCCGCGCTCACGAAGGCCGACGAGATCGAGGTGCCGGTGCAGGTGAACGGCAAGCTGAAGGCCAGACTGAAGGTGCCCGCCGAGGTGTCCGACGCCGACCTGGAAGCCGCCGCCCGCGCCGACGTGGCGGTACAGGCCGCTATCGCGGGCAAGCCGGTGAAGATGGTGAAGGTCGTGCCGCGGAAGCTGGTGAACGTTGTCGTGGGGTAGGTGAGTTACCCGGTTACACCGGTCGCTTGCCGTCGACGACTTCGAGCAGGGCGACGGCCAGCGCCGTGGCCGCGAGTGTTGTGTCGTGGGCGAGGCGCTGGAACTCGCCGAGGAGCGACGGCCGGCGGAGCAGGGCGATGATCGCCTTCGGCACCGATACCGCCCCCCCCGAGAGGAGCCGAACCAGGGCCGGCGAGAGGGCCGTTCCGGCGGTGTCGGAAACCGCCCGGACGGCCGTAAAGTCCACGCCTCGTTCGCGGCAAGCCGCCTCCACCGCTGCCGATTCCATGTCCGCCGCGTCGGCCCCGGTCGCGGCCCGCAGCTCCGCCTTCTCCGTCGGAGTCGCCACGATTCGATCCACGGTCGTGAGCCGCGGTGACACCACGATGTCACCGACGCCCAGCGCCGGGTCGAGCGCCCCGCAGAACCCCGCCGCGATGACGCGGTCGGGTCGCATGTCGCCGATAAGCTTCTCGGCCGCTGCCCGTGCGGCATCCCCGCCGATGCCGGAAACCCGTACGACGACGTCCTTCCGACGGCGCACGTACCCGCGGAACGGGTCCGCCTCGCGCTCGAGTGCGAACAGCACGCCGGTCACGTCAGCTGCCAGCGGAGCATTTTGAGGCTGTCGCCGAGCCGGCTGTTCACGCCGAGCGCGGCCGCGACCTCGTACCCGCTGTGCATCATGCAGTGCTCGCACCGCGGGTCCTTGCCGTACCCGTACTGCGACCAGTCGGTGTTCTCCATCAGGTCGCCGAACGACGGGTGGTGCTCGTCGGTGATGAGGTAGCACGGCCCCTTCCAGCCCTTCACGTTCCGCGTCGGGCTCGCCCACGCGGCGCACGTCAGGTCGCGCTTCCCTTGCAGGAATTCCAGGTACACCGGCGACGTGTTCATCGCGTACTTCTTGAACAGGCCGGCCGCCTCGTTGAACTTCTGCTTGATCTGGTCGCGCGTCAGGAAGATCTCGGCCGCGTCCGGGTTCGTGCTGCACACGGCCGCGTAGCCGTAGGCCGGAGACAGCATGAAGCCGTCCACGCCGAGTTGCGTGAGGTACGCGTACAGGGCGTCGATCTCGGCCATGTCGGTGTCCTGGAACACCGTCGTGTTGGTACACACCATGAACCCCGCCGCCTTCGCCGCCTTGATCCCCGCGACCGCCTGCTTGAACACGCCGTCGCGCTCCACCGCCTTGTCGTGCGTCTTCTCCAGGCCGTCGAGGTGGACGTTGAAGAAGAACCGGCTCGTCGGCTTGAACTGGCTGAGCTTCCGCTCGATGAACATGCCGTTCGTGCACAGGTAGATGTGCTTCCGCTTCTTGAGCACGCCGCGGACCAGCTCGCCGATCTGCGGGTAGATCAGCGGCTCGCCGCCGCAGATGCTCACGATCGGTGCGCCGGCCGCGTCCACCGAGTCGAGGCACTCCTCGACGGTCAGCTTCTCCTTGATGGTGCTCTCGTACTCGCGGATGCGGCCGCAGCCGGTGCAGGTGAGGTTGCAGGCGTGTAGCGGCTCGAGCATCAGCACGAGCGGGAACCGCCGCTCCCGCTTCAGCTTCTTCTTGATCATGTACCCGGCCATGTCGGTCGTTAGGCTGAGCGGGAAGCGCATCGGTCCCTCCTTGGAGCGGGCAGCTGTCGGCCGTTAGCTGTCGGCCAGAATGTTCGACGCGGCGCCTTTGAGGCCCGGTGCGGTGTGGCCGGAGTCGAGGCGGTATCCCAGCGGGCGGGTAGCTGTCGGCTGACATCGAACGGCCTGGCAGTAGCGGCCCAGAGCCATGAGCGGGAAGTACACGGGGTACAGGTGGTACTTCAGGTAGAAGACGCGCGGGAAGCCGGTGCCGGTGAACGGCTCCTCGGCCCAGCCGCCGTCGGCGGACTGCGTGCCGATCAGGTATTCCACGCCTGCTCGCACCTCGGCTGTGCCCACCTCGCCCGCCGCGATCAGCCCGAGGAGCGCCCAAGCGGTTTGAGACGCGGTAGAAGGGCCGATGCCCGCCTGCGTCGGGTCGTCGTAGCTGCGGCAGCTCTCGCCCCAACCGCCGTCCTCGTTCTGGACGTCCTTCAGCCAGCGGACGGCGCGGCGGATGGGTGGGGCCGTCATGTCGAAGCCGACGGCCGCGAGGCCGACCAGCACCTGCCAGGTGCCGTAGACGTAATTCACGCCCCAGCGGCCGAACCAGCCGCCGGCTTCCTCTTGTCGGGCGAGGATGAACCGCACCGCCCGATCGACCGTCGGCTGGCCGACGTGGTACCCGTAGTGACTGAGCGATTCGAGGATGCGTGCGGTGATGTCGGGACAGCTCGGGTCGAGCATCGCGTTGTGGTCGGCGAAGGGTACCTTTTCGAGCACCTGCTTGTTGATGTCGCGGTCGAACGCGGCCCAGCCGCCGTCCGAGTTCTGCATCGCCAGCAGCCAGTTGACCGCCCGGTGGACCGCCGGCCCGGCCGCGGCCCGCGTGGCGTGGCCGGTGCGGGCCAGGGCGATCAGCACCATCGACGTGTCGTCGGTGTCGGGGTAGAAGGCGTTGCGGTACTCGAAGTACCAGCCGCCCGGCTCGACGCCGCGAACGGTCTTCGCCCAGTCGCCCTCGCGGCGGACTTCCTTGTCGAGCAGCCACCGCACGGCCGCGTCGCACTCCTCGGAATCGGTCTCACCCGCGTCGGCCATGCCAATGAGTGACAACGCGGTGTCCCACACCGGCGATAGGCACGGCTGGAGGCGGAGCGTGTCGCCCTCCGCGATGCACAGGTCGTCGAGTTGCTTCATCACCCAGCGGGCTTCGGGGTCGGTGTCGGGCACGCCCATGCACTTCAACACGATGGCGTGGTAGACGATCGGCGGGAAGATCGCCCCGAGGCCGTCGCTCTCCTCCATCCGCTCGCGCATCCACGCCCGCGCCTTGCGGACCGCCCAGCGCCGCAGCGGGGTCAGCCGCAGCTTCTCGGCGGCCTTGAAGCACCAGTCCACGCCGAGGAAGAAGTTCGTCCACGAGACCCACCTAGTCGTCGGCGTCGCCGGCCAGCGCGGCGATTCGGGCGGCTGGAGGAACAGCTCGCGGCAGCCCCGTGCTTCCGGCAGTCGCGTCACCGGCTTGTAGGCGTCCACGATGCTGAGCGGCACGAAGATCGTTCGGCTCCACGCCGACATGGCGTAAACGTGGAAGTAGAACCAGCGCGGGAAGAGGATGATCTCGGCCGGCACGCTCGCGCACGCGGCGTACGGCAGCTGGCCGAGCATGGCGAGGTAGAAGCGGGTGAACGAGTTCGTCGCCTCGGCGCCGCCGATCGTGCGAATTTCGGCGGCGGCGCGGCGCATCCGCGGTTCGTCGTCGGCGTGTCCGGCGATCTTCAGCGCCAGGTACGCCTTCACCGACACGCTCGCCTCCGCCGGGCCGCCGGGGTAGTTCGGCCAGCCGCCGGAAGGGAGTTGCTTTTCGAGTAGG
Organism: Urbifossiella sp.; assembly: GCA_044220735.1. GTDB lineage: Bacteria > Planctomycetota > Planctomycetia > Gemmatales > Gemmataceae > Urbifossiella. The sequence continues at coordinate 16,690 of JBGAQM010000038.1, read as the reverse complement.
TAGTTGGCCGCGAGGCGGACGCGCGGGTCGTCGGCTTTCCCGAGAAACGCCAGAAGCAGGATGAACTCGGACTCGAGGATCGTGTCGCCCTCGAGCTCGCCGACCCAGTGCCCGTCGGGCTGTTGGCGGTCTAGCAGGCCGCGGCGGCCGCGTTCGGCGGCGTCGGCGACGGCCTCGCGGAAGGCGGTGGTACGGGCGTCCGGGGGCGCGGGGCGCGTCACGGGCGGAGTCCTTTCCGACGGCGCGTGGCGGGGTTCGGGCGGAGTCTACCCCGGTGGCGAATTGGTGAGCAAGGGCAACCGCGGGGATGTGAATCAGGACTTGTTCCGGCTACGCATCTGGTTCACCACGGCGGCGCCGATCAGACCGATCGGCAGTACCTCGGTCGCCGCGCGCCGCTCCACCGCGGCCTTCGGCATGCCGTACACCACGCTCGTCGCCTCGTCCTGGGCGATGGTGTGCCAGCCGACCTGCCGGAGTTTCAGCAGCCCGTCGGCACCGTCGGTCCCCATGCCCGTGAGGAGGACACCGACGCCCGGCCGCGGGGCGCGGGCCGCGAGGCTCCCGAACAGCACGTCCACCGACGGCCGGTACGGCGCCGACCGCGGCGTCGGCGTGTAGCGGAGGCGGAGGTCGGCCGAGAGTTCGAGGTGGTCGTCGGTGGCGGCGAGGTAGATGGTCCCCGGCTGAGGGACGTCGCCCGCGCGGACGACGCGGACCGGCAACCGGCAGCGCGGGGCCAGAGCGTCGGCCAGGCCCGGTGCGTACTCGGCGGCGATGTGCTGCACCACCACCACCGCGGCGGGGAAGCCGTGCGGCAGCGCGGCCAGCACCGCCGCGAGCGCGTCCGGCCCGCCGGTGGACACGCCGACGCCCACGATTCGGGGGACGTCCACGGACGGCGGCTTGACCGCGGGGACGGCCACGTACCCCGACCCGACCTGGCCCTGGAGGGCGGCGACGAGTTTGGCGAGCCGGGCGACGAGAGGTTCGGCGTTCTGCGGCACGCCACCGGGGCCGAAGGTGGGGGTTTCGACCGCGTCCAGCGCCCCGGCCCCCATCGCCCGGTAGACCAACTCGAAGTTCCCGGCGACGGTCGAGGTCACGACGAGGACGGGGCAGGGGGAGTGGCGCATGATCCGCCGCGTGGCCTCGGCTCCGTCGAGCTTCGGCATCACCAGGTCCATCAGGACCGCGTCCGGGCGGTCGGCGGCGGCCTTCGTCACGGCGTCCTCGCCGTCCACCGCCTCCCACGCGACGGCGTACCCCGGCACGGACTGGACGACCCGCCGCAGTACCTCGCGGGCCAGCGCCAGGTCGTTAACGATCGCGATCCGCATGGAAGGGATTCTACCACTCAGCCGTCGAGGCGTTCGGCCGCGGCTAGCGTGTTTACGAGAAGCATGGTGATGGTCATCGGGCCGACGCCGCCGGGGACGGGGGAAAGGGCAGCCGCGACGGCCGCGACGCCTTCGTGTACGTCGCCGACCAGCTTCCCGTCCACCGAATTCGTGCCCACGTCCACGACCACGGCCCCGGAGCGAACCATGTCCGGCGTGATGACACGCGGCACGCCGGCGGCGGCGACGAGGATGTCGGCCCGCCGGCAGACTCCGGCCAGGTCGGTTGTGCGGGTGTGCGCGATCGTGACGGTCGCGTCACCCCCGGCGGGGTTCGCGGCGGTGCGCTTCTGCGCGAGCATGAGGGCGAGCGGCTTCCCGACGATGTTGCTGCGGCCGACGATCACCACTTCCTTCCCCGCCGGGTCGTGGCCGTTGCGGGTGAGGAGTTGGAAGACGCCGTGCGGGGTGCACGGGTAGTAACGCGGGTGCCCGACCGCGAGGAGGCCGACGTTCTCCGGGTGGAAGCAGTCCACGTCCTTCGCGGGCGTGACCGCACGGAGTACCGCGTCATCGTCGATCTGCTTCGGGAGGGGGAGTTGAACCAGGATGCCGTGTACGGCGGGGTCGGCGTTCAACCGGGCGACGAGGGCAAGGAGTTCGGGCTGGGTCGTAGTCGCGGGTAGGTTGTGAACCCAGGTGGCGAGCCCGGCGTCCTGACAGGCCTTGTGCTTGTTGCGGACGTAGACGTGACTCGCCGGGTTGTCGCCGACGATGACCGCCGCCAGCCCCGGCCGCGACTTCCCGGCCGCGACCCGAGCGGCGACCTTCGCCGCCACCTCGCCGCGCATCGTCTGCCCCAGCGCCTTGCCGTCGAGTCGGGTCGCGGTCATGCGGTTCGTTCCAGTTCGTCCACGAGTTTCGGGAGCACCTGCCCGGACGGGCCGTACAGTCCCACGTCGGCGAGGTGGCTGGCTTCCGTGCGGGTCATGTTCACCTCCACAACGGTGGCGCCGTTCGTCTGCTGGGCGATCGGGATCAGCGAGGCGGCCGGGTGGACGACGGCGGACGTGCCGACGACGAGCATCACGTCGCACTCGGACGCGGCGATCTGGGCGGCCTCCCACACGTCCACCGGGAGGTTCTCGTAGAACCACACGATGTCCGGCCGCAGCATCGCCGCGCAGTGGCAGTGCGGCAACTCGGGGAGTGGGTCGAGCCCGCGGTCGCGCACCTCGCCGCAGCCGGTACAGCGCGTGCGGTACAGGCTGCCGTGGATTTCGAGCAGGTTCTTCGAGCCCGCGACGCGGTGGAGGCCGTCCACGTTCTGCGTCACGAGCGTGAACCGCGTGCCGTACCGGGCTTCGAGCCGGACTAGTGCGGCGTGCGCCGGGTTGGGTCGAACGGTGCGGACGTTGGCGCGGCGGGCGTTGTAGAAGTCCCACACCAGCCGCGGGTCGCGCTCGAAGCCCATCGGGCTCGCCACGTCCTCGATGCGGTGCCCCTCCCACAGCCCGTCGGACGCGCGGAACGTCGGCACGCCGCTCTCGGCCGACACGCCAGCGCCGGTCAGCACGCACACCCGCGATGCGGCCCGGAGGGCATCAGCGGCGCGCTCCAGATCGAGATCGTCATGCATGACACGCCCTCAGCCCGTGACTACGGCGCCCGCCTCGTCACACAACCGCCTCACGTCGGCGTCGGTCGGCGCCTCGGCGATGACGCGCACGACCGGCTCGGTGTTGCTGCCGCGGACGTGCAGCCACCAGTCACTCCCGTCCAGGCGCAGGCCGTCGTCGCGGTTTACGCGGGCGTCCGGCCAGCGGCGCTCAATCGCGCCGAAGGCGTCGGCCAGCTTTGCCCGCGGCACCTCGAACTTGGTCTTGAGCATCGCGTACCGTGGCAGCCCCGCCACGAGTTCGGAGAACGGCTGGCCCGTCTCGGCCATCAGGCTCAGGATGAACGCCATCCCGACGAACGGGTCGCGGACCCAGCCGACCCGCGGGTCGATGACGCCGCCGTTACCCTCGCCCCCGATCACCGCGCCCTCGGCCCGCATCCGGGCCACGACATTCGCCTCGCCCACCGCAGCCCGGACGCAGCTACACCCTGCGGCGCGGGCGACGTCCTCGGCCATCCGCGACGTGCTGAGGTTCAGGACAACCGGTCCCGCCTGCTGGTTCAGGCGATACCGAACGGCCAGCGCCAGCGTCGCCTCCTCACTCACGCAAACGCCGTGCTCGTCGATCAGCGCCAGACGGTCGGCGTCGGGGTCGAGGACGAAGCCGACGGCGGAGCCGGACTGCTTCACCCACGGGGCCACGTCGGTGAGGTTCGCCGGCGTGGGTTCAGGTTCGTGGACGAAACGGCCGGTCGGCTCGCACTCGTGCTGCACGACCTCGCAGCCGAGGTCGGTCAGAAGCTGGAAGCCGAGTGGGCCGCCGGCGCCGGCGTTGGCGTCGAGGAAGACGCGGAACCGGTGCGACGCCACCCGGGCCACGCTCACAAGGTCGAGGACCGCATGCCGGTGCTCGCCGAGCACGTCGGGCGGCACACGGGTAGTGCCGATGCCATCCCAACCGGCGCGGGGGAAGTCGCCCGACTCGTAGCAGCCGCGGACCTCGGCTCCGCGGTCGGCGGGGAGGACGGCGCCGTCGGCGCCGAACATCTTCAGCCCGTTCCACGGCGCCGGGTTGTGACTCGCCGTGATTTGAATCGCCCCCGCTGCCCCGAGCGCCCGCACAGCGAACCCGCACGTCGGTGTCGGCGTGATGCCGATGTCCTCGACCGAGCACCCGGCCCCGAGCAACCCGGCGATGACCGCGTGTCGGAGCATGTCGCCACTCGGCCGGCCGTCGCGACTGACGAGGACGGTCTTCGGGCCGATCGTACCTCCGTAGGCGGACGCAAACCGCGCCGCGGCGTCCGCCGTCAGCCCGCGGCCGACCACGCCGCGGATGCCGGAGACGGACACGATCAACTCGTCACTCATGACGTTTTTCTACGGACCGCGACGGGCCGGTTCACCCCCGGCTACAACACCCGCACCGCATCCCCGAGGTACCCATGCGCCCCCTAGTCGCACTCGGCCTGCTCGCGGCCCTCGCCGCCCCGGCCCCCGCCGCGGAACTCGCCGACACCCTCGCCCCACTCTTGAAGGCTCATCGTGGCCGCGTCGCCGTAGCCGTGAAGCATCTCAAGACCGGCGAGTCGTTCTACCACCAGGCCGACGACCCGATGCCGACCGCGAGCCTCATCAAGTTCCCCGTGATGGTCGAGGCGTACTACCAGGCGGCCGACAAGAAGATCGACTTCGGCACAGTGCTGACGCTGAAGAAGGAGCACCGCGTCCCCGGCAGCGGCGTACTCACGTCGCACTTCTCGGACGGCGCGACCTTCCCGCTCCGCGACGCCGTGCGACTGATGATCGCCGTCTCCGACAACACGGCCACGAACCTCGTCCTGGAGCAGACCGGCATCCGCCCCGTGAACGAGCGGATGGCGAAGCTCGGTCTGGCGGAGACGCAGATCAACGCGCAGGTGTTCCGCGGCAGCACGACGAGTGTGAACCCCGAGCGGACGAAAAAGTACGGCCTCGGCTCGACCACCGCCCGCGAGATGGTGAAGCTGCTGGAGATGCTGCAGGAGAACAAGCTCGTCTCACCCGAGGCGTGCCGGGAGATGATCTCCCACCTCCGCGCGTGCAACGACGAGGTGATGTTCAAGCGGTTCCTCCCCGCGGGCGTGGTCCTCGCCCACAAGACGGGCGCCGTCAGCAACGCCCGCACACAGGCCGGCATCATGACGCTGCCGTCGGGGCCGGTGGCGCTGTGCGTGCTCACGAACGAGAACGTCGACCAGCGCTGGGCCGTGGACAACGCCGCGCAGGTGCTGTTGGCGAACGTGGCGAAGGCCGTCCACGACCACTTCGCCCCGCCCGCGAAGGACGCTGGCCGGCCGTGACCGGGGGCGTATCCTCCCCCTCACACTCCTTCCACGCCGAGGTCGCTCTCCCATGCCGAGCAAGGAACTCCGGGTCGGGATGATCGGGTACGGGTTTATGGGCCGCGCCCACTCGAACGCCTACAAGCAGGTCGGTCAGTTCTTCCCGTCGAACCACCGGGTGGTACTCAAGGCGGCGTGCGCCCGCGACGCGGCCAAGGCCAAGGAGTTCGCCGACCAGTGGGGCTACGAGTCGGTCGAGACCGACTGGAAGAAGCTGATCGCCCGCCCCGACATCGACGCCGTGGACATCTGCACGCCGAACAACCTGCACAAGGAAATCGCGATCGCCGCCGCGGCCGCGGGGAAAATGATCCTGTGCGAGAAGCCGCTGGCGATGAACGTGGCCGAGGGCCGCGAGATGGTCGCGGCGGTGGAGCGGGCCAAGGTTCCCAACATGGTGTGGTACAACTACCGCCGCATCCCCGCCGTCACGCTCGCCAAGAAGCTCATCGAGGAGGGGCGGCTCGGCAAAATCTTCCACTACCGGGCCAAGTTCCTCCAGGACTGGACGATCAACGCCGACCTGCCGCAGGGCGGGCAGGGGCTGTGGCGGCTCGACGTGGCCGCGGCCGGTAGCGGCGTCAGCGGCGACCTCCTCGCCCACTGCATCGACACGGCGGTGTGGCTGAACGGCGCGGTCGAGTGCATCACGGCGCTGACCGAGACGTTCGTCAAGGAGCGGAAGCACAATCTGACCGGCAAGGTGGAGCCGGTCGGCATCGACGACGCCTGCATCTTCATGGGCAAGTTCGCCAACGGGTCGCTGGCGAACTTCGAGAGTACGCGGTACGCCCGCGGGCACAAGGCGCTCTACACGTTCGAAATCAACGGCGAGAAGGCGAGCCTCGCGTGGGACCTGCACGACCTGCACCGCCTGCAAATGTTCGACTACAAGGACGAGGGAAAGATCCGCGGCTGGAAGTCGATCCACGTGACCGACAACGGCGGCGAGCACCCGTACATGGACAAGTGGTGGGTGCCGGGCCTCGCGGTCGGGTACGACTGTAGCTTCACGCACCAGGTCGCGGACTTCATCCAGGGCCTCGAGACCGGCACGCCCGCCGGCCCGACGTTCCGCGACGCCCTGGAGACGCAGGCCGTGCTCGACGCGATCCTCGACTCGGCCAAGTCCCGTCAGTGGGTGGACGTGGCGAAGGCGTAAGGAAACCAACGTCGGGCGGCGGGCACACGCACCCGCCGACCGACGCGTGACGTTCAAAGTGATCTCACTGGACACGGCACGACCGAACCCTCTACACTCCCCACTCGGTTGAATCGCCCCTGCCGCACGGACGCGACCGGGAATGACCGTCGTTCACCTGACTTCGAGCACGTTCTTCGGCGGCCCCGAGCGGCAGATGCTCGGGCTCGCCGACGCCCTCCCGGATTCCGTCAGGACCGCGTTTGTCAGCTTCCCCGAAGGGGGCCGCTGCTCCGCGTTCCTCGACGTGGTCCGCGACCGCGGCTACGACGCGGTCGCGCTCCGGGCCGACTTCCCCCGACTCTTTGCTGTTACGACCGAGCTCACGGCGACTCTCCGCGACGTCGGGTGCGAGATTTTGCTGTGTCACGGCTACAAGGCGAATCTCCTCGGCCGCGTCGCCGCGCGGCGGGTCGGGGTGCCGGCCGTGGCCGTGTCGCGCGGGTGGACGTGGCAGGACCGGCGCGTGCGCCTCTACGAGTGGCTCGACCGCCGGCACCTGCGGCTCATGGACCACGTCGTCGCCGTATCCGAAGGGCAGGCCGAGCGCGTCCGGAAGTGGTGCCGCGTGCCGGCGGCGCGGACCAGCGTGATCCGCAACTCGGCCCGGCTCGGCGCCTTCGCCACGACCGTCCCGGCCCGCGAACGACTCCTCGGCTTCTTCCCCCGTGACAGTAGGGTGTCGCGGGTGGTCGTTGCCGCCGGCCGGCTCAGTCCCGAGAAGGGGTTCGGCGTTCTGATCGAAGCCGCTACCACGGTCCTGGCGGGCGACCCGGCGGCGGGCGTTGTCGTCTTCGGCGAAGGTGTGCTGCGGTCGGAACTCGAAGCGACCGTTCGCGCCCGCGGACTCGCCGGCCGTGTCGTGCTGCCCGGCTTCCGCGACGACCTCGACGCGCTCCTGGCAGCCGCGGACGTCGTAACGCTGCCCTCGTTCACCGAAGGGCTGCCGAACGTGGCGCTCGAGGCGAGCGCGGCCGGCGTCCCGGTCGTCGCCACGGCGGTCGGCGGCACGCCGGAGGTGATCGCCGACGGCGATACCGGCTACCTCGTGCCGTCGGGCCGGCCGGAGGAACTCGCTGCCCGCTTGCACCAACTGCTTCGGAGCGAAGAACTCCGCACGACGCTGGGGGACGCGGGCCGCGCACGGATGCAGCGGCTGTTCACGTTCGACGCGCAGGCCGCCGCGTACCTCGACCTGTTCGCCCGACTCCGCCCGTCACCTGTGACTGTCGCCGTTTGAGAAAAGGGACACGGATGTCCGCACTGCTCGCGCCACGCCTCGCCGACCCGATCGCCCCGCCGGCCGCTGACCCGGTCCGCGTGTCGTTCGTCATCGACCGGCTCACCCGCGCCGGGACCGAGAGCCAACTCGTCGCCCTCATCAACAAACTCGACCGCACCCGCGTGCGGCCGTCGCTCGTGCTGCTCGACGGCGAGGACGACCTGTCGCGGGCGCTGGAACCGGCGGGCTGCCCGGTGGTGCGGTTGGGGGTGCGGAAACTCCTGAGTCGGGGGGGCGTCCGCGCCGCCGGACGGCTCCGGGCGTTCTGGCGCGAGTCGCGGCCGGACGTGGTGCAGACGTACTTCCAGGACTCGTCGTATTTCGGCGTCCCGGTCGCCCGCGCGGCGGGGGTGAAGGCCGTCGTGCGCGTGCGGAACAACCTCGGCTACGCTCTCACCCGCCGTGACCGCGTTGCGGGGCGGGTCATCCGGCCGTTCGTCAGCCGGTTCCTCACGAACACCGCCGCGGGCCGCGACGCGATCGTCGCCGGCGACGGGTACGCCGCCGACCGCGTTGTCGTGCTGGAGAACGGCGTCGATACGCAGCGGTTCAACCGGTTCATGCTGCCGGACACGACCAAGAAGCGCGTCCGCGTCGGCTGCGTGGCGAACCTCCGCCCGGTGAAGAACATCCCGGGCCTCATGCACGCCGCAAAACTTCTCCTGGACCAGCACCCGTGCCTGGTGTTCGAGGTCGCCGGCGACGGCGAACAGCGTGAGGAGTTGGAACGATTGCACGCCGAACTCGGACTCGGGAACCGGTTCACGTTTCGCGGGTCCGTGTCGGACGCCGCGGCGTTCCTGAGGACGGTCGAGGTGGCGGTACTGCCGTCGCACTCGGAGGGGATGTCGAACGCCTTGTTGGAGTACATGGCCGCCGGCCGTGCGGTGGTGGCGACGGCCGTGGGGGCGAACCCGACGCTCATCGACGACGGCAGGAACGGCCTGATCGTGCCGCCGAGCAACCCCGCGGCGCTGGCCGAGGGGGTGAGCCGGTATCTCGCCCGGCCGCTGATGGCGGCAGCGTTCGGGGCCGCGGCCCGGCGGAAGGTCGAGGCTGAATACAGCCGCGACGCCATGACCCGGCGGTTCGAGGACTTCTTCCACGACCTCGCCGGCCGGCGGGCCTGAGCGGGCGAAAGGGGGTGCCGGATGCCTCTCGAGCGGTTCCTCGGCCGACGACTCGCCGACCGCGCCCGCCGGGTCTGGCGGGGGCGCGCCCACCCCCACTACCTACGCGAGTTCCTGGCCGCCCGCTACCTCGCCGGCGACGGCGTCGAGATCGGCGGCCTCCACCACCCGCTGCGCGTGCCGTCGCGGGCGCGGGTGCGGTACCTCGACCGGTTCGACACGCCCGGCCTCCGCCGGCAGTACCCAGACCTGGCGGCGGAGCGGCTCGTTCACGTGGACATCGTGGACGACGGCGAACGGCTCGCCACGGTCGCCGACGCCTCGCTCGACTTCGTGGTCGCCAACCACTTCCTCGAACACGCCCAAAACGTGTACGGCGTGCTCGCCCGGTTCCTTGCGGTCCTGCGGCCCGGCGGCGTGCTGTTCCTGTCGGTGCCGGACCGCGACGGCACCTTCGACCGCGACCGCCCGCTGACGACAACTGAGCACTTACTCCGCGACTACACGGACGGGCCGGAGTGGGGTTACCGCGATCACGTCCGCGAATTCGTGCGGCTGGCGCAGAAGTTCCCCGAGGACGGGGTCGAGGCGCAGGTGGAGAACATCGCCGGGTCGGGGTACAGCATCCACTACCACGTCTGGACGCACGACTCGCTGTGCGAGACGCTGTTCGACGCCCGACGGCTGCTCAGACTGCCGTTCGAGACCGAGGCGCTGGTGCGGAACCCGGGCCTGTCCGAGTCGGTCGTCGTCCTGCGCCGCCGACCGGGTTCGACCGTGACACCGGCCGATGTCGCGTGCAGGGCCGCTGCGTAATGGCTCAGCCGACCGCGGCGTCTCGCAACTCGCGGAACACTCGCGCCAGGGCGTCGGCCTGGTAGTGGGCGTTCAGGCCACTTGGGTTCGGGAGCACCCACACCCGCGTTCCACCGATCCGCTCCGGCTGATCTCCGACGGCCGCTTTCGGCTTTCCGAATGCGACGCGGTACGCCCCCACGCCGAGCACCGCCAGGAACCCCGGCGCGAGCTGTTCCACTTTCTTGGCCAGCACCACGCCGCCCGCGCGAAACTCGTCGTCTGTCAACTCGTCCGCGGCGGCGGTCGCACGCTCGACCACGTTCGTGATCCCGAATCCGAGCGGAAGCAATTCCCGCTGCTCGGACGGGTCGTAGCGGCGCGGTGTGAACCCGGCGGCGTGAAGGGTCGGCCAGAAGCGGTTGCCGGGGCGGCCGAAGTGGTGGCCGATCGCCGCCGTGTACAGCCCCGGGTTGATGCCGCAGAACAGCACCTTCAACCCGGGGGCGACGACGTCGGGAATGGACTTGCCGGCGGCGGCCAGGAGTTCGGTGCGGGTCGGTTTCTTCACTTCCGGGCCAGGCGGGTGACGGCCGAATTCCGCAGCGGCTGCGCGTCCTGCGTCGCCTACAGTGTACCGAGGAAGGCCAGCACCGCCGCCTGGTCCGCTGCCGACAGCTTCTTGTACCGCTCGCTCACCGCCTTGCCGTTGCCCTGGTGCTTCAGGATCGCGTCCTTCAGCGTCGCGGCCGAGCCGTCGTGCCAGTACGGGGCCGAGTCGGCCACGCCCCACAGCGGGGGCGTCTTCCACTCGTTCGGCGGCGTCTCGCTCTCGGGCCGGTCCGGCAGGTTCAGCTCCGGCGGGGCAGGGTCGTAACCACCCGAACCGCCGCGGCTTCTCGGCGTCGGGTCTTCCATCACGTAGAGGAGGAAGTCGCTGTAGACGCCGGTCACGCCGCCGAGGTCGGGGACGTGGCACGCGGCACAGCCGAGTTCGCCGAACAACTGGCGTCCTCGGGCCGCGTGCTCGCCGCCGTCCGCCTCGACCGGCCGCGGCAGCGTCTTCACGAACGCCACCAGCTGCCGCACCTGTGAGCGGTCCAGGTCGGGTTCGCTCATCTGCCCGGGGTTGGTGAACGGTTGGGCCTGCGGGTTGTCCGGCGTGCCGAGACCGAGTTCGTTCGCACACGCCACCGAGACGAACTCCGCGAGCGAGTGGAACTGGCCCCGCCAGCCGAACTTGCCGACGCCGCCGGACACGTGACGCACCTTCCCAACCGGGATGTCGTCGAAGTGGAGCGACAGTTCGCGGACGGCGGTGCGGACGCCGCGGTTGCGGGCGTTCCGGATGATGGCGCGGTCGGAGATCAGGTCAATCCACCCCGCGCCGAACAGCGACGTGGCCTGAACCGACTGCGTCCGCACGGGGTTGAAGTCGGGGACGGTCACAGTCCGCTGACAGTCGGGTGGGCCGCTGGTCGTCGTGCTGCCGGGGATCGTCGGGTGGAGCTGATTCAGCCGGCCGATCGTCTCGCGGATCGCGGGGTTCGAGCTGAAGTTGTGAATGGTGCCGGTGAGGAACGAGTGGTCGCCCGGCCGCGGTAGCACCTCGAACCCCATCGCGTTGTGTTCGTTCGCCCCACCCCCGCCGAGCCCGCCCTGGAAGTGGCACGCCGCACACGACCGGGCGTTGAACACCGGCCCGAGGCCGTCGCCGTGGGCCATCGGGTCGTTCGTGCTCCACTCGCGCTCGAACAGTTCGCGGCCCGCGGCGATTTCGGAGGCGCTGGCCGTGGGGCCGCGCCAGATCGGCAGGCCGTCGGAGAAGAACGTCCAGTACCCGACCGCGGTGGCGGTCAGGAATAGTCCCAGGCCGAACACCTTACGCTGACCGGACATCGACAGGCGGGGCATGACAGACCTCCGCGACGTGCGTGACCACCCGACGAGGAAACGTCAGAACAGAGCCCTCATTTCATCGGGCGGCGCAGATTTGGGACCGGCAACAGGTGGTGGGAAGAACCCGCTCTCCCCCTCGAAGGTCGGGTAGTGTTCGCGCAGGGTGGCCACGAATCGTCGGTACTCGCTGGACGACCACCGGGTACGGGCGAGCAACGAGCGTGCGGCGTCGCCGGTGTCGGCCCCGAACCCGCCGCCGGCGTCGTGAAAGTCCTGACACACGAGCACTGCGGGCGCGAACGAGGCGAGGCGGGCGGAGAACCCTTCTGGGGCGATGAGCGGGAGCGTCGGTGTCACGCAAAGGCCGACGGGAATGCCCGCGGCCTTCAGTTCCTCAGCCGCGGCCCACCGGCGGTCGAGTGGCGACGCCTTGGGCTCGAACGCCCGGCGGACCTCGTCCGAATCCGTCGGGATCGACACGTTCACCCGAACGGAGTGTAGCTGCCGGAGCAGGTCGATGTCGCGGACGACGAGTGGCCCGCGCGTCTGGACGACGAGCCGCGGCTGATGCGGAACCAGTGCTTCGAGAATGCCTCGGGAAAGGAAGAGGCTCCGTTCCGCCGGCTGGTACGGGTCGGTGACGCTCGACATGTAGACCGCCGCCCCGGCGAGCTTCTTCGCGTGGCGGCGGGCCAACTCGACGGCGTTCGACTTCGCCGTCAGCCACCGGCCCCACTCGTCAACCGGCCGGCGGTTCTGCGGCAGGAACGCCGCGTAACAGTAGGAACAGCCGAACGTGCAGCCGACGTAGGGGTTGCAGGTCCAGTCGAACCCGCCGCGGCGGATGAAGCCGGTCGCCGGGGAGAAGATCGATCGCGACTCGATCAGGTCCACGAACGGGGACTCACTTCTTCGGCGCCGGCGTGCCGTGGTCGATGCCGAACAGCCACGCCGCCGCCTCGCCCTGCGTCGGCACGGCCTTCGGGCCGGGCGTGCTGGCCGGGGCGGCCGGCGTGGCGGCGGCGTCCTTCTGGACCTTCTCGACCTGCGTGCCGATGAACTCGCCGACGTGGCGGGCGCCCTCACCGGCGTCCTTCACCACGCGGCCCGTGTCCACGTTCGTCGTCACCTGGAGGGTGCCGTCGGTGTTGCGGGACACGTTCAGCTTGTACCACCCGAGGTACCAGCCGACGCCGCCGAACCCGACCACCAGTGCCCCGACCAGGGCGAGCAAGTTTCGCATCGGTGAAGCCCTCCGTGGAAGCGGCCCGAACCCGCCGGCCGCACGGCCGGTCTACCCACCGGCGGGCGGCGGCGCCTAGCCCAGTGTACGCCACGAGGAACGCCGGGAGCGCCCCGACGTGCGCGGACACTTGGACGGACCCGGCGGAGGGGGTAGAATGAGAAGCGGTGGGCACCCGCCTGCCAGCACTTGTACCCGGCCGATCCGATGGGCTAGCCTGTCGGCCGGCCTCGACTCGAACCTCCCCTCCCGACCCCGCCGCGAGACCGCCGGCGGGCCGCGCCTCTCGCCCCTCTTGGGCGCGGCCGGGCGGAGCCCGACTACCCGGCGGCCCCCGCCGCCCCGGAGGACACTGCCCCATGGCCGCCGCAGCCGCGATCCTCGACAGCATCCGTTCCCAAATCGACCTCACCGACTACAAGAAGCTTCACTGGGAGGGGTCGTTCCAGGACTATCTAAACACCGTCATCGCCCAGCCCGCAGTGACGCGCACGGCGTACCAGCGGCTGTACGACATGGTGCTGTCGCACGGCACCGAGGACATCTACGAGAACAAGGACAAGCTGACCCGGTTCAAGTTCTTCACCGACTTCGCCGCCCGCCACGGCGACGGCATCTACGGCCTCGACCGGTCGCTGATGCAGTTGGTCAACACGTTCAAGAGCGCCGCCCTCGGGTACGGCACCGAGCGCCGCGTCATCCTGCTGCACGGCCCCGTCGGCAGCGCCAAATCCACGATCGCCCGGCTCCTCAAGCGAGGCCTGGAGGAGTACAGCCGTACCGACGACGGGATGCTCTTCTCGTTCTCCTGGAAGGGGCCGGACGGCACCTGGGTGAAAGACCCGATGCACGGCGAGCCGCTGCAACTCGTTCCCGAGGAGTACCGGGCCACGCTCGTGGCGTCGCTGAACGAACAGGCCGCGAAGCCGCACCGCTACGACGTGCGCATCAAGGGCGACCTGTCGCCGTTCAGCCGGTACGAGTTCGCCACCCGGCTGCAGAAGTACGACGGTGACTGGCTGAAAATGTTGGACAACGAGGTGCGGGTGTACCGGATGCTGTTGTCCGAGAAGGACCGCGTCGGCATCGGCACCTTCCAGCCGAAGGACGAGAAAAACCAGGACAGCACCGAACTCACCGGCGACATCAACTACCGCAAGATCGCCGAGTACGGCAGCGACAGCGACCCGCGGGCGTTCAACTTCGACGGCGAGTTGAACATCGCCAACCGCGGCATCGTCGAGTTCATCGAGGTGCTGAAGCTCGACGTGGCGTTCCTCTACGACCTGCTCGGGGCGTCGCAGGAGCACAAAATCAAGCCGAAGAAGTTCGCCCAGACGGACATCGACGAGGTGATTCTCGGCCACACGAACGAGCCCGAGTACCGCCGACTCCAGAACAACGAGTTCATGGAGGCTCTGCGAGACCGCACCGTCAAGATTGATATCCCCTACGTTACCCGCCTGCGCGACGAGGTGAAGATTTACGAGAAGGACTACAGCAGCGCGAAGGTGCGTGGGAAGCACATCGCCCCGCACACGGTCGAGGTGGCGGCCATGTGGGCGGTGCTGACCCGGCTGACGCCGCCGAAACACGCTAGCCTGAGCGTGATGCAGAAGCTGAAGCTCTACAACGGCAAGACGATGCCCGGCTTCACCGAGGACAACGTCATCGAGCTGAAGCGCGACGCCGTGGCCGAGGGGATGACCGGCATCAGCCCGCGCTACATCCAGGACAAGATCAGCAACGCCCTCGTCGCCCACCCGGACGAGGACAACATCAACCCGTTCATGGTCATGAAGGAGTTGGAAGACGGCCTGCGGCACCACTCGCTGATCAAGGACGAGGACCAGTACCGGCACTACAAGGAGCTGCTGAGCGTCGTCCGCGAGGAGTACGAGGACATCGTCAAGAACGAGGTCCAGCGCGCCATCGCCGCCGACGAGGAGGCGATCGCCCGCCTCTGCGGCAACTACCTCGACAACCTCAAGGCCTACACGCAGGGCGAGAAGGTCCGCAACAAGTACACCGGCCGCGACGAGGAGCCCGACGAGCGGCTGATGCGCTCGATCGAGGAGAAGATCGGCATCCCCGACTCGCGCAAGGACGACTTCCGCCGCGAGATCATGAACTACATCGGCGCCCTGGCCATGGAGGGGAAGACCTTCACCTGGCGCAGCAACGAGCGCCTGCAGAAGGCCCTCGAGCTCAAGCTCTTCGAGGACCAGAAGGACTCGATCAAGCTCACCAGCCTCGTCTCCGCGGTCGTCGACAAGGACACGCAGGAGAAGATCGACGTGGTCAAGACGCGGCTCGTGAAGAACTACGGCTACTGCGACGTCTGCGCCACCGACGTGCTGAACTTCGTCGCGAGCATCTTCGCCCGCGGCGACGCCAAGGAGTCGTGAGGGGAGCCGGGCGACCGGAGGCGATGCCGTGATCCGCCGCATCGAACGCGACCGCTCGCGCTTCCGCGACATCGTGCGCGGCAAGATCAAGTCGGACCTGCGGAAGTTCGTCTCGCAGGGCGAGATGTTCGGGCGCAAGGGCAAGGACCTGATCTCGATCCCGCTGCCGGGCATCGAGCTGCCGCACTTCCGCTTCGGCGACAACAAGAAGCAGGGCGTCGGCCAGGGCGATGGCGATCCCGGCGAAGGCGGCGAGGGGCAGGCCGGCGACCAGCCCGGCGACCACGTCCTCGAGGTCGAGGTGCCGCTCGCGGAGCTCGCCGAGATCCTGGGCGAGGAGCTCGCGCTCCGGCGGCAGCTCATCGCCGGGACCTTCGACGCCGCCGATCCGCGCCTGATCCCGATCCGCGGCGACCGCCACTACCGCAGCTGGAAGGAGAAGAACGCGCCGGAGAACAGCGCCGCGGTCATCTACATGATGGACGTGAGCGGCAGCATGGGGAAGGAGCAGAAGGAGATCGTGCGCGTCGAGGCCTTCTGGATCAACGCGTGGCTCAAGAGCCAGTACAAGAGCCTGCAGATCCGCTACATCGTGCACGACGCCGCGGCGCGCGAAGTCGACGAGCACACGTTCTTCCACCTGCGCGAGTCCGGCGGCACGAAGATCAGCTCGGCCTACGAGCTCTGCGCCAGCATGATGGACGAGCGCTTCCCCGCGGCGTCGTGGAACGTCTACCCGTTCCACTTCAGCGACGGCGACAACTGGTCGGGGCGCGACACGGAGCGCTGCGTCGAGCTGCTCGAGCAGCGGATCCTCCCGAACGCGAACGTCTTCTGCTACGGGCAGGTGCGCAGCGCCTACGGCTCGGGCCAGTTCAAGAAGGACCTCGACGCGCGCTTCCCGAAGGACGAGCGCGTGATCACTTCCGAGATCCCCGACCGGGACGGGATCCTGAAGTCGATCAAGGACTTCCTCGGCCAGGGCCGCTGAGGCGGAGGGCGGCGATGAACCTCACCTCCGACCTGGAGCGCGCCCGCGCGGAGATCGAGAAGCATGCGCGGGGCTTCGGCCTCGACTTCTTCCCGACCATCTTCGAGCTCGTCGACCACGACGAGCTGAACGAGGTCGCCGCCTTCGGCGGCTTCCCGACCCGCTACCCGCACTGGCGCTTCGGGATGGAGTTCGACCGGCTGCAGAAGGGCTACCGCTACGGGCTCAGCAAGATCTACGAGCTCGTGATCAACAACGACCCGTGCTACGCCTACCTGATGAAGTCGAACGCGCTGGTCGACCAGAAGCTGGTGATCGCGCACGTCTACGGCCACTGCGACTTCTTCAAGAACAACGTCTACTTCGCCCACACCGACCGCCGCATGGTCGACCGGA
>JBGAQM010000037.1:0-25374 GCA_044220735.1 Urbifossiella sp. | reverse complement strand
GTGTTCCGCAACGCGGTCGCGTACTTCGCGCAACGCTAAAAACGGAGTTCGGACAGGATAACAGGCCGAGCGGGCTGCCGACCCAGGGCTTGGCTCGGCAGCCCGCTCGTCCTGTTATCCTGTCCGAACTCCGTTTTTAGCTTTGCGCGAAGAACTCGACCGCGTTGCGGAACACTCGCATCCCCTCGCCTTCCGCCTTCAAGCCCAGCCGCGTCCACTGCGGGTGCTGGGTCGGGAAGATGTGCCGCTCCGGGTGCGGCATCAACCCGAGGACGCGACCCGTCGCGTCCGTAACGCCGGCGACGTCGTCCTGCGAGCCGTTCGGGTTCTCGGGGAAGCCGTTGGCGTGTCCGTTCGCCCCCGCGTAGCGCAGCACGATCTGCCCGGCCTGGTCCAGCCCGCGGACGATCCACTCCTTGCGGCCGACGAAGTTCCCTTCCCCGTGTGCGACAGGCACGTTGAGTTCGGTCACGCCCTTCAAGAAGACGCACTTCCCCGGCGTGGCCCGCAACTTTACCCAGCGGTCCTCGAAGCGGCCGTTCTCGTTGAACCCGAGCGTAACGAGCGGGCCGTCCTCGTCGGGCGGCACCAGCAGGCCGGCCTTCAGGAGCGTCTGGAAGCCGTTGCAGATGCCGAGCAGCAACTTCTCGTCGTCGCGGAACTGGCGAAGCGAGTCGGCCAGGAAGTGCTGGAGTTGCAAGGCGAACACCTTCCCAGCCGCGATGTCGTCGCCGTAGCTGAAGCCTCCCGGCACCGTGAGAATCTGGAAGCGTTTCAGGAGACGCGGGTTTTCGCGGATCGCGTTGACGTGGACCCGCTCGACCTTCGCCCCGGCCATCTCGAACGCCGCGGCTGCCTCCCGATCGCAGTTCGACCCCGGGGCTCGCAGGACGAGGGCGTGGGGTGTGGGCATGGCGAAAATCCGTTGAGGACAAGCCTTTCTGCTTGACGGGTCGGCGCCGCCCCGCCAGACTCGTTGTAACGTCTCGCCACCCCCCCATCCAGTGGGCCGGGGACGAAGGCCGGCGGCCGGACACGACTGGCCGCCCGGGGTGGGGGTCGTTTCCCATTTTTTTTCCCCGGGGCGTTGCCGCTACCGGGGGGTGCTCTTATCATTCCCGTGTCGCAGCATCGGTTGTGACGCGATCTTTGACAAGTGTGTGGTGGTGTGGTGGGGGTCGGGACAGGCCGCTGGAGGGCCGCCTGGTCTCTGCTGCGGATGACCCCGTCCAGCGCGAGAGTAGGTCATCGCCGGCATAATATTGGTTACTCCCGGTGACGCCCGGTTGAGTAACTGTGAACACCCGAAAGGGTGGCTGTGAGACGGATACGTCTCACACGATCTTTGACAAGTGTGTGGTGGTGTGGTGGGGGTCGGGACAGGTCGCTGGAGGGCCGTCCGGTCTCTGCTGCGGATGACCCCGCGAGGGGTCGTTGGTAGTTGGTAACCGGTCGGTTCGGCCGGCGGCTGATGGATACGAGACAGGACCCCGCTTCGGCGGGGACTACAAACACTTTGAAGGGTTTGATCCTGGCTCAGAACGAACGTTGGCGGCATGGATGAGGCATGCAAGTCGCGGGAATCCCCAGCAATGGGGGGAACCGGCGTAAGGGGCAGTAAGGCGTAGGTACCTACCCCCAGGTCCGGGATAGCCCGCCGAGAGGCGGGGTAATACCGGATGACCTCGGGAGAGCAAAGCTCCGGCGCCTGAGGCGGGGCCTACGTGATATTACCTAGTTGGCGGGGTAACGGCCCACCAAGGGGGAGATGTCTAGCGGGTGTGAGAGCACGACCCGCGCCACTCGCACTGAGACACTGGCGAGACACCTACGGGTGGCTGCAGTCGAGGATCTTCGGCAATGGGGGCAACCCTGACCGAGCGATGCCGCGTGGGCGACGAAGGCCTTCGGGTTGTAAAGCCCTGTCGAGGGGGAGAAAGCCGCAAGGCGGATCCATCCCTGGAGGAAGCTCGGGCTAAGTTCGTGCCAGCAGCCGCGGTAAGACGAACCGAGCGAACGTTGTTCGGAATCACTGGGCTTAAAGGGCGCGTAGGCGGGCTGCCGCGTCCGGGGTGAAATCCCACGGCTCAACCGTGGAACGGCCCCGGGTACGGGCGGCCTCGAGGGGGGTAGGGGCGTGCGGAACTGTGGGTGGAGCGGTGAAATGCGTTGATATCCACAGGAACTCCGGTGGCGAAGGCGGCACGCTGGACCCTCTCTGACGCTGAGGCGCGAAAGCCAGGGGAGCGAACGGGATTAGATACCCCGGTAGTCCTGGCCCTAAACGATGAGAACTGGGTAGTAGCCCTGGCATGGGGTTACTGCCGCAGCCAAAGTGCTAAGTTCTCCGCCTGGGGAGTATGGTCGCAAGGCTGAAACTCAAAGGAATTGACGGGGGCTCACACAAGCGGTGGAGCATGTGGCTTAATTCGAGGCTACGCGAAGAACCTTATCCTGGACTTGACATGTGCGAAAGCGCCAGCAGGTAGGACCCGGAAACGGGAACGAACGGTATCCAACCCGGAAGCTGGTACAGGTGCTGCATGGCTGTCGTCAGCTCGTGTCGTGAGATGTCGGGTTAAGTCCCATAACGAGCGAAACCCTTACCCCTTGTTGCAACCCGAAAGGGGCACTCGAGGGGGACTGCCGGTGTCAAACCGGAGGAAGGTGGGGATGACGTCAAGTCCTCATGGCCTTTATGTCCAGGGCTGCACACGTGCTACAATGGCGTGGACAGAGGGACGCGACTGCGCGAGCAGAAGCCGACCCCCGAAAGCACGCCCCAGTTCAGATCGCAGGCTGCAACCCGCCTGCGTGAAGCCGGAATCGCTAGTAATCGCGGGTCAGCAACACCGCGGTGAATGTGTTCCTGAGCCTTGTACACACCGCCCGTCAAGCCACGAAAGGGAGGGACGTCCGAAGTCGCCTCGCGGCGCCGAAGACGGACTTCCTGATTGGGACTAAGTCGTAACAAGGTAACCGTAGGGGAACCTGCGGTTGGATCACCTCCTTTCTAAGGATGACACACACGCTGCCCGGGTCACCCCCGAGAGCAGCCATGCCCCCGACCCACACCACACCACCACACACCCGTCAAAGATTATCGACGCCCCGCCCACGCAAGTGGGCGGGGTGTCGTCGTTTTCATAGCTTATCTTGATGGAAGACGCCGTCCTCGCATTACTCCGTTGCCCGCTCGACCCACGTCGCCAGTCCACCCTCAGCAGGGTACAGCAGGTGTTGGTCTGCTCCGGTTGCCGCGTCCAGTTCCCAATCAAGAACGGCCTTCCCATTCTGATCCCTGACGAGGGTGAACTGCCTGCGGGCGTCCGCTCGTCCGACCGGCTCCCGTGCCGTCGCCACCCCCCCGGTTGATCTGGCGGATTTCGCCTGCTTTGATATGACCGCGTCGCCCACCCGCACACCACACGAGGTGCCGTGACGCGGTCGGTCATTCGGTTTCGGCTAATCTGGGCCGTCCTCGCCTTGGTGACGAGGGGCGGGGGGACCTCCGTTGTGTCCGCGGGGGATAGCACTCCTCCGTCGTACCTGCCGCGATACGAACTGGCCGTCCAACTCGACACCACCGCTCACACGGCGGATGTCCGTCAGCGGGTGAGTTGGACGAATACGTCCCGCCGACCAGTCGCCGAGCTCGTGTTCAATTTTTACCCGCACTACACCATCCCGCCGGACGACGAACGCCTCTTTTCCAACACGCTGGAGATGCTCCGCGTCACGCCGTCCCAGGGGCTCGATCGCCTTGGGCACCCCGGTCGCTTAACTGGCGCCGCGCTCGTCGCACATTCCGGCCGTCGGCTCGCGTCCCCGGTTGCGCTTCGGTTCGAGTACGACGTGGCGAATCGGACCACGCTTCGCTTCCCGCTGCCTGACCCTGTCGGACCTGGGGAATCGGTGACCGTTGAACTCGGCATCGCGCTCCAACTCCCGAATAAGCAGGGGCGCTGGGGGCACTGGCAGGGGGTGACCTACCTCACGAACGCTCTGCCCCTCCTCGCCTTCTGCGACGACAGCGGCTGGCGACCCATGCCGTTCATCCCGTGGCATCAGCCGTGGTTCAACGAAGCCGGCGTCTTCACCGCCCGCATCACACTCCCGGCCGACGAGTTGTTGGTATGCCCGGCGACGACAAAATCCGAGACCGTGACCGACGGGTGGAGGACGGTCGAGTTCGAGCCGTTCGTCGGCCGCGACTTCTCGATCCTCGCCAGCAAGCGGTACCGCGAGTTTCGCGCGACGACCCAGTTGCCGGACGGGCGCACGGTACCGCTGCGCTGCTTCGCACTTCCCGAGCACGAGTGGTACGCGAACGAGATGCTGAAGGTCGTCGCCGAGGCGATCCCGGTGTATTCCGACTGGCTCGGCCCGTTCCCGCACGCGCAGTTCACCCTGGCCGAGTCGTACTTCGGGTGGAACGGCAACGAGTGCGCCGGGCTCGTGATGATCGACGAGCGTGTGTTCGGGATGCCCAAGCTGATGCGCGGGTACGTCGAGTACCTGGTCGCGCACGAGGTCTGCCACCAGTGGTGGTACAACCTGGTCGGCACGAACGGCTATGCCGAGCCGTTCATGGACGAGGGCTCGGCGTCGTACTTCACCCACCGCTACATGGACCAGAGGCGTGGCAAGAACAACGCCTTCGCGGACTGGCCGGCGGGCCTGGAATGGCTCCCGAACATCCGCCGCGACAACTACCGGTTCGCCGGGGTGCAGGCCGCGGTCCGTAACGGTCAGATGCAACCGGCGGCGCTACCGCTCGCGGAGTACGGACACCTCAGCCGGTTGTTCACGGGCGCCTACGACCGCGGCTCCAAGGTGTTCGGCATGATCGAGGACCGGCTCGGCGAGGCCGCGTTCCTCGACTTCACCCGCGGGTTGGTGGCGAAGTACCGCTGGCGCGTCTTGCAGGCCGCCGACCTGCGGGCCGAACTGGAGGCGTACACCGGCCGCGACTGGGGCGAGTTCTTCGACCGCTGGGTGTACGGCCGCGGGCTCACCGACTGGGCTGTCGAATCGGTCTCGACCGGGCGAACGCCGGGACCCCGGGCCGGGCCGGGAGCGGATGTGTCCGTGGTGGTGCGCCAGTCACGCGAACTCGCGGAGCCGACGGTGGTCGGCTTTACGCTCCCCGGCGGGCGCGTGGTTCGAGTGCCGCTGCCGGTTACCGACGCCCCGGTCCTCCTCCCGGACGGTGTTGGGGTAAAACCGCTCGGCGACGGGCGGTGGGAGGTGACGGCACGGTTGCCAGCCGAGCCGACGCAAGTGGAGGTGGACCCGGACCGGGTGCTCCTCGACGCCAACCCCGGGAACAACCGCTGGAAGCCGGAGTACACACTCCGCCTGACGCCGGTCTACTCGATGCTCGACGAGACCGACCTGACGAGCGACTACGACCGGTGGAACATCACGGCGGGGCCGTGGGTGTGGGGCGTGTCGTACCCGGACCCGTGGTACACGCGGTCCACCATGGCGGGGCTACGGTTCGGGGTGAACCGACCGAACGTGGCTCGCGGCGGCGTCTACGGCGCCTACCGCACCGACTACCGCGACCTGGTGGCGGGCGCCGACCTGACGATCCCGCGGGAGATGGCCGAGATCGGCTTCAACTACGAGCGGCGCGTCGGCGGCCCGTACGGCGACACCGACGGCGGCGGCGGGCCGCAGCGGGCGTCCGCGTACTACCGGTGGGTGCTACGCCAGTCGTCGAGTCTGTACCTGCCGCCGACGCTGTACCACGAGGCGTACACCGTCTACAGCGACAACTTCCTCCCGGTCGCCCGCACCCCGGCCGACGGGGCGGTGCGGCCGAACGAGTTGTGGAACGTCGGCTGGCACTTGCGTGGGAACCTGTACACGCCGTACTGGGACCCGGAGATGGGTGGCTGGGTGGACATGAAAGTAGCCGCGGGTCAGGCCCGTGTGCCGGACTGGACCGGCACGGCACAGGGGCGCCTGGAACTGGCCGGCGTGTACTCGCTGCCGGAGGACGCGGGCCGCGTGCGGCTCGCGGGGCGCGCGGTCGGCATGATGGCGTTCCCGGACCGCGGGCAGTTCTTCGCCCTCGGCGGGGGGACGCTATTCCGCGGGTACGATCTGGCCGAGCGGCAGGGGAGTGCACTCTGGGTCGCCAACGCCGAGCTTCGAGTCCCGATCGTACGGCAGGCGGAGTGGGACGCGCTCGACCACACGGTCGGCGTCCGCAGCCTCACGGCCGTGGCGTTCTACGACGTGGGTGAGGTGTACGTCGGCGGCAGGGGTGTCGGCGGCGGAGTCGCCCACGCGCTCGGCGCGGGCGTCCGGGCCGACGTGGCGGTGTTCAGTTTCATCGAACGGATCACCTTCCGGTTCGACATGGCGAAGACGGTCAACGACTCAACCCCGTTCCAATTCTGGTTCGGCGTTCAACAAGCGTTCTGATTTCGATTCGTTCGTCTTGGCTCGGGTTGCCACCGTCTCTAAACTGAGGGTTTCTGGAACCCTCGGGGTCGGCGCTATGGGCAGTCCTGCGGCCGGGTCGGACGACGCGGCGGTCGGCGCTTCGATCCGCGTGTTGGAATCGCTGTCGGCCGGGTACACCGGCGGCGTGGCGGCGCGGTTCTGGACGGGGCGGAGCTGGCAGACCGGCCCGCCGGCGGGGTTCACCCTGGTGCTCAAGCACGCCGGCGCGGCCCGCGCGATGTTCTGGCCGATCGGCCCCGGCGGGCTCGGCGAGTCCTACGTCTTCGACGACTGCGACATCGAGGGGGACATACTCGCGTTCGTCGCCTGGCTCCGCCACATCGTCGGCATGATGGGAAGCCTGACGTTTCGGGCCAAGCTGCGCGTGCTGGGCCTCCTGCTGAAGGTGCCGAAGCAGCGGAACCCGCGCGACCCGTCGAAGATCGGCCGGCCGCGCAGCGGGGACCAGAGCAACGAGGCTGACCGCCGCGGCATCAGCATCCACTACGACCGGCCGGGCGATTTTTACCGCCTGTTCCTCGGCCCGACGATGGTCTACACCTGCGCCTACTTCCGCGGCGCGGACGACAGCCTCGACGACGCCCAGCGGCAGAAACTCGACCACGTCTGCAAAAAGCTGCGGCTGCGTCCGGGGCAGCGGCTCCTGGACATCGGCTGCGGCTGGGGCGGGTTGCTTCGGCACGCCGTGCAGCATTACGGCGTGACCGGCGTCGGCGTGACGCTGGCCGGCGAGCAGGCCGAGTGGGCCATCCGCGCCAACCGCGAGGCGGGACTCGAATCGCGCATCAAAATCGAGTTCTGCCACTTCCGCGAGATGCCCTACGCCGACGAATTCGACGCGGTGTCGAGTATCGGG
Source organism: Urbifossiella sp. (assembly GCA_044220735.1). Classification (GTDB taxonomy): domain Bacteria; phylum Planctomycetota; class Planctomycetia; order Gemmatales; family Gemmataceae; genus Urbifossiella. The sequence continues at coordinate 18,038 of JBGAQM010000037.1, read as the reverse complement.
ATGACCGAGGAAGTGGGGAACCGCAACCTGCCGGTGTACATGCGGGGCGTGGCGAAGGCGCTGAAGCCGGGCGGCGTGTACCTGCACCACGCCATCAACCTCCGGCCACACACGCCGTTACCACGCTGGACTTCGTTCGCCCGGAAGTACGTCTTCCCGAACGGTGACCTACAGACGCTGCCGTTCGTGGTCGGCGAGGCGGCGCGGGCGGGGTTGGAGGCGCGGGACGTGGAGAACATCCGCGAGCACTACACCCGCACGCTTCAAAACTGGGTGCGCAACCTGGAGGCCAACCGCGAGGACGTCCTCCGCATCCTGGACGAGGCGACGTATCGCATCTACCGAATTTACATGTCCGGGGCGACGATGGGATTCGACGCGGGGATTTATCAGCTGAATCAGGTGCTGTTCGTGAAGCCGGCGCCCGACGGTAAGGCTGGGTTACCGCCGACGCGCGACGACTGGTACGGTACTTCCGGGGCACCTCAGCCGACTACGCGTTGAGGTCTGAAGTCTGGGGAAGCCCACCCGTTGCACGGGTGGGCTTCAAGCGTATCACCCCACGTACACCCCGCCGGTGAAGGCCGACTCGAACGCGAAGAAGTCGCGCACGGTCGCCAGGTCCACGTTCAAGATGCGGACGCGGCTCGACCCGCCGCCGCCGGGCGCGACCACGGTCGTCGTCTTGCCGTTCACGATCCCGCCGCCCGCGACGCGGACGCCGCCGCGGAAGGTACTCTCGAACGCCTGAAAGCTGCCGACCTGCTGCAACGTGGTGGCGTCGAACGTGACCGCCACCGGCACCGAGCCGAGCCCAGACCCGACGAGAATCGTCGGGGCCGCGGTCGTGCCGCCGACCGCGACCGTCACCCCGTCGGTGCTGCCGAGCGGGAAGGCGAAGAAGCTCGAGCGCTGGGCCAGGGTGGCGGCGTCGAACACCTTCACGTGCGGGCCGCCGCCGGGGCCGGCGCCGACCACCAACAGGTTCTCCGAGCCGCCGACCTGCACGCCGCCGCGGAAACCCTCGCCGAACGCGAGGAACCGGTTCACCTCCGTGACGCCGCCGCTGCCGAGCGTGAACAGCGCCACGACCGGCCCGCCGCCGACGCCCGCGCCGGCAACGATCTTCCCGCCGGCGACAGCCACGTTCACGCCGCCGGTGAACCCGGGGAAGGCGAAAAACGTCGCCAGTTCCGCGCCCGTGCGGCCGTCGAACGCGGTGATGCGAGACGCCCCTACCGCCGAGCCGGCGACGACGTCCTGGAAACCGTCGCCGGTGATGTCGCCGGTCGCGACCGTCACGCCGCCGCTGTAGGCGAGGTCGAACGCCGCGGAACTTGCGAAGCCAACCGGTGCCGTCCAGGGTTGTACGCCGATGACCGGCCCTTGGCCCACCCGACGCCGACGATGTCCGTGGCGCCGGTGGTGATCGTCGTCGAGGCGCTGTTGTTCGCCGGGTCGAGTTCGAAGGCGTTGATCGAGTTGCCGGCGGTGAACGTGTTCGTCACGGCGCCGCGGGCCGCCCCGGACACCCCGAGTTGGATCGTGAACGTGACGGTCCCGCCGGCGGCGAGGTCGGCGGTCGTGCTGATGTTCCCAGTGCCGCTCGCCGCCGCCGCGCTCCACCCCCGGCGCGACCGCCGTCCACGTCGCGGTCGTGCCGGCCTTGGAGGCGTCTGTGAGCGGCACGTCGTCCACCGCGCCCGGCCCGGCGTTCGTAACGACGACGGTGACGGTGCCCGTCTCGCCGCTGCGGATCTCGGCCGGGCCGGTCGCGGTCACGCGCACGTCGGCGGACGGCGTGAGCGTCTCGACGCCTCCGAACGTGAGCGTTTGACGGTTGCCGAACGTCGCCGTGCCCTGGAGGCCGGTCGCCGTACGGCTCGTCGTCAGCGACGGGGTCGTGACGCCAGTCAGGTCCACCGTCAGGCCGTCGCCGGTCCCCGTGCTCGGGTTCCCGCCAGCGACGCTGACGGTGAAGGTCGCGCTCGGCGTGACGGCGAACGCGTCGGCCCCGTCGCCGCCGGTGATCGCCAGGTTCTCGACGCCGGGCAGGTTGATCGCCGCCGCCGCGTCGCGCACGACGGTGCCGTTGACCGTGTACGAGTGGACCGCCGTCGCGCCCGCGTCGGTAAGGGCGAGGGTGTCGGTGCCGCCGCCGCCGGTGAAGGTCAGGCCGTTGCCCAGGGTGGCGCCGAACCCGTAGTTCACGGTCACGCGGTCGTCTCCGGCCCCGCCGGTGACGTTGACCGCGGTGCCGGCGAGGGGCGCGACGACGGTGAGGTCGAGGGTGCCGGCTCCGGCCGGGCTGACGTCCACGGCGGCGCCCGTGGTCTGGAGGCCGGCGGTGACCGGGAACAGGCCGGTGAACGGGTCGGTCGCCACGGGGCCGACCGTGACGGGCGTGGCGGTGGCGTAGCGCACGGCGCCCGCGGCCGACACCCCGGCGACGAGCGTGGCCGCGTTCGGGGCCGCGGTCAGGTCGATGCCGGTGGCGGCGCGCACGCCGAGGGCCGCGGCGGTGATCGTGCCGGCCGCGGTCTGCGTTACGGCGCCGGTCGCGGAGCGGAGCCGGACCGTGCCCCCGGGCGCGGACAGCGGCGTGCCGAGCGTCACCGCGTCGTCGGCCGATAGCAGGACGCTGGTGGTCTGCGGCCCGGCGATGCTCGTGGCCGCGAGGGTGAGCGAGCCGTCCTCCGAGACGAGCGACACCGACTGCGGGAACGTGCCGCCGAACTGGGCGGCCGCCGGCAGCGTGGCGTCGGTGATGCTCTCGTCCTGACGGAGGACGAACGACACCGGGGCGGCGGTGCCGGCCGCGTTCCGCAACTGCGGCGCGGTCACCAGCAGGTTCACCGCCCCGGTCGTCACCCCGCCCTGGCCGTTGCCGGCGCGGTAGGTCTGGTTGTCGGCGCGGATCGTCGTGCCCACCGGAATCTGCACGTTGCCGGTGCCCGACGTGCCGGCCTGGGCTGTGAACGACGACCCGGCGGTGGACAGCGTCACGTTCCCGCCGAGCACCAGGTTGCCCGCGGCCTGGGCCGCGAACGGGACCGCCGAGGCGCCGGTGATCGTGCCGCCGAACGTGATCGCCGCGTTCGACGCCGGCGTGTTCGACAGCGTTACGGCCGTCACGCCCGTGCCCGGCGTCACCGTCACCGGGTCGCCGTAGGACTGGACGCCGGCCGTCGTAACGGACCCGCCGAGGACGGTCGTACCCGGCGCGTCGGTGGTCAGCGACAGGAGGCGGGTGGTCACGCCGGCGCCGAGCCCGAACGTCGTGGTGCCGGACGTGCTGACCGCGAGCGCCGTGGTGCCGATGTTTGAGCCGTTCACCACGCCGGCGAACAAGACGTTGCCGCCGGCGGAGGAGGTAAACGTGGCGGCGTCGGCGTTCAGCGTTACGGCGTCGTTGAACGTCTGCGCGCCGGTCGTGTTGACGACCACGGCCGGCGTGGCGGCGCCGAACGTCGTCGTGCCGACGGCGTCGGTCGTCAGACTGACGAGGGGGGTGAGGGCGCCGATGCTGTTGTTAAACGACGTCGCGCCACCAGTGTTCACCGTCAGGGCGCTGGCGCCGTTTACGGTGCTGCCGAAGGCGATCGCCCCGTTGAGCGTCGTGGACAGCACCACCGTCGCCCCGGTCAGGGTCACCGCGTCGCCGTAGGTCTGGTTCCCGGTCGTGCCGACGTTCGAGCCGATCTCGGTGCTGGAGCCGGCGCCGCCGTCGGTGGTCAGGAACAGGAGCTTGGACTTGCCGCCGACCTCGGCGGCGAACCGGGTGACCTGCGGGGCGTTCACCACCACGCTCACCGGGTTCGGGGCGGTGGCCGCGGTGTCGAGGGTGCCGAGGAACGACACGCCGCCGGCCGACGACGTGAAGATGACGGTGCTCACCGGCACCGCCGCCGTGCCCCCGACGCGGGTCTCGTCGGCGTAGGACTGGGCGCCGCTGGTGGTCACGTTCGCGGCGAACACCGTGGCGCCGGGTGCGTCGGTGGTCAGCGTGGCGAGCCGGACCGCGCCGCCGACCTGGCCGACGAACCGCGTCGGGTTCGTCGTGGAGGCGGCGTTGACGGTCAGGTTGTACGTGTCGGCCGCGGCCCCGTTGACCGACTGCAGGAACTCGACGCCGCCGTCGCCGGCGGCGGTCAGGGTGACGTCGGTGACCGTGGGGACGGCGACGTCGCCGATCGTTACGGGGCTGCCGTAGCTCTGGCCGGCGGGGCCCGAAGTGGTCACGCCGGCGAGGAGCACGATCCCCGCCGGGGCGTTGGCGACGGCGAAGGACAGCGCGCGCAGGTCGTCGTTCAGCGTCGCCACGCGGACCGTCTCGACGGCGTTGACGGTGATCGCGCCGGGGAGGTTGATGCCTGTGCCGGGGGCGGCGTCGTCGAAGGTCACGGTCTGGCTGGCGTTCCCGCCGGCGTCCACGACCACGAGTGAGTTCACGCCGACGAACGGCGTCGCGGCCAGCCCGGTCCCGCTCACCGACAGGTCGGTGCCGGCGCCGGTGCCGGTCACCGTGGCGGCGTCGCTGGCGGCGCCGAGGGTGACGGTCAGGGTGCCGCCGGTGAAGTCGGTGGTGACGGTCGGGGTGACGCGGTCTTCGAGCGGTTCGACGCGGAACGGGCGGGCGGGCGGACGCGAGGGCATGGCCAAATCCTTCGGATGGTCCTGCGGCGGGCGCCTTGCAACTGTAGCCGGTCGGGGGCGGGGGACCGACGAATTCCCCGGAGGGGACGCGGGCCGCGGCCGGTACGACCCCGCCAGCCCGCACCCCCGAGGGGGCGCGTGCCGGTGAGACCGACCGGACCGGCCGACACCATCCCGACGGGTCGGAAGGGCGTTCGGATTGGAGGGTTGAGGCGGGGGCGGCCCCGCCGCCGGTCAGAAGTTGATGTTCAAAAAGCTCATGGCCTCGACCGCCCACGGCCGCGGGCCGACAACCGGCACGCTCACGCCGGTGTTCAGGGCCGTACGGCCGAACCGGAACGTGAGGCCGGCGTTCACGTTCACCTGGTCGGGGAAGTAGACCAGCCCGTCCGCGTCGCGGTGGTTGAACGGCGTCCGCACGTGTACCTCGGCCCGCGGCGTGATGCCGGTGAGCAGGCCGTTCGGGTTCTGGTACGCGAAGTACCCGGCACCCAGGCTCGCCCCGTACACCGTCGGGTCACGCGAGTCGGTGGGGACGATCAGGTTCGTGATCCCCTGTACGTACCCGGCGTCGAACATCGTCACGAACCCGAGCCACGGCTGGAAGAGCGTCGAGTGCGGGACCGTCGAGCCGTCGAGGAGTTGGACGTCGGTGCCGCCGCCGGTCGGGGTGGTGACCACCAGGCCGAGGGTGGCCAGGCTGCCGGTCTGGCGGTTGTTGTAGAAGGCGTACTTGAACAGCACCGACAGGTCGCCCACGGTCTGCGACGCGAGCGCGGCGGGGCCGTACTGTTGCGTGTACGGCAGCCGCATGCCCACGGACGCGTCGCCGTCCAGGAGGGTCATTTCGAACCCCGCCATCTGCCGCTGCACGTCCGCGCCGCCGGTGTCGGGGTTCATCGAGTACCCGACGTCGGAGTAGAACTGGTAGCCGAAGTACAGGCGGTCGGTCGGCCGCGGCGAGTCGTTGTCGGTGATCTGGATGCCGCTGTACCGCGACGCCACCGGCAGCACCACTACCCCCCGCTGCGGCACGAACGCCGTCCCGTTCGTCTGGGTCGTGGCGACGACCGGGTCCAGCACGATGACCGGGTCCTGTACCACCACCGGCGTGGTGATGACGACCGGCTGGCCGATCGGGTTCCCGCCCGAGTCGGCGTTGATGACGACGGTCCGGTTGAACCCGATGACCCGCGGCGTGGTGCCCACCTGGCGCGGCACCGTGCCGACGATTTGCTGGGTGAACCCGGTCGGCACCGTCACCGGGACGTAGCCCAGGAGGACCGACTGGCGGTACAGGACGCCGATGTTGTCGCCGTCGAAGTTCTCGTTGAACGACCGCGCGGCGAACCCGCCGGCCTCGGTGCCGCGGGCGAACGCCGGCGCGAGTAGCCGGTCGATCGGGTCCGGCGCCTTCGGGTCCGGCGCCTTCGGGTCCGGCCCCTTCTTCGGCTGTACCACCGGTGGGAGTTGCTTCGGCTGCGCTTCCTGCTCGAACGCAGACGTGTAGCCGACCGCCTGCGCGCATGCCGCAGCCGGCAAGAGGGCCAGAACTAGCACCGCCGTCGGAACCCGCAGTCGCATCGCCACCCCTCCCGGCGGGTGAAATCGTACCGGCGCTCTAATCGGCACCCGCGGACGGCCCCCATCGATCCGCCCGAACCGGACTACCGGAACCCGCGCGGAAGGCCCGTCACAGCCGGTACAGCTTCACACCACAACGGCGACGGTCGGACGGGCCTCATTGGTTTCGCGGAAGGGAGACACCCCGTTAGAAAAGCATTGAGTCGGCCGCAAGAATCTATGTTGGAGCGACGCCGCCGCAGGTAAGCGGCGGAAGTCGTTCCAGGAGATGGGGTTTGGCTCAGCGCGTCGCCGCTACTAACGCATTCACTTTCGCACTGTCAGCGGAACGACGCAGCGGACGAGGCGTGCGGGGTCGAACTTGGCGTCGGTCGAATCGAACAGAAACCGCGAGATGGGGTGCCGCGTGCGGGTCTCGCACAGTTGGTTGTGGCGGCTCAGGACCAGCGTCGGAGTGGGGAGCTCGTCGGTGGGGGGGGCGGCGAACAGCACGAAGTAGTCCGTTTCCACGTCGCCGTCGCCACTCACGCCGGACGAGAAGGGGACGTTCGTTCGCGGGCCGAGGGTGGTCGTCCCGGCGGGAATGGAATCGCGCTCGAGTGTCTGTAGCGCGGTGTGGCCGTCGGCCAGGACGCGCAGCGCCTTCAGCCGCAGCGGCCGGTCGGACGTCACCCGCAGCTTGTGGGGTTGGCGCGCCTTCACTTCGGGCGTCGGCGTGGTGAAGTCGTCGCCGGTCACGACCTCGGCGGTGAGCGGACCGCCCGCGGGGTCGGCGGCGTAGCGCGCTTCGAGCGGTCGCCCGGCGGCGGGGCCGGCGAAGAACGGCCGCGGCTGCGGGCCGCAGGGCGGGTCGCCGGGCGTCAGCAGTTCCACGAGGGAACGCACGTCGGCGGCGAGGGGCGCGGTCGGCCCGAGGGCGTCGGTCAGCCAGTCGGCGCGGACCACCGGCACCTTGCGGACGCCGGCCAGCTTCGGCAGGTTCTTCCCGGGGTCGCCGGTCCAGGTGGCGTCGGCGGCGAACGGGTACTCCAGCAGGATCACGTCGAACGCGGTGAGCGGGTGGGCGTTGTTCCGCGGGCCGCCCTTCTCGACGCGGTCGAACAGGTCGCCCTTATCCCACCCGGCGGCCCGCAGGTCGAGGCGGAACACGGTCGCGGCCGGGTCGGCGGCGACGAGCTTCACGTCCTTCCCACTGGCCCGCTGGAGCGCGGTGCGGAGCTTCGTGTCGGCGGACCGCAGGTCCGGCACCGGGGAGCCGTCGCGGAGCAGGTGCGCGAACGACAGGTATCGCATCGCCGGCTTGTCGGCGTGGGACTGGTTGAGCCAGTCGGCGAAGGCGGCGTCGGCGGCGAAGCGGTCGTCGAAGCGGGCGGGGTAGCCGGGGGCGCCGGCCGCGACCCAGGCGGTGAGCGTCTTCACCTCGGCGGCGGTGGGCCGGTCGCGGCCGCCGGGCGGCATCGACCCGTCGCGGAGGAGTTCGAGCAGGAGCGATTTCGGCGGGTCGGCGGAGTCCACGAGCGGGACGGGGTACGCGGTGGCGGTGAGCTTGCCGTGGTCGAGCACGGACACGTCGCCGCGGCGCGGCTTGTCGCCGTGGCACTCGGCGCAGTGGCGGCGGAGGATGTCGCGGGCGCGGACGGCGAGGTCGCCGCGGTCGCGGGGCGACAGCTCCGGGGCGGCCGCGGCCGGAGCGGCGGTCAGGAGTACGGCGGCGATTGCGGTTCGCATGGCTCGACTCGGGGCTTCGCCGCTTGCGGCTTCGCGTTGGGCAGCGCGAAGCCGCACGCGGCGGACTTCAACGGCTCACCACCGCCGCCGTCGGCGGCAGGCGCGGGAAGGTGATCGGCTGCTGGGCGTCGTCGCGCTGCCCGGCCGCCCGCAGCAGCACCGGCAGCCGGCCCGACACGTACTCGACCAGCTCGTCGCCGCCGAGCGCCCCGTCGTTGTCCGCGTCGGCGCGGCCGTAGTTGCGGACGAGCGCGTCGGTGAGCGCCACGGTGAACAACCCGCCGCCGACGTTCCGGTGCTCGTAGGACAGCTGCCCCTGGTCGCAGCTGCACACCAGGAACGGCCCGTGGCCGTCCGGCACGCAGCGCCGCACCAGGTTCGCCGCCGCCGCCTCGCCCGAGTGGCAGGCGTCCAGCAGCACCATCTGCCGGCAGTTCACCTTCGCCAGCGCGGCGAACAGCTCCTCCGCGGACAGGCCGGTCTTGTCGGCCGCGGCGCGGGCGAAGTCGGGGCCGCACAGCACGAATCGGCCCGCGCCCGACACCACCCCGCGCGCCCGGTCGCCGGCCGCCCCCGCCTTCGCGTCGGCCCCCAACAGGTCGCCGTGGCCGGCGAAGAACACGACCATCAGGTCGTCCGGCTTCGCCCGCGCCGCGGCCTTCTCGATGGCCGCGAGCATCTCCGCCCGCTTCGCGTCGGCGTCGAGTCGGACCTCGATGGTGGCCGTCTTGAAGCAGCCGCCCTCGAAGCCGCGGAACGCCTTGGCGATCTCGTCGGCGTCCTTGGTGGCGAAGCTCAGGTCGCCGAGCGCCCGCGCCCCGCCGGCCGCCTTGCGCTGCCCCGAGTAGTCGTTGATGCCGACCGACACCGCGAGCAGGTTCGTCGGCGGGGCCGCGGCCGGGTTCCGCACCACCCGCGAGTCTTCGGCCCGGCCGCCGAGGGCGTTGTACGTCACGACCGCCAGCCGGTTCTCGCCCGACCGCAGGGCCGACAGGGCACCTTCACCGTCTCGTCGAAGGCGTCCTTCCCGCCGGCCGGCCACGACTTGTAGCGGTGGTCGTTCAGCCACAGCTCGACGCGCTCGGGCATCAGGTCCACGTTCGACCCGCGCCGCCGCACGACGACGCTGGCCGTGATGCCGTTCGGCCCGGCCTCCGTCTCCTTCACGCCGACGCGCGCGGGGCCGGCTCGTACTGCGTGAACGACCGCGGGAGCGGGTTCTCGCCCTGCGCCAGCTTGAACGCCCCGGCGAGGTCGAGGGCGGTCACGAGCTTCTCGATCACGTCCGGCCGGTGGAACTGCTTCTCGAACTGCTGCAGCGGGTAGAACTCGGGCCGCACCCCGGCCGTCGGGGCGTTGACGTGCCAGCCGACGAGGCGGTCGCCGTGGGCGCTGGCGGTGTGGTAGTACGAGCCGTGCCACGACCACACGACCCACTCGGTGAGCCGGCCGCTGTCGTGGTAGCCGGCGAACCACTTCCACACCGGCCGCTGCCGGATCGTGGTGAGCGTGTCGCGCCGCGGCTGGCCGGGCTGCGACAGGCCCAGGAACAGCTCGGTGCCCGAGACCGGGTTCGCCAGCGCCTTCGCGGCGTCGTCGGCCGTGCCGGCTTCCTTCTTCCCCGCGCGGCGGTCGAACCGCAACTGCCCGCCGACGGCCAGGAGGTCGAGCCGGTCGCCGGTCCGCAGCCCGGCCTCCCACGCGGGCGAACCGGTGTCCACGGCGGTGACTTCGGGGGCGCCGTCGCGGACTTCCACGGACGCGCCGAGGGCGTGCTGCGCACGCCAGTCGGTGAGGCTCCACGCGGCGACGGTGTGGTCCGCGCCGCCGGTGACGAACCACGACCCGTCGGCCGCCGCGACCACCGACAGTACCTCGCCCGCGTGGCCGGTGTAGAGCCGGGCGCGGACGGCTCCTTCGGGGCGCAGCTCGAACAGCGACGCGCCGTAGTAGTGGCCGACGATCACGCGCGTGGGCTTCCCCTCGCGCGCGGGGAGGAACGTGTAGCACGTCGAGGCCTGGTCGCGGTTCCAGTCAAGCGTCAGGGGGTGCTTCACGTCCGGCATCCCGGGCCGCGACAGGACGGCGTGCCACAGGAAGCGGTTGTCCTTGTCGGGCTCGACGCGCCAGCCGTCGGCGCTGGTGACGACGCCGACCCAGTTCGCGTCGGCCCGGGTGGGGGCGAGGCGGTCGAGGTCGAACTTGGTCCAGTCGCCGGCGCCGCGGGCGTTCGGGTCGGTGGCCCGCGGGGTGCGCGCCGTCTGCACGCCGAGCACCTTGCCGTCGGCCGAGACGTTCACCGCCCACCCGCGCCGGCCGGCCCCGCGGACGGTGAACGCCGGCCCGCCGATCGGGGTGAACGTCACCTCGTCGGCGTCGCCGCCGGCGACGGCGAGGCGGCCGTCGGGGTGGAACGCGATCGCCTCCGCGGGGCCGGTGTACGGCAGGATGGCCGGCTTCTGCGTCGCCGTTCGGCGGCGCGTCGTAGAGGTGGATGTCGTCGCGCCCGTCGGCGTAGAGCCGCGGCCTCCCCTCGGCCGCGGGAAGAACCTCCGCCGACGCCGACGGCCAACTTGCCGGTCTTCGCGTCCCACGCGAGGCTGCGGGCGAAGCGCCCTTCCAGGAGGTCGCGGCGGAGCTTCTGCTCCCCGTCGGCCGAGGCGATCCAGACCTCCGGCCCTCGGACGCGGCGGCGAGCCACTTGCCGTCGGCGGACCACGCCGCGCGGAACACCGGGAACCGCGGCGCATCGACATTCACGAAGAACAGCATCTTCGTCGCTGTCGGCCCGTCCGCCGTTTCCGACAACGGCTCGGGAGAGGTCGGCCGCCACACCTCACCGGATTGAGCAACGGATTCGAGCGTGGCGGGGCCGGTGAAGCGGACGGCGAACGGGAGGTTCAGTTCCGGGCGGGCGACCGTCGGAACGCTTCCGCGCCTCGTGCCGCCCGGCCCACAGCGGCGAGGGCGACGGCGGCGCGTCCGGCGCGTGCTCCTTCAGCAGCGACGGCTCCCACACCCACAGGCTGCCGTCGGCGGTGCCGAACCCGACGCGCGTCCCGTCGGGCGAGAACGCAACGGCCGTGACGGCGTTGAAGTTGTCCACGCCCGGCCGCGACTTCGGCCACGTCAGCCCGACGAGGTCGCCGGTATCGCGGTCGATGACGGCGACGGTGCTCGGCCGCATCCCCAGGCCGCCGACGGCGACGCGCGATCCGTCCGGCGATACGGCTACAGCCTTGATGCCGCCGCGCTGCTCGCGCCACGCCCGCCACCGCAGCACGCGGCCGCGCGCCGGGTCGGTGTCGAGCCCCTTCTCCTTGACCGGCCAGACGCGGACGACCTTGTCGTCGCCGGCGGCGAACAGGTACTTGCCGGCCTTGTCGAACAGGAGGGCGTCGCAGGTGCCGACGCGGCCGCCGGCCTCGACGATGACCTCGGGCTCGTCGCGGGAGCGGCGGTCGGCCTGCTGGGCGCCGGCGGGCGCGGCGAGGAGGAGCACGGCGAGCGCGGCAGCGGCGCGGGTCATCGAAGCGCCCTCGGGTATATGGGGTCAGGGTAGTTGGTCGCGGCGCGGGGGTCAAACGAGCCCGCCGGCGCGGCGGCTGTTAGAATGGCCTCACCCCCCGCGGACGGCCCCATGAACCAGCCCGACCAGACGCAGGTGAACACCGGCAACTTGCCCCCGGTCGATGCGTCTGGCACCAACGCCGACGCGACGCGGACCGTCGCCCGCGCCGGCGGTGCGCCGCCGTCAGTCGCAATGACCGACCCGGACCGGACCGACGCAGTCGTGTCGGTGGCGCAGCAGTACGAGTTGGTGCGCCAACTCGGCCGCGGCACGTTCGGCGAGGTGTGGCTCGCCCGCAAGAACCCGAGCGGGATCGAGAAGGCGGTGAAGGTGCTGCACCAACCCGCCGACCAGGACACCGCCAAGCGCGAGCTGAAGTCACTCGAACTCATCAAGAACCTGCGGCACCCGTACCTGCTGGCGACCGAAGACTTCTGGGTCGGCGGGAACAAGCTGTACATCGTCACCGAACTGGCCGACGGCACGCTCCGCGGGCGGATGAAGGAGTGCGTCGCCGAGGGGAAGCCCGGCATCCCGCTGGACGAGCTGCTGGTGTACCTCCGCGAGGCGGCCGAGGGGTTGGACTTCCTGCACCAGAACCAGATTACCCACCGCGACGTGAAGCCGGACAACATCCTGGTGGCGAACCGGCACGCGAAGGTCGCCGACTTCGGGCTGGTGCGGCAGCAGGCGGCGGCGGTCGAGGCGGTCAGCTTCGCCGGCACGCCGGCGTTCATGGCGCCGGAGATCTGGCTCGGCGAGGGCGGCCCGGCCAGCGACCAGTACGCGCTGGCGGTCACCTACGTCGAGCTGCGACAGGGGAAGACGCCGTTCACGTTCGCCACCGACGGCGTGATGGCGGCGCACGTCGAGGGGAAGTACGGGTTCGACGAGGTGATCCCCGAGGCCGAGCGGGCGGTGCTGCGGAAGGCGATGGCCCGCAAGCCCGAGGACCGCTTCCCGACCTGCACGGCGTTCGCCGCCGCGCTCGCCGATTCGGAGGGGCGGGCGGTCGTCCGCTACGACTCGCCGCCCGTTGTGAAGCCACGGCCGAAGTGGCTGATCCCCGCGGCCGCAGCGGTCGTCGCGGCGCTGGGGCTCGGCGTGTACTTCGGGTTCTTCGCGGGGAAGGGCGGGTCACGTGCCGGCGAGACGGCCGTGCCGGCGGGCGCCGTCGCCGAGCCGGGGGCAGAGCTTGTGACGCTCGTGGACGGCCGGCAGGCGCCCGAGTGGGTGGCGCTGACGCGTGGCTCCGAGACGATGCGCTTCCGGCTCGTGGCCCCGACGGGCGGGCCGGCGACGCCGGGGCCGTTCTACATCGCGTCGGCGAAGGTGTGGAACCAACTCCAGCAGGAAGCGTGCAAGGCGGGGGGCGTGCCGGACCCGGTGCGGGAGCAACCCGGCGGGCCGACGGCACCGGCGGTGAACGTGACGGCGAACCACGCGGCCGCGGTCGCGGCGGCGATGGGCGGCCGCCTGCCGACGCCGGACGAGTGGGACCACGCCGCGGGGTTCTACGAGCGTGGCGGCCTCGCGGGTCCGCTCCGCGCCGGCGGGTCGGCGCGCGTCGGGCTGAAGGAGCCCGCCCCCGCCACCGGTCCCGACGCCGACCGCACCGCGAACGCCCTCGGCCTCCTCGACATGGCCGGCAACGGCCGCGAGTGGACGGCGGCGGTCTTGCCGGGCCGGCGGCAGCCGCCGCAGGTCATCGACGGGGCCGCGTTCGCGCCGCAGACGTGGGTCGTCCTGCGCGGCCGGGCGTACCACCTCCGCACGTCGCTCACGTTCGCCGACCTGGAGTTCGAGCGCGACGAGCCGCAGACGCAGTTCGCCGAGGTGGCGAGCCCGTACACCGGCTACCGCGTCGTGCTGCCCGTGCCGTGACTGCGCACCTTGGCGCGTGGCCGCCTCCCGGGGATACTCCTCCCACCACCCCGGGGGCCGACGATGACCACCGTGCTGCAACCGCACTTCGCCCTCACCACGCACCTCAGACCCGGCAAATCAACGACCCCCGCCGACGTGCTCCTCACGTTCCGCGCCGAGCGCACCGGCGCAGTCGTCGGGCCGGGGCCGCGGCTGCCGCTGGCGCTGAGCGTCGTCATCGACCGCTCCGGCTCCATGAGCGGCAAGCCGCTCCAGCAGGCGATCGCCGCCGCGGAAACGCTCGTCAACCAGCTCGACGGCCGCGACGAGGTGTCGGTCGTCGTCTTCGACGACCGGGTGAAGACCGTCGTTGACCCGATGCCGGCCGACCGGCACGACGCGATCCGGAAGCTGCTCCGCTCGATCCACCCCGGCGGGGCGACGAACCTGCACGGCGGCTGGGTCGAGGGCTGCGGCCACGTCCGCGCCCACGCCGCCGGCGCCGGCCGCGTCATCCGCCGCGTGCTCCTCCTCACCGACGGCGACGCCAACGTCGGCACCACCGACCCGAAGGCGCTGGCGAAGCAAGCCGTGGAGTGGGCGAAGCGCGACATCTCGACCACGACGCTCGGGTTCGGCCGCGACTTCAACGAGGACCTGCTGCTGAAGATGGCCGAGGCGTCCGGCGGCAACTTCTACTACATCGAGACGCCCGACGACGCCTGCCAGGTGTTCCAGATCGAGGGCGAGACGCTCACGTCCGTCGCGGCCCAGGGCCTCGTCCTCACGCTCCGGCCGGCGGCCGGTAGCGGCGTGGTCGTGAAAGAGGTCGTGAACCGCTACCAGACCCGGGAGGTCGGCGGCGGCCTGGACGTCTCGGCCGGCGACGTGTACGCCGCGGAAGACAAGCACATCGGCGTGGCGATCGAGATCCCGCCCCAGAGTCGCGGGCGGAAGTCGCTGCCGCTCCTGGACGTGACGTACACCTACACCCGGGTCGCCGAGGGCGGGCAGACGGTGATCGAGTGCGAGGCGTTCACGGTCGCGGTACCCGTGAGCAAGGACGCCCCCGTCCGCGACGTGGACGTGGTCCGACAGGCGGCCCGGCTGCGTGTCGCCGCGGCGAAGGAAGACGCGGTTCGGCACTACGACGCGCTGAAGCCGAAGGACGCCGAGGCGGTCGTGCGTGCCGCCGCGGACGGGTTGCGTCAGCAGCACCTCGACGACGAGTTCGACCTGGCCGAAGAAGCGGCGCAGCTCGACTACTTCGCCGACCGCTTTGCCGCGGGCGGGCTCAGTGCGCCCGACCGCAAGACGCTGCGCGACCAGGCCTACCAGGGCCGCACGCGCAGCCGCGACGACCTGAGCGCCCGCGGCAGCGGCGGCGGCTCGGCGCAGTCGCTCCCCACGACGACCGAGGTCGGCGGTGGCGTCGAGGTGCGTTGCGTGCGCGACGGCGGCAAGCTCCGCGTGGAGCCGGTGAGCGCCGACTACGAGCGCGAGTTCCGCGTCTTGTTCCCGCGGGCGGTCCGCGAGCCGGGCGTTCACTACGTCGTAGGCGGGCTCGAACTCTCGGCAACCGGCACCTTCTACAAGCCGACCGGCACCATCAAGCGGCTCACGAAGCCGACTGCGGTCCACTCCGCCGACCCGGACGCCGACCCCGCCGACCCGCTGAAGCTCACGGCGCTATTCGCCGGCGGCGGCGAGCCGTGGCTGCCGGTGCTCAAGCCGGTCATCGAGGCGCAGCCGCGGGGCGGCGACTTCATCGGGCCGAAGCGCGACGCGAGCATCGTGCCGGTGCGCGAACTCACCTTCCAGGCGCTGAAGCCGAACCCGCCGGAGAAGTGGAAGGTGGTGGTGTTCGGGCAGAACCCGTACCCGCGGGTCGAGTCGGCCACCGGCATCGCCATGTTCGACAACACGTTCGCCGACTGGGCCGATAGTAAGTTCGGCAAGGTCACGTCGATCCGCTGCATCATCAAGGCCGCGGTGATGTCGAAGCACGGGCTCCCGAAGTCCACGGGCATCGCCGACATCCGCACGCTGCTGGCGAAGGAGAAGACCGTTCAGCCCCCGGAGTGGTTCCAGGCGATGCTCACCCAAGGAGTGCTGCTCCTCAACGCGGCGCTCACCGCGAGCAGCGAGAAGAACGCTCCCGCGGACCCGCACACGGCGTTCTGGCGGCCGGTCGTCGAGAAGTTGGTCGAAGAGATTCTGAAGGCGAAGCAGGCGAGCACCGAGCCCGCCGACAAGGGCGTCGTGTTCGGCTGGTGGGGCGCCCACGCCCGGAACCTGCGGGCGCTCGTCGAGCGTCTCCAGGCGAAGTACCCGGGCGTGCGGGTGCGGCACGTCGATCACTGCAACCCCGCGGCACAGGGCGACATCTTCTGCGACGGCGACCACTTCGGCCGCGTCAACGCGGCGCTGCGCGGGGTCGGGGCCGGGGAGATCGACTGGCTCCCGAGCGTTGGCTGGAATGCGGTAGCGACCGACGCCGCGCGGATGGGGGCGTTCATCACGCAGACCCAGGAGTTGCACAAGCTTTACCTGGAGCGGTTGCAGGAGGTCGCGGCCGAACTCACGACCCCGCTGCCGGCCATCCTCGGCGTGTTGGCGTCGCCGCTGCTGTCGTTCCCGGACGCCATCGGCCCGCTCGTATCGGCGGTGCCGGGGCTCGACTTCTACCTCAAACGTGCTCACCAGTACGGCCAACTCCAGTCCGCGAGGCCCGGCACCGACCTGAGCGCCGACGAGATTGCGGCGGTGTACCTGTACACGACCGAGTCGTCGTTCTACCGCCGGCTCAACGCCGTACTCCGCGACCCGGACCGCGAGCACGCGAAGCCGTACTTCGGTTACCTCCGGCTGCTGCTAGCGGCGCTACCGAAGCTGACGGGGTACACCGGGAGCCTGTGGCGGGGGGTCGCGGCCGACCTGCGGCGGCACTACCCGAAGGCCGGCACGGTGACGTGGTGGGGAGTGTCGTCGTGTACGGCGAAGCGGTCGGTGGCGATGAGCTTCATGGGCGGCACGGGGAAGCGGACGCTGTTCGAAGTGACGCCCGCGCAGGCGGTCGGCATCCGTCGCTACTCGGCGTTCACCGGCGAGGACGAATACCTGCTACTCCCCGGTACGCGGCTGACGGTGACGGACGTGACGACGGACCCGAGCGGGCTGGTGACGGTCCGGCTGCGCGAGGAGGCGGGCGGGCGACTCGTCGGCTAGTGTCATTCCCGTGGCGCGGGTTGATGTGAGGCCGGTTTCCAGCCGGCCTAAACTTGGCCGGCTGGAAGCCGGCTTTCCGTTCAACCGACCGCCTACACTCACCCCGCCGCGGGCGCCGCCGTACCACGCCTCGCCCGGGATGTCGCGGGTGCGTGGGGTGAAGCCCCGGGCCGCGGCGCGGATCGCAGCATGCGCCCCGCCCTTCGAATCTGCGAGTCCCGTCACCCGCTTACGCTCCACGTCGCTAAGCCGTGACAGGTAGTAGAGGGAGTTCCGGCGATTCGGGGGGTAAAGGTGTCAGGAAGTTTTTGGGGGTGCGGACGAAAAACCCCGCCTACGGTGAGGGGCGGTCGAACTTTGTGAAGACCGAAGAGGCCTCGCCCGGATTCGAACCGGGGAATGACGGTTTTGCAAACCGTTGCCTTACCACTTGGCTACGAGGCCGTCCAATCCCTGACGGCGTGGGAATTCTATCCCCCGACGGCGGCGCGTCAACGCCCCGCACCGGCTGTATCGGCCGTACGGTCGCCGCAGGTTGAGGCGGTTTCGGATAGCCCGGACGGGGGCGCGTGGTAAGATAACAACCCACCCCATACCCGTTCCGGGTTCGCTACATGACTGTTGCGGCCAGCCGTCGAGACTTCCTCCGCCTCGGGGCCGGTGCCGTCGCCCTCGGCGTTCCGAATACCGCGGCGGCCGCCACCGCCCGCGGCAACTCCGTCATTCTCGTGAACCTGACCGGCGGACTCAGCCACCTCGACAGCCTCGACCCGAAGCCGGACGCGCCGGCCGAGGTGCGCGGCGAGTTCGGCACCATCCCGACCGCGGTCCCGGGGCTGCGCTTCTGCGAGCACCTGCCGCTGCTGGCGTCGCGGATGCGGCAGTTCGCGCTGGTCCGGTCGCTGTCGCACCGCGAGAACGGCCACCTCCCCGGTACCCACCGGCTGCTCACCGGTGCGACGATGCCGAACCAACGCGGCAGCGACCTCGACAACATCCTGTCGCGCCGCGACTGGCCGTGCTACGCCGCGGCGCTGAACCAGATTCGCCCCCGGCACGACGGCGTCCCGAACGGCGTCACCCTGCCGCACTCGCTGATCGAGGGGCCACTGACGTGGCCCGGCCAGCACGCCGGCTTCCTCGGCCCGACCCACGACCCCATGCTCGTGACGCAAGACCCGAGCCGGCCGACGTTCCGCATGGACGCGTTCACCCCCGCCCCCGGCCTCGACGCCGACCGGGTCGAAGGGCGGCGGTCGCTCCTGGAGCAGATCGAGAGCGGCGACGCCGGCGACCCGACGTTCCGCGACCACCAGCGGCGCGCGTTCGAGATGCTGACCAGCGACCGCGTGGCCGGCGCCTTTCGCCTGGACCGCGAGCCGGAGCGCGTCCGCGACCGCTACGG
>JBGAQM010000538.1:0-2901 GCA_044220735.1 Urbifossiella sp. | reverse complement strand
CCGACTGGGTCGCCAGGTAGCGCCGCATCGCCGCCCGCTCGCCGTCCGTCGGCAACCGCCCCAGCGCCAGCCGGTACGCGCGGTCCAGGCGCAAATCATCGCTCGGCAGGTTCTCGGCCAGCACCCGGGCCGCGGCGGCCTTCGCCTGCTCGGCGGGGAACGGGTTGTTCAGCATGAACAGTGCCTGCGGCGCGACCGTGCTCGTGCTGCGCTTCCCGACCACGGCGCTCGGGTCGGCGAAGTCGAACGCCTCGAACACCTCGGGCAGCGCGTTGCGGAACACCGGCAGGTACACGCTCCGCGTCAGCGCCGTGTGCTTGTACCCGTAGTCGGCCGCGACGCTGTCCTTGAAGTTCGGCCCGCCCGCGAACGGCGCCAGCTTGCCGCCCACCGTCAGCATCGTGTCGCGGATCGCCTCCGCTTCGAGGCGCCGGCGGTTGGCGCGGCCGAACAGGCGATTCTCGGGGTCGGCGGTGATCGCCTGCGCGTCCGCCCGGCTGCTCTGGCGGTAGGTGCGGCTCAGCACGATCGACCGCACCAGCTTCTTCACGCTCCACCCGTCGGCGACGAACCGCGTCGCCAGGTGGTCGAGCAGTTCGGGGTTCGAGGGCGCCTCGCCGGTGGTGCCGAAGTTATCGGCGGTGCGGACGAGGCCGCTGCCGAACAGCCAGTGCCACGCCCGGTTGGCGTACACCCGGGCCGTCAGCGGGTTGTTCTTCGACGCCACCCAGTCGGCCAGCTGCACCCGGCCGCTCTGGTCCTTCGGCATCGCCGGAACCTGCCCGACGGTCGCCACCTTGAGGAACCCGCGCGGCGCCACCGCACCCAAATTGTGGACGATGCCGCGGACGTTGATCTTCGCGTCCTCGATCTTCGCCTCCTCGATCACGCTCATCGCCATCGGCCGCTTCGGCGCCGAGGCTTGCAGCTTCTTCAGCTCCGCCTCCAGCGCCGCCGCCTGGTCGGCCGCGGCCACCGGGGCGCCCGGCGCCGCCTTGTCCTTCGGCACCTGGTCCACGGGGATGAACGCCATCGCGTCCGCAGTGACGTGGCCCTTCGCGCCCTCGTTCGAGATGAGGACGAAGCTCTGGCCGTCCTTCTCGAAGCGGTACTGGCCGAGCGACACGAACCGGCCGCGGATCGGCGGGTTCGGCGTCAGGTCGAGGTGCAGCGTCTTCTCGCCGTCGGCGCTGAACACCGTCACCGGCACGTCCTTCGCCCGGCTGCCGCCCGGCGAGTACGCGAACCAGATTTCGTACCGCCCCGTGACCGGGATGTCGGGGTCGAAGGTGATCGTCTTTTCGCCCTGCCCCTTGGCGTCGTCGTGGGTGTAGCCGGCGCCGATGTAGGTGCCGGAGAACGTCGAGTCCTTCCACATGCCGACCTTTTTCGCGGCCGCGTCGTCCACCACGATGCCGGGCACGTCCTTGAGTGCCAGCACCCCCTTGACCGTGCGCTCGGCCGCCGCGTCCTTCGGCGCCTTGGCCTTCGCCACCTTGATGCGCGCCTGCAGGTCGCTCACCGCGCTCTCGTGCTTGGCGACGGCCGCCTCCACCTCCGGCGCGGCCGGCAGCGGCACCTCGACCCAGTTGGACACGTTCGAGTCCTTCAGCGCCTTCACGTTCCGCAGGATGCCGGCGAGGGCGTAGTAGTCGGCGGTCGGGATCGGGTCGAACTTGTGGTCGTGGCAGCGGGCGCAGCTGATCGTCTGCCCCAGCAGTCCCTTGCCGATCACGTCGAGTTGCTCGTCCACCACGTCCATGCGGAGCTGGCGCTTGTCCTGCTCTTCGAGGTTGGTGTTGCCGAGTTGCAGGTACGTGGTGGCGATGATGAGGCGGGCGCGCTCCTCGGGCGTGGCCGCGGCCAGCAGGTCGCCGGCCAGCTGCTCGCGGACGAACTGGTCGAGCGGCACGTCGCGGTTGAAGGCGTCGATGACGTAGTCGCGGTAGCGCCACGCCTCCTTGAACACGAGGCCGCGGAGCGTCACCGACTCGGCGTAGCGGGCGGTGTCGAGCCAGTGCCGGCCCCACCGCTCGCCGAACCGCGGCGACGCCAGCAGCCGATCGACGAGTTTCTCGTACGCCTGCGGGTCGCGGTCGTTGACGAAGGCGTCGGTCTCCTCCGGCGTCGGCGGCAGGCCGTGGAGGTCGAAGTAGAGGCGGCGCGCCAGCGTGGCGCGGTCGGCGTCGGCGGCGGGGCTCAGGCCCTTCGCTTCGAGCGCGGCGAGGACGTAGCGGTCGATGTCGGCCGCGGGCCACGCGGCGTTCTTCACCGCGGGCGCGGCCGGGTTCGCCACCGGCTTGTACGACCAGAACTTCTTCCCCTCGTCGATCGACAACCCCACCTGCTTCTTGACGCCGGCCGCGGCGGTGCGCGGGTCCGGGGCGCCCATCTTCACCCACTGCTCGAAGTCGGCGACGACCGCGGCCGGCAGCTTCCCCTTCGGCGGCATCCGCAGGTCGCCGGTGTACCGCAGCGACTCGACGACCAGGCTCTTGGCCGGGTCGCCGGCGACGAGCGCGGGGCCGCTGTCGCCGCCGGCGCGGGTGGCGTCGCGGGTGTCCAGGGCGAGGCCGCCCTTGAGCTTGTTCTTCGCGGCGGCGTCGGCCGAGTGGCACGAGTAGCAGTGCTCGACGAGCACCGGGCGGATCTTCTTCTCGAAGAAGTCGTCGCCCGGGGTTTGGGCCGCGGCGGGGGCGGCGAGTAACGCGGTGGCGACCACGACAAGCGAGCGCGGCATCGGGAGGGACCCGAGGGAAAGCGGCGGGCCGAACACGATACTATTATGCCACACCGGCCGGGGATACAACACCGCGCGGGGGGCGGAGGTTCCGCGGCGCGAAGCCGCGAGCGGCGACGGAACCACCCGAGCGAACGCTTGCGGCTTCGCGTCGCCCAACG
>JBGAQM010000537.1:0-2940 GCA_044220735.1 Urbifossiella sp. | reverse complement strand
CGGAAGATGTAGTCGATGATCGACGTGGACATCTTGATGTACGGGTTCCCCTGCACGATCCCGTTCGGCTCGAACCGGGTGAACAGGAACGCGTCCACGTACTCTTCCAGCGGCACGCCGTGCTGCATGCCGAGGCTCACCGCGATGGCGAAGCAGTTCGTCATGCTGCGGAAGGCGGCGCCCTCCTTGTGCATGTCGATGAAGATCTCGCCGAGCGTGCCGTCCTCGTACTCGCCCGTGCGGATGTACATCTTGTGGTTGCCGATCCGCGACTTCTGCGTGTACCCGGCGCGCCGGTCCGGCAGCCGCCGCCGCCGCGCGATGTAGCGGTGGACGATCTTCTCCGTGATCTTCTCCGCCGCCGCCACCGCCGCCGGCTTCGGCGCCTCCACCACCGCCGGCTCGGCCGACACACTCGCCAGCAGCGCCGCCTCCGGCGAGTCGGCGACCGAGTTCAGCGGCTGGCTCAGCTTCGACCCGTCGCGGTACAGGGCGTTCGCCTTCGTCATCAGCTGCCAGCTCAGCCAGTACGCCTTCTTCACGTCCTCGACGGTCGCGTCGTTGGGCATGTTGATGGTCTTGGAGATGGCCCCGCTGATGAACGGCTGCGCCGCCGACATCATGCGGATGTGCGACTCCCACGACAGGAACCGCTTGCCGTTCTTGCCGCACTTGTTGGCGCAGTCGAACACCGCGTAGTGGTCCGGCTTCAGGTGCGGCGCGCCCTCGATGGTCATCGTGCCGCAGACGTAGGTGTTCGCCTCCTCGACCTGCTTGCGGGTGAAGCCGAGGTTCGTCAGCAGGTCGAACCCGGGGGCGTTCTGCACGGCTTCGGGAATCTTCAGCACGTCGTTGAAGAGGGCGTCGCCGAGGGTCCAGCGGTTGAACACGAACGGCAGCTCGAACGCGCCCGGCAGCGTCTCCTCGACCTTGAGGATGACCTCGTCGGTGAACCCCTTCGCCCTGAGGCTCGCCGGGTTGATGTGTGGGCAGCCCTGCAGAGTGGCGGCGCCGCGGCAGTGGCGGACGATGTCGTCCACCTGCCAGGGTGCATAGCCGAGCTTGGCGAGCGCCGGCGGCACCGACTGGTTGATGATCTTGAAGTACCCGCCGCCGGCGAGCTTCTTGAACTTCACCAGCGAGAAGTCCGGCTCGATGCCGGTGGTGTCGCAGTCCATGATGAGGCCGATCGTGCCGGTCGGCGCCACGACCGTGACCTGGGCGTTGCGGAAGCCGTGCCGCTCGCCGAGTTCGAGCATCCGGTCGCTCTCGAACTTCGCGGCCGCGAGCAGGTCCGGCGGGCAGTAGCGGGCGTCGATGCCGACGGGCGTGACGGTGAGCCCCTCGTACTCGTTCGGGGCGGCGTTGTAGGCGGCGCGGCGGTGGTTGCGGACCACCTTCAACATCGCGTCCTTGTTCGCCTCGTAGCGGAGGAACGGCCCGACCTCGGCGGCGATCTCGGCGCTGGCGGCGTAGCTGCCGGCGTGCATGATCGCCGTGAGCGCTCCGCACTGGGCACGTCCCTCGACCGAGTCGTAGGGGATGCCCTGTACCATGAGCAGCGCGCCGAGGTTGGCGTAGCCGAGGCCAAGGGTGCGGAAGTCGAACGACTTCCGGGCCACGCTGACGCTCGGGAACTGCGCCATGTACACGCTGACTTCGAGGATCAGCGTCCAGATGCGGACGGCGTGGCGGTACGCCTCGATGTCGAACTTGGCGGTCTTGGCGTCGTAGTACGTCAGCAGGTTCAGGGACGCGAGGTTGCACGCCGTGTCGTCGAGGAAGGCGTATTCGGAGCACGGGTTCGTGGCGTTGATGCGGCCGTCGGCGGGGCAGGTGTGCCACTCGTTGAACGTGCTGTCGAACTGCACGCCGGGGTCGGCGCAGCCCCAGGCCGCGAACGCGATCTGGTCCCACAGGTCGCGGGCCTTCAGCGTCTTCTTCGCCCGCGGGGCGCGGCCCTCCTTCGCCGCCTTCTCCAGCTCCGTCCGCCAGTACAGGTGCCACGGGCCGTCGGTCTCGACCGCCTTCATGAAGTCGTTCGTGATCCGCACCGAGTTGTTGCTGTTCTGCCCCGACACCGTGTAGTACGCCTTCGAGTTCCAGTCGGTGTCGTACTCCTCGACCTCCAGGTGCGTGAACCCCTGCTTCGCCAGCTGCATCACGCGGGCGATGTAGTTCTCGGGGATGAGCGCGACGCGCGAGTCGAGAATCGCCTTCTTCAGCGCCGGGTTCTTCGCCGGTTCGAAGCGCTCGGCCGCGTTCGGGTGTGTGCTGACGGCGGTGAGCACGGCGTTGAGGTGCTTGTTCATCAGCCGCGAGCCGGTCACCAGGTCCGCGACCTTCTGCTCCTCGGTCACCTTCCAGTTGACGAACTCCTCGATGTCCGGATGGTCCAGATCAAGGACGACCATCTTGGCCGCGCGGCGTGTTGTCCCGCCGCTCTTAATTGCGCCGGCGGCGCGGTCGCCGATCTTGAGGAAGCTCATCAGGCCCGACGACTTTCCGCCGCCGCTCAGCGGCTCGCCCTCGCCGCGGAGTTTGGAGAAGTTCGAGCCGGTGCCGCTGCCGTACTTGAAGATGCGGGCCTCGCGGACCCACAGGTCCATGATGCCGCCCTCGTTCACCAGGTCGTCGGTGACCTCCTGGATGAAGCACGCATGGGGAGCCGGCCGCTCGTAGGCCGAACTGCTGCGCGTGACCTCGTTCGTGAGCGGGTCCACGAAGTGGTGTCCCTGCGGCGGCCCCTCGATGCCGTAGGCCCAGTGGAGGCCGGTGTTGAACCACTGCGGGCTGTTCGGCGCCGCCATCTGCGTCGCTAGCATGTAGCAGGTTTCGTCGTAGAACGCGCGGGCGTCGCGGGGGCCGCTGAAGTAGCCGCCCTTCCAGCCCCAGTACGCCCAGCAGCCCGCGAGGCGGTGGAAGACTTGCCGGCTGTCC
>JBGAQM010000536.1:0-2962 GCA_044220735.1 Urbifossiella sp. | reverse complement strand
CCCGCGAAGCCGCAAGCGGCAACTCGGGTGTTAGCTCCACGTCTCGCTGGTTTCGTGCGGCGCGCGCGCCGCCTTCAGCAACTCGGTCAATCGCTCCAGGTCGTTCGGCGCGAGGTGCCCGAGCTGCTTCGCGTGGCAGGCTCGCAGCGGCGCCGCGATCCGCGCCAGTAGCGCCAGTCCGGCGTCGGTCGCTTCCACCAGCACCGACCGGCGGTCCTCGGCGCTGCGGACGCGCGACACCAGCCCGCGCGCCTCGAGCTTGTCGAGCATCCGCGTCACGTCCGGCGCCCGACTGACGAGGCGATCCGCGAGGGCGAGGGTCGGCACCGCGTCGGGCCGCGCGGCCTTGAGCAGGCGGAGCAGGTTGTACAGCTGCGGGGTAAGCTCGAACCCCGCGAACAGCTCGTCCTCGAGCGCCCGGAGGCGGTCGTAGGTCCGCCACAGGTTCAGGAACGCCTCCTGCTCCGGGCTGTCGAACCGCCGGCCGCCCCTGGCGCTGCTCATGCCCGCAGTTTACCCGGCCCGACAATAGTCGTCCAGACAATTATTTTCGCCCGAAGCCGCGGCACGCGAGGCCGCGCGCCGCGCTACTTCTTCGCCTTCACCTTCGCGGGGGTGAACTCGAACGAGTCCAGGAACGCCGACGCCTCCTTGCCGGAGGCGAACTCCTTCGGGCCGCCGACGACCAGCGTGTACAGCACCGGGTCGGCGGCGATGAAGCGGGTCCGCGACTCGTGCCCGTCGCGGACGGTCAGGATCTCGCGGGCCGGGTACTTCTCCTTCCCGACCGTGAAGTCCTTCGACGCCAGCCGCGTGGTCTTGGGCTGGGCGACCGTGGCCTTCTCGCCCAGTTCCAGGATCGCCTTCGCGGGCGCCTTCAGCACGCCCTTCTGGTGCGGCGTGTAGGTCACGATGTACGTCTCGCCCCTGGCCTTCACGACCGCGGTGGTGATGACCGCCTTCAGCCCGCCGGGGGCGTCCACGGTTTTGGTCTTCACGTCGGCGCCGGCGGGGAAGAACGCGACGAAGCCGCCCTCGGGGGCGGCGTAGCGCTCGGTCGGCTCGTCGGCCGCCGCGAGCACCGCGCCGCACGCCAGGACGGCCGCCGCCGCCGCACCACGGTACCGCATGGGACTCTCCCGGGGGGTCAGTCGGTCACGGCCTTCTTCGCCGCGGGCGCGATCTCGAACGACTTCAGGAACGCGGTCGCGGCCTTGCTGCTGCCGTACTCGCCGGGGCCGCCGACCACCAGCACGAACACCTTCGGGTCGGCGACGATGACGTGCGTCCGCACGATCATGCCGTCCTTCTCGACCACCAGCTCGCGGGCCGGGTGCTTCTCCTTGCCGAAGGTGAAGTCCTTCTGGCTCACCTCCTTGCCGCCGCTCTTCTGCAGCGCCCCGCTGGCGGCGCCGTCGAGGATCGTCTTCGCCGGCACCGCCTGGAGCGCGCCGGGGGGGAGGGCCATGTACATGACCACGTGCGACTTCTTGTCCTGCTCGGCGATGGCCATCACCATCTTCAGGCCGCCGGGGGCGTCCTGCGTTTTGGTCTTCACCTCGGCCCCGGCCGGGAACTGGACGGTGTACCCGCCGTCCTTCGAGACGTACTTCTTGGCGACCGCCGTGTCCTGCGCGGTGCCGACCAGCCCGCACGCCAGAAGCGCCGCCGCCGCCGCGAACTTGACCCGCATCGGTTTCTCCCGTGGTTACTTGACCAGATCGAACGAGTCGAGGAACGCCGTCGCCGCCTTGCCGGTGACGAACCCGCCGGTGCCGACCGCCCCGACCTGGAACAGCCGCCCGTCCCGGATGAGGATACGATACCGCAGCTGCACCTTCCCCTGGTCGATGACGACCTCGCGGCCGGCCGCCTTGTCCGGCAGGTTCGTCACCGGCCCGTCGGCGACGACCTTGCCGTTCTTCCCCTTGAGGCCGTCGCGGGCGCCGTTGAGGAGTGTCTCGTGCTCGGCCGGCGTGCCCGCGGCCGCGGGGTAGTCGACGTGGCTGACGAGGTACACGTTGCCGTCCGCGGTGGCGAACGTGGCGGTGTACACGGTCAGCTCGCCGAGCGGGGTCTTGGCCTTCTGCGACTTCTCCTCGGGCTTCCCCGGGAACCGCACCTTGAACCGGCCGCCCTTCGGGCTGACGTCCACGCCCTCGGGCTGGGCCTGCGCGGCGGCGGTCGCGAGCAGGACGAGGAGCCCGGCGGACGCGGCACGCGTGGTGAGCATGGTGGGGTGATGCTATCAACTGCGCCGGCCCCGTCAGGAGTCGGGGCGTCCGGCGCGCGGGCGGCTGCGACTCTCGACGGGGCCGACTCGTGAGGTCGGTCGCGTTACTTCGTCACTTCGAACGCGTCCAGGAAGCGGTCGGCGTCGCGGCCGGTAACGAACTCCTTCGGCCCCTGCACGAGCACCTGGTAGACCCGCGGGCCGGCGATCACGACGCGGTTCCGGACCGCGTACAGCGGCTTCTCGATCAGCACGTCGCGGCCCGGGTGCTTCTCGGCGCCGACCACGATTTCCTTGTCCGTCACCACCTTGCCGTCGTCCCCCTTCGAGGCGTCGCGGACCTTGTCGAGCCGCGGGCCGGCGGGGAGCTTGGCCACGTCGTCCGGCGGGTCCACGTACGTGACCATGAACCGCACGTCGTTGGCGAGGGTGACGGAGTCGAACGTGAGGGTGCGCGGCCCGGCGGGGGTTTTCACCTCGCTCGACTCGGTCTTTACCGCGCCGGGGAAGATGATCTTGTAGCGGCCGGCGGCGGAGGCGAACGCCTGGAACTCGAGCGCCGGCTGGGCGGCGACCGCGAGGAGGGCGAGGCCGAGGATGGCGAGGGGGAGCGTCCGTGTCCGCATGGGGGTCTCCTGTCCCGGGAGCGTCGCGGGCAGGGTAGCGGATTGCGTGAAGTGGGGCAAGCGGGAGGTGGTCGCCGCCCCGTCGTGGGGGCGGCAACCCGCG
>JBGAQM010000535.1:0-2965 GCA_044220735.1 Urbifossiella sp. | reverse complement strand
GCCGTCACTTCGCCTCGACCGTCCACCCCTCGGTCGCCCGGGTGGGCGGCGCCCGGCCGCCGCCGCTCGCCCACCACGCCGGCGTCTGGAGGTGCCCGACCGTCTGCGGCCCGAACGGCCCCGCCTCCACGCCCAGCGCCCCGTCCACGTGGAACGTCAGGAAGTCGCCGGCGTCGGCGCCGAAGTGCCGCAGCGGGTCCGGCACCCGGCCGCGGTCCTCCACGGCCGCGCCGGGGTCGGCCGGCACCCAGCCCACGCCGGCGGCGTAGAACTCGGCCTTCACGTGCCACTGGTAGTACGCCAGCCCGCCGAGCCTCGCGTCCGGGTCCGCCGACTTCGCCCACCGGCCGTACAGCGCCCGCGCCGGAACCCCGTTGGCCCGCAGCACCGCCACGAACAGCGTCGCCAGCCCGCCGCAGTCCGACTTGCCCGCCGCGCACACCGCCGCCGCCCGCCGGTCCATGGTCTCGACGAACTCGTACGTCATGGTGTCCCGCACGCGCCGGAACGCGGCGCGGGCGAAGGCGACGTCGCCCTCCTTGTCGCGCACCAGCCCCTCGTCGCGCAGCCACTTCTGGAACGTGTCGTGCTTGAAGTTGGCGTCGCCGTGCTCGGCGAGGTACTGCTTCCGCTCCGCGGCCGACAGCGGTTCCACCTTCGGCGCCGCGGCCCCGGCCGGCAGTTCCACGAGCGTGCGGGCCCGCAGCTGCGCCTCGTAGGCGACGCGGACCGGCAGGGTGGTCCGCAGTGCCTCGGTGGTCGCGGGGACGCGGGCGACGGCGAGGCCGCGGCCGGGCGCGCCGCGCTCCTTCGCGGCGGTGCCCTTGGGGGAGAGGGTGGTCTTCGTCTTCGTCTGGCCCGGCAGCTCGGGGGCGGCGGCGGCGAAGACGAACCACTCCTTCGCCTTCAGGTCGGGGCAGCTGACGAGGTACGTCAGCTCCGCGGCGACGCGGCGGGTGTCCTTCACCTCGACGGCGTACCGCGGCGGCGCGGCGGGCGGCGCGGCGACGGCGGCCAGCGCCGCGACCGCTGTGAGTGTCGGGAGTCGGAACACGAAGCGTCTCCGGCGAGCCGAGGGCCGTCGGGCCCCGGATAACGTTCCTGACGCGCCTGACCCGGGGCCTGACGGCCCTCGGCTCGCCGGGTGGTTCGCGCCGCGTCAGCCCTGGTTCTTCCACATCATGACCTTGGCGATCATGTTGGCGTCGTCGCCGGGGAGGCCGAGGGCGCGGCGGAGGTTGTTGATGAACTCCTTCTCCTCGTCCTCGACCACGCCGTCGGCCAGCACCTGGTTGACGGCGTTGGCGAACGCGGCCCGGTGCAGCGGCTCCGGCAGCGCCGCGGCGAACTGCTTGAGCGCCTCCTCCGGCCCGTGCTGGCGGATGAGCTTGTTGCCGCGGTCGATGAGCCGGTTGACCTGCTCGCCGGACAGGTCGCGGTACATCTTCATGCGCGACACGGCGGTGATGAAGCCCTGCATCTCGTCGTCGCTGACGGTGCCGTCGCTGTAGTCGGCGAGCATGAGGATGCCGATGAAGGCGACCTCCTTGTTGAGCTTGGCCGGCTTGTTCTCGCTGCCGAAGGCGTCGTCGAACAGTCCCATGGGGCGGGCTCCGGTGCAGGGGGCGACGCCGCCGTTATACCCACCCGCGGGGCAGTTCGCACGCGCGAACCGTGGGACCGGTTTCCGGTGTGGGGCCGGTTTCCAACCGGCCGCTTCCCCGCGCGGTAGCGCTACTCGGTCGCCCCGGACGCGTTGGGACGCGCGGAGCCCGGCCGGTTGGAAACCGGCCCCACACCGGACGGCGTCGCGGTGAAATCCCACCCCGACGGCTGCGCCGCCGCGTCGAACGGCCCGCGGCCGAACGCGTCGATGCTCGCGCCCACCGACAGCGTCGGCACCACCCGCGGCCGGTTCGGGAACGGCAGCCGCACGTCCACGTCGGCGTGGAGGGCGAGGAAGTCGCCGGCGTCGTTCCCGATGAGGTCGCGCACCGGCCCGCTGGTGAGGACGGAGGCGCCCGGGTTGACCGGCACCCACCCGACGCCGGCGAGGTGGAACTCGGCCCGGACGTGGTACCAGTCGTGCTCGAACTCGCCCGGCTTGGAGTCGGCCTTCCGCTTCATCGCCAGGCGGCCGCACAGCGGCCGCGCGGGCACCTTGTTCGCCCGCATCGCGGCCACGAACAGGTACGACAGCCCGGCGCCGTCGGACGTGGGCTCGACGACCGCCTCCGACGCCTTGTTCCGGCCGCGCGAGTAGCTGTAGTTGAAGTCCTCGCGCAGCGCGTCCAGGGCGCGGGTGGCGAGCGCGACCGGGTCTTCGCCCTTGCCGAGCTTCAGCTTCTTGCGCTCGACCCACGCCTTCACCGCCGCGTGGTCGAAGTCCACGGTCGGGCCGGGGCTCGTGTAGTACTTCGCCTCGGCGGCCGTGAGCGGGGAAACCTTCGGCGCCGCCTCGCCGTCGGCGAGCGCGACGAGCTTGCGGCTGCGGAGCGTGGCCTGGACGCCGACCTCGACGCTCATCTTCGCGCCGGGTGCGGGGGCCGCGACTGGGGTGTCGATGACCCGCAACTTGCGCGCGAGCGGCCCGGCCTCGGTGACGGCCGTGGCCTTCGGGCTGACGGTGACCTTGGTGACGGCTTGCCCCGGGAGGTCGGGCGGCTCGGGCACGAACGCCACCCAGCGTGTGACGACGTAGTTGGTGGTCTGGACCGTCTGCGTGATCTTGGCGTCGATCGTCTGGTGGTCGGCGGCGACGATCTTGTACGCCGGCGCGGCCGGCGGCTGCGCCGGGAGCGCGGCGGCGGCGAGGAGCACGGACAGGCAAGCGGGACGGAGCATCGCGGCGGGTCCGGTGGGTTGTCGTGGGGCCGTCCGGCGTGGGGCCGGTTTCCAACCGGCCGCTTCCCCCGCTCGGTCACGTTACTCGGTCGCGCGGTTCGCGTCGGGACATGCCGAGCCC
>JBGAQM010000534.1:0-2974 GCA_044220735.1 Urbifossiella sp. | reverse complement strand
CCGGGAGCGTCAGCGACCGGAGGCCCACGCAACTCGACCCACGTCCGACTCCGGTCGCTGACGCTCCCGGCTCGCCGGGGTTATCGTTCGCCCCCGTATCCAAAGCCGACCTCGAACGCCTCCTCCTCGCCGCCACCCTCCTCCAGCCGCCCGACAAGAAGCGCCCCGACCAGACGCCCGTCGAGGCCACGCTGTCGCTCCGCGACATAGACGTGGCCCAGCTGATCGAGCAGCTCGAACTCAAAATCCCCTACAAGATCGCCGGCAAGGTCACGCTCCGTGCCAAGCTCGGCGTGCCGCTCGGCGAGGTGAACACCGCCGCGTCGTACAAGCTGTCCGGCACCCTCACGTCGCCCGAGCTGCGCTTCGAGGGGCTGACCGTCACCGACGCCGCGGCCGACCTGCACTACCAGAACGGCGTCCTCACGCTCGGCGAGCTGCGCGGCAAGGTGCCGCACCCCGGCGGCGCCGGCGAGTTCCGCGGCGTCGCGAAGGCCGTCATCAGCCCCGCCGGCGACGCCAGCGCGAAGCTCACGCTCATGAAGATGCCGGTCGGCCCCGTCCTCGCCGGGGTGCCCGACCTGGGGATCAGCGGCAGCGGCGTCGTGACCGGCGAGGCCGAGTTCAAGGCGCCGTTCGAGAAGCTGCAAGACCCGGCCACCTGGGCCGCGTCCGCCAGGCTCACGAGCGACGAACTCACCGTCGCCGACCGCACTGCCAAGGCCGTGTCCTTCGGCGCGAAGATCGACAAGGGCGTCGTCACGCTCACCGACGGCGCCGCGACGATCGAGGGCATCCCGGTCACCGCCGCGGGCACGCTCGGGCTCACCGGCGCGCTCAAGTTGGATGCCACGGTGAAGGCCGCCGGCGCGAGCGTCACCGACCTGCGCAAGCTGGTCCCGGAGCTGAAGCTGCCGGTGCCCGTGGAGGGCACACTGAACGCCGACGCCCGGCTGACCGGCACCCTGTCGCCGCTGGCGATCAGCTCCGCCGGGCGGATCACCGCGTCCGACCTGACGCTGAACAAGAGCGCGGCCAACCACCTCGACGTGCGCTGGGAACTCGACCCCGACCACCTCCGCATCTCGCAGCTGAAGGCGGGCCTGTTCGGCGGCACGGTGGACGGCACGCTCGACTACCCGCTCGTCGCCGACCGCGGGGGGTCGTTCAGCCTCACCTTCAAGGACTTCGACGCCGCACAGGCCAGCGCCTTCGTGCCGGACTTTCCCGTCCGCCTCAGCGGCGCCGTCACCGGGAAGGTCGCCGGCACCATCCCGCCGGCGAAGGACGGCCCGCGCGTCGGCAACCTCGACGTGGACCTGACCGCGCCGAAGCTGAAGGTGCAGGGCTTCCCGGCCGAGAAGCTGGTCGGCAAGGCGGCGGTCCGCGGCGGGGTGATCGAGTACTCCCTCGAAGGGCACAGCCTCGGCGGCACGTTCGAGGTGAAGGGCCGCTACCCCGGCGCGAAGCAGGAGCCACAGCCGAAGGCCGGCCGCGGCTCGGCCCGGCTGAACAACCTCGACCTGGCGCGCCTCGCGGGGGCGCTCGGGGCCGACGCGCTGCGGCCGCTCCAGGGCCGCGTGGACGCGACGTTCGACTACGACAACGACCTGTCGGCCGGGTCCGGGCGGGTGAGCGTCCGCGGCCTCCGCTGGGGGAGCGAGGCCACCGCCGACGACATCGACGCCGTGCTGCTGCTGCACGACGGTTTTCTGGAGCTGCGCGACCTGCGCGGGTACATGGCCGGCGGGATCGTCCGCGGCCGGGCGCGGGTGAAGGTGGACGAGCCGGCCCGCAACTTCGTGTCGCTGACGCTCGACCGGGCGAACGCGGCGAAGCTGCTGGCCCCGTTCGGCGAGGCCGGCGCGGCGCTGGAGGGGAGCGTGTCGCTGGTCGTCCGCGGCAACGTCGGCCGCACGGCGCGGCTGACCGGCACCGCGACGCTCGACCGCGGCAGCGTCGGCGGCGCGGGCGTGGTGGGGCTGCGGGTGCCGTTCGAACTCACGGCCGGGGCCGCCGGCGGCCGGCTGACCGTCCGCGAGGCGACCGCCCTGGCCGGCGCCGGTCGCACGACCGGGGCCGTGTCCGTCGACTGGGGCGCCGGCGCCGGCGTGCAGGTGAACGGCCGGGTGCAGCTGTTCGACGTGCCCGTCCGCGCCCTCGCCCCGGCCCTCGGCGACAACGCCTTCGTCGGCACCGGCCGGCTCACCGGCCGGTTCGACGTGTCGGGGCAGAACGTGCGCTCGGCGGCCGACCTGAGGGGGAACCTGATCGCGGTGCTGAACGGCACGTCGGCGCAGGAGATTCCGCTGCTGCGGCAGGCGGTGCCGTACCTCAACCCGATCGGCGCCAGCCGCGCGTTCCAGACCGGCGACGTGCGGGCGACGCTGTCCAACGGCGTGCTGCGGGTGCAGCGGCTGGCGCTGGCGAACCCGAACACCCAGCTGTTCGCCGACGGCACCGTCACGCTGTCGAGCAACCGGCTGGACCTGGACGTGGTGGCGCACACGGGTCAGATCGGCCCGGACGTGCGCGGCCTGCGGCTGCTGGGGCTGAAGCTGCCGACGATCGGCCCGGTGCCGGTCGCGCTGATCCAGGACGTGACGCAGTTCCTGTCGAACAAGACGGTGCGGCTGACGATCACCGGGACGGTGGCGGCCCCGGCGGTGCGGGTGAACACCGGGGCGCTGCTGCGGGAGGAGGCGGTGCGCTTCTTCCTGTCGCGCTACGTACTGCCGGCGGAGCTGGGCGGCGGGTCGGCGGCACTGGGGTCGAGCAACAGGTGACGCCGCTTGCGGCTTCGCGTTGGGCAGCGCGAAGCCGCAAGCGGTTGGGCTACCACCCGAGTGCGCCGCGGAGTTGTTCGAGCCCCCCGGCGACGGCGGCGTCCGACGTGGGATAGCTTCCCTTCCCGTCGTCGACGCGCCGGCCGTTGACCGACTGCAGCACGTAGCAGGTGTACGCGGCCCCGGCC
>JBGAQM010000533.1:0-2978 GCA_044220735.1 Urbifossiella sp. | reverse complement strand
ACCGCCCGCCGGCCGCGGCCGGAAGCCCGGAGGGAACCGGCCGCGCGGGACACCGCCGGCCGGACCGGGGTCGACGCCAGGGGGAAATCAGGATGACGCGCACGAGTTGCCCGGCCGGCGTGCCGCGCGGACCCGCCAGCCCCGCCCGGGCAGGTGGGTTCGCGGCCCTGCTCCTGGTCGGGGCGGCGGTCCTCGACGTCGGCAACCCGGTCGGCCGCGCCCAGCCGCCGGCCCCGGAGCCGCTGCGGATCGGCCTCCCCGGCCCGGCCGCCGTCACGCCCGCCGTGCTCCAGCAGCCGGCGCAGCCGCAGACCATCCCCGCTCCCGTCCCGGCCCCGCAGCCGGGCGGCCCGGGGAAGGGCGTGGTGGTGCCGCCCGGGTACGGCGGCCCGCTCAGCAGCCCGCTGACGTCCGCCGCCCCGCCCGGCCTCGGCGGCTCGCCGAGGCTCACGCCCGCGGCGCAGGAGAAGCTGGCGAAGTACGTCGCCAAGCTCATCGACCCCGAGACCACACTCGACCTCGCCTCCGGGCAGACGCGCGTCCTTGTGCTCAAGGGCACGCCCACCCGCGTCCAGGCCGGCGACGACGGCATCGTGTCCATCAACGTGCTCTCGCCGAAGGAACTCATCGTCCAGGGGAAGGGCGTCGGCGCCACGGTCCTGAACATCTGGTTCGCCGACCCGAACGACCCGGCGAAGACGGAGTCGCTGTCGTACCTCGTGCGGGTCTTCCCCGACCCCGAGGCGAAGGAGCGGCTCGAGCGCGCCTACCTGGCGCTCGAGGCCGACCTGAACAAGTTCTTCCCCGACAGCCGCGTGAAGCTCCGCGTCCTCGGCGACAAGCTCGTCGTCAGCGGCCGCGTCCGCGACTTCGTGCAGGGCGGGCAGGTGCTCCAGGTGGTCCGCTCGAACATGCAGGGGGCCGGCGGCACCGCGGGCGGCGTCAGCGGGGCCGGCGGCGTGGCCGGGCAGATCCCCGTGCTGCCGCCGCCGGGCGGCCCGACCGACCCCACCGGCGCCACCGTGCCGCCGACCCTCGACGTGTTCCGCAACGCCGGCGGGCCGAACGTCATCAACCTGCTGGAGGTCGCCGGCGAGCAGCAGGTGATGCTGCGGGTGGTGGTCGCCGAGGTGAACCGCGCCGCGGCCCGCGAAGTCGGGCTGAACTTCGCCGTCACCACCAACCAGGGGTTGACGGTGTTCGCCAACCGGACCGGGCCGGTCATCGGCGGGCTGCCGGGGCGCAACGGGCTCGGCGGGCTCGGCGGGCTCGGCGGGTTCGGCGGCGCCGGGAACCAGTTCATCCAGGGGGGGGCCATCGCCAACCTCCCGTTCGTGACCGACGCCGGCCGGCTGCCGTTCGCGCTGGCCGCGCTGAAGACCCTCTCCTACGCCAAGTCACTCGCCGAGCCGAACCTGGTGGCGATGAACGGCCAGTCGGCCAACTTCCTGGCCGGCGGGCAGTTCCCGGTCCCGGTCATCGGCGGGTTCGGGGCCGGGGCGTTCGGCGGCGGCGGCCTCCAGGGCGTTCAGTACGTCCCGTACGGGGTGCAGTTGAGCTTCACCCCGTTCATCACCGACCGCGACCGCGTCCGCCTGGTCCTCAACGCGAGCGTCAGCAGCCGCGACCTCAACGCCGGCACCAACATCGGGGGCGGGAACGTGGCCGGGCTCAACACCCGCCAGGTGAACACCACGGTCGAGCTGCGGCAGGGGGAGACGCTGGCCGTCGCCGGGCTGATCCAGACCAACCAGGGGGCCGACGCCAGCAAGGTGCCGTTCATCGGCGACATCCCCGGGCTGGGCCAGCTCACCGGCCTCCACAAGACCTCGGCCGGCGAGCAGGAGCTGGTGATCTTCCTGACGCCCGAACTGGCCCGCCCGCTCGACCCGGACCAGCACGTGACGCTGCCGGGGCACGAGATCCTCGACCCGACGGACGTGGAGTTCTACCTGTTCGGCCGGATCGAGGGCCACTGCCGCGACTTCCGCAGCCCGATCCGCACCGACTGCAGCCGGATCAAGCAGTACTACCGGGCCGAGGGCGTGAACCTCGCCGGCCCGACGGGGTACACGCCGCTGCCTTGAATCAGAGGCACAGAGGACGGGCGTCGGAGGCCGGGAGAAGCCCCGAGCCCTCGGCCGCCTGTCCTCTGCCGTCCGTCCTCCGCCCTCTGGTGCCGCCCATGCGACCGATCGCACTGCTCATCGCCGCCGCGTCGCTGTCCGCGTCCGGGTGCCTGACGGCCGGCGCGGGCGGGGTGCCGGCGTGGCTCGCCGCCAAGACCGACCCCGGCCCCACCGGGCCGACCGGCCCCGCGTCGGCGGCGCCGCCGAAGGAGGCGGCGCTGGCCGCGAACGAGTCGGCGGCGCTGACCCTGGCCATGGCCGAGGGGCTGGAGAAGGACGGCAAGGACGCCGACGCCGCCGCGTGCTACGAGCGCGCCCGCCAGCTCGACCCGGCCGTGGCCGACCGCGCCGCCCACCGCCTCGCCATCATCTACGACCGCAACGACGAGCAGGCCAAGGCGATGGCCGAGTTCACGTCGCTGCTGAAGAAGCGGCCGCGCGACGCGGCGCTGCTGTGCGACGCCGGCTACAGCCACTACAACCGCGGCCGCTGGGCCGACGCCGAGGGGCTGTTGCGCAAGGCGGTGGTGGCGGACCGCGCGAGCAAGCGGGCGTGGAACAACCTCGGGCTGGCGCTGGCGATGCAGGGGAAGGAGCGCGAGGCGGTCGAGGCGTTCGAGAAGGCTGTGACGCCGGCCGAGGCGCAGGCGAACCTCGGGTTCTGCCTCGCCGTGCAGGGGAAGCGCGACGACGCGAAGGCGGCGTACCGGCGGGCGCTGGCGCTCGAGCCCGCGCTGCGCACCGCCCAGTCGGCGCTGGCCCGGCTGGACGCGCCGCCGGCCGCCCCGGGCGTCGGCCTGACGCTCCCGGAGGCGCCGCCGGGGGAGTAACTCGGAACGCGTGCCGGAC
>JBGAQM010000532.1:0-3047 GCA_044220735.1 Urbifossiella sp. | reverse complement strand
GCGGCAACTCGACTTACCGCGCCGCCGCCTTCGCCGCCGCCAGCGCCCGGCGGCGCTCGGCGAGCACCCCCGCCCGCGCCGGGTCTCCCACCAGGTTTCGCTCCTCCGCCGGGTCCGTCCGGCGGTCGTACAGCTCCTCGAAGTCGAAGTCCGGCCACGTCGTGTACGTCAGGTCGCGGCTCACCACCGCCTCGCAGCGCGGGATGCGGTCCTTCGCGCCGATCACCGGGTGCTGGTAGTAGAACTCGTCCCGCCCCGCCGCCGGCTTCTCCGCCAGGTAGAACGGCCGCACGTCCGACCCCTGCACCCGCGCCGGCACCCGCACCCCGGCCGCGGCCAGCAGCGTCGGGGCCACGTCGATGTTCAGCACCCGGGCCGCGCTCGTCGTGCCGCGCACGCCCGGCCGCATCCGCGGGTCGCACACGATCAGCGGCACCCGCAGCGCCTCCTCGTACGGGTACCACTTGTCGGCCAGCCCGCGCTCGCCGTGGAAGTAGCCGTTGTCGCCGGTGAACACGACCAGCGTGTTCTCCAACACCCCTTGCGCCCGCAGCTCCGCGACCAGCCGGCCGACCACCGCGTCGGCCTCGGTGCAGAGGCGGTAGTAGTTCGTCATGGACGTCTGGAAGCGCTCCGGCGTGTCGAACCGCTTCCGCCAGCGGACGCGGCCCTCGTTCGCCTCGGTCGCCAGGAACGGCGGCAGCGCCCGGAAGTGCGCCTCCGTCGCGGTGCGCGGCACCGGGATCGTCACGCCCTCGTAGTGCTTCGCGCTCCACGGCTGCGGCAGGTACTGCTCCGGCGCCTTGTCCTCGGCGTGCGCCGCGAAGAACGACACGCTCAGGCAGAACGGCCGGTCCTTCGGCCGCTCCGCCAGGAACGCCAGCGCGTCGCGCTCGTTCTTCGCCGTGACGTGGACCTTCGCGTCCTTCCCGTCGGGCATCCAGTGGACGCCCTCGTACACGCGCTGGAAGTCGAACGCCTTCTCGCCGATCCTCCCGACGCCGAACTTGCCGACGAACCCGGTGTGGTAGCCGGCCTGGCGCAGGAGCGCGGGGTACGTCTGCGCCCAGGCTTCGGGCGACAGCGGCAGGCCGAAGCGGTCGATGCCGTGGCGGGCCATGTGCTGGCCGGTCAGGAGCGTGGCCCGGCTGACGCAGCAGATCGACGTGGTGACGCGGCACTCGGTGAAGCGCACGCCCTGCTTCGCCAGCGCGTCGAGGTGCGGGGTGCGGACGACGCTGCCGGCGCAGCCGAGGGTGTCCCACCGCCAGTCGTCGGCGAGGAGGAACAGGACGTGCGGCGGGTCGGCGGCGCGGGCCGCGGCGGGGAGCAGGGCGAGCGCGACGGCGGCGGCGAGTAGACGAGACATGGTGGTAGCATAGTTGCCGCTTGCGGCGTCGCGCCGGGCGACGCGAAGCCGCAAGCGGCAACCGGCTGGTTCGGGCGTCGTCAGCCGGCCCGCCCGGCGGACGCGGGGCGCGCCAGCGACACCCGCCCGACCTCGGGGAAGCTGAAGAACGGCGCGACGCCGACGCCGTGCCGCGCCGCGGCGGCGCGGAGGAACTCCATCTGGTCGTCGCGCGGGTCGCCCACGGTGAACGAGCCGGCGTGGCCGCACAGCGCGAGGAGGACGGTTTCCGCCAGGCAGGTGAACGTCACGTCCTGGTTCACCCGCGCGGCGTGCGGGGCGAACAGGCCGAAGTCGAACGGGCAGCGCAGGCCGGGCACCCGGGCCAGGCACTTCACCACCGTCAGGTCCGGGCGCGCGGCCACGCCGGCGCGGGCGACGTTCTCCGGCTGGGCGTCGTCGAGGATCACGCAGTCGGGGCCGAAGTCGTCGGCCCGGAGGATGCTCCCCGGCGCGTTGGTCACGCACACCACGACCCCGGCGCCGCGGAGCGCGGCCCGGTCGGCGGTGACGACGTGCTGCGGCCCCGCCGCGACGGGGACGTGCCCGAGCCGGTGTGGCAGGTCGAGGAGGATCAGCCGGCGGTCGGGGCGGTCGGCCAGCAGCCGGCGGACGGCGGCGCGCCCCGTGGAGCCGGCCGCCCCGACCACCGCGACCGGCCGGCGGTCGCCGCGGACGGCCTCGATCCGGGCCACGTAGTCGGCGATCGCCAGGGCGGTGAGCCCGTGCCCGGTGGTGATCCCGACCGGGCCGGCCCGGCCGACCAGCCGCCGGCCGTGCCCGGTCATCGCCGGCACCAGCCCGCCCAGGCCGAGGATGCGGGTGCCGCGGTCGGCCGCGTACGCCAGCGCCTCGGCGGCCGCGTCCTGCGCCTCGGGCAGCCGCTCCAGCATGTCCGTCGGGGTGAACGGGATGCTCAGCAACTCGCCCCGGAGCGTGCGGCCGGCGGCCTCCACCTCCAGCCGGCTGATGGCCAGGCACCGCACCCCGCGCCAGAAGTCGTGGTGGACGCCCTCGGGGAGGCCGCGCGCCGCGGGGAACGGCCGGACGCGGTCGGCGGGGTCGCGCGGGTGGACGAGGAACGCGAAGTCGAGCGGGCCGTCGTGGTCCGGGCGGCAGTCGGGGTCGGTGGTGACGACGAGGTCCGGCCGCCACCCGGCCGGGGCCACCGCGGGCGGCGGCGGGGCGCTCGCCGTCGCGCCGCCCCACTCCACGGGCGGCGGGGCCGTATCCCGGGCCGGGTCGAAGCAGCGGGACCAGCAGCGGGTGACGCGGTTGAGCAGGATGGTGGAGGCGTGCCAGACCGGCTGGCCGAGCGCCCGGCCGACGGCGCCCGCGACCGCCGGGACCAGGACGTTGCCCGACCACGCGGGGTCGTCGGCGTGCGGGTGGCCGCCGCGGACGACGACGAGCACCTGGACCTGCTCGTCGAGCCGGGTCACGTAGTACTCGACGCCGTCGGCGCGGGCCACCGCCCAGGGCGCCGGGCCGTCGGTCCGGGTAAACGGCGGCAGATCCATGGCCCGCCGGACCGCCTCGCACACGTCCCCGAGCGCCGGCCGCCGGCGGAGGACGAGGAGTTCCGCGATCCAGGCGTCGGCGGGCGGGGCGGGGTCGGCGTCGTCGGCCGGCGGGGTCA
>JBGAQM010000036.1:0-27444 GCA_044220735.1 Urbifossiella sp. | reverse complement strand
GACGTGTCCCGGATGCCGCCCGCCATGCCCCGCGCCCTGCTACTCGTATTCGCCTTGTCGTCACCCGGGTGTGACGACCCCGAGGAACGCCGCCGCCGCAGCGGCCTCGACGGGCTCGTCCGCGAGCGGAACTACTTGACCACCCACCAGGCGAACCTGCGGATGGCGGCCGAGGCCGAGGTCGCGGGCCGGCCGCTGGAGGCGCTGCCGCCCGACTCCGCGGCCCGCCTCGCCGCCTTCCAAACCCAGTACCTCGCCGCCGACCGCCAGCTTCGGCAGGTCGATGCGGACATCGAATCGCTACAAAAGCAGCCCAACCTCTACTGACGCACACCGGTGACGAGATGGCCGCGATTGCCCCGTCGATTCTGTCCGCCGACTTCGCCCGGCTCGGCGAGCACGTCCGCGAGGTGGAGGCGGCCGGCGCCGACCGCGTTCACGTGGACGTCATGGACGGCCACTTCGTCCCGAACCTCAGCATGGGGGCCGTGGTCGTGAAGGGGCTCCGGCCCGCGACGCGGCTGCCGCTCGAAGTTCACCTTATGGTCACGAACCCGGACAAGTTCCTCGACGGCTTCGTGAAGGCCGGGGCCGACAGCCTGATCGTCCACCTCGAAGTGCTGCCGGACCCGCGGCCGATGCTCGCCCACATCCGCGGCACGCTCGGAAAGAAGGCCGGGCTGGCGTTCAACCCGGACGTGCCGGTGAGCCGCGTCGAGCCGTACCTCGCCGACATCGACCTGGCGCTGTGCATGACCGTGTTCCCCGGGTTCGGCGGGCAGGCGTACATCCCCGCGAGCACCGAGCGCGTCCGCGAGTTGCGCGGACTGATCGACCGCATCAACCCGCGGTGCGAGATCGAGGTGGACGGTGGCATCGACGCCACGACGATCGGCGCCGCGGCCGGCGCGGGGGCGGACGTGTTCGTGGCCGGGACGGCGGTCTTCGGCGCGCCGGGCGGCCCGGCCGCGGCGACGCGGCAGTTGCTT
The DNA here is from genome assembly GCA_044220735.1 of Urbifossiella sp. Taxonomy (GTDB): domain Bacteria; phylum Planctomycetota; class Planctomycetia; order Gemmatales; family Gemmataceae; genus Urbifossiella. The sequence continues at coordinate 26,455 of JBGAQM010000036.1, read as the reverse complement.
GAGTTGGCGAACCGGGCGCGTTGAGTCCCGTTAGCGTTTGCGGCGTTGCGCTTTGGGCAACGCAAAGCCGTAAGCGGCAACGGAACTCATCATTCGTCCCTATTCCAGGTTGACTTTCCGGTTCCGTAGCTTAGTTAACGCCTGTACACATCTTCGCCCGCATCCCGACACACTCAACGCGGGAACCGCCATGCCCGCTGTCGCCGGCCGCGAGGCCGCACGCCCCGATTTCGACGTGCTCGCCGCGATCGTCACGTCCGCCGCCCCGGACGACGACGGCTCGCGCGCGGCGGTCACGAGCGCCTTCCTGACGGCCGTTCGCGCGCTGCGGACGCTGCTGAAGTCGGAGAACGAATCGATCGTGTTCCGGTCCGCGGAGTTGTTGGCGCGGGTGTGGATGACCCGCTACCGGGGGCGGATGGCGCTAAAAGCGAAGCTCCAGCCCCAGGCCCAGTGCGTTGACCCACAGGTCCGAATGCCCGCCGCAGCCGCAGAAGGCGTCGCCCAGCCGGGCCACACGGTCGAGGTACTGGAACGAGTACGACGCGAACAAACCCCCTTGGTCACCGAGTCGAAGGCCGACCTTCCAGCCGACCGTCGGCATGACGGCCCCATTCGTCTCGCGGCCGAGCCGCGGCCGCGGGGCGGAGAAGCCGAACGCCCCGCTCGCGCCCGTCTCGGTGGTCACGCCGCCGTAGGCGATCTTCACGACGCCGTCGGTGTACCACGTCCCGTAGTCCAGGCCCACCGCGACGCCGAACTGTCCGCCGTGGAACGTCGTCTCGGCCTGGAGCCGGTTGAATTGGTAGGCGTTGCTGCTCCCCTCCGGCGTGTCGCCGAGGTAGAGCTCGTCGCTGAGGTAGGCGAACCGGTACCCGGCGAGCACGTCCACGCGCGCGGTCTCGGCTCGAACCAGGGTGTGCCGGTAGTTCACGTCGGCGCCGACGAAGTTGGTCTTCATCTGGGCCGGGAAGTACGAGCCGACCACGCCGAGCGCCGGCGGCAGGGCGACGAACACCGGGGCGTCGCGGGACGGGTCGGGCGAGTAGACGAGGGTACTCGGGGCGAAGCCCTCCAGCCGGGTGGGCGCGCCCCCGACGAGGAACAGGCCCGCGTCCACACCGCTGCGCTCGCCAAGCCGTCTGCCGACGTTCACCCCGATGCCGGCGACGAAGTCGTCGGTCGCGCGGCCGCCGGTGGGAATGACCAGACCGGACACCGTTCGACCGAACACGTCCGGCGGCGTCAGGGTGAGCGACCGCGGCAGGCCGTTGGTGGACAGCCACGCCAGCTCGCCGGAGGCGGAGACGCGCCACAGCTCGTCGAGCATCGGCGGCCGGCGGTCGAACTCGGGGCCGGGTTCGGGGAGGTAGACGAGGCCGTGGTCGTAGGGCGGGACGGGGCCGCCGGGGGCGAACGGGGCCGGCGCCGCGGGCGGGCCGGGCACCGGGATGAGGGGGAGTTCGGCCGGCGGCTGGGCGAACCCGCCGGGGGAGAACACCAGAACCGCCCACGCCGCCAGCCCGCGTGCCCGCATGGGGACTCCTTGTCAGCGGACGCTCACGCCGACGAGCGGGAACAGGTACTGGTGCAGGAAGGTGGGCGAGTACATGCCGTGGTGGCCGCCGTTGTGCCCCGTCCAGGCCACGTCGTCGGTCCAGAAGTGCTGCCGCAGTTGCGGCACGTCGGCGGCGCTCACGGTGGCGGCGCGGAACCCGTTCCGCCCTGCGGCCGCGGCCCCGAAGCGGTCCGTCGTGCCGACCACGCGGGTGACGAGGCCGAGGGCCACCCAGTCCTTCTTGCTACAGAACACGTCCACGCCCTCTCGGGCGGCGCGGAGCGTCGGCCGCAGGTCGTACCCGACCGACACCGACGGGGCGAACATGACGACGCGGTCGATGGAGTCGGCGGGGAAGTAGTCCGCGGCGGCGAGGGTTACGGCGCAGCCGGCGCTGTGCGAGACGAGCACGACGCGGCGGCCGGGCTCGCGCGCCTGCCGCTCCCGGACAAGCGCGGCGAGCCGCTTGCCCTGCTCGCGGGCGTGGCCGGCGTCGATCTGGTCCATCAGCAACCGGCGGTGGCCGTGGGACCAGTTGAAGTTGACGACCTCGACCGGCGTGCCGGCAAGGAGGTTGGCCTGGGTGACGGCGTTGGAGCAGCCGCGGAGGTCGCCGGCCCCGTCAACGACCCACACGAGCGGCCGCGGGTCGGCGGCGTTCGGCATCTCGGGGCACTGGGTGCGGTGAACGAGCGCGGGCGGCCCGGCCGCCATCCAGCACGCCCCCGGCACGGGCGGCGCGGGGCGGTTCGGCCGGCCAGCGAGGTTCGCCGCCGTGAGGGCGGCGACGGCCAGCAGGGCGGTACGGAGAGTCCTTCTCATCGCTGGAACCCGGCGGGGGCGCAACATCCCGGCCCGAGCAACGCATCTACTATCGACCGGCCGCCGCCGCAACCTGAGTTTCGCGGGGCGCCGGGAACCTGGGTAAGCATTGCCGGTCGCAGTTGTTACGAGACCAACACGCGGGTAGACTGCCGCCAGGAACCGTCGGGAGGACGCCGCATGGCCCGCCGAATTGTCGTGTCCGTGTTGGTCGCCGCCGCACTCGTGCTGGCCGGGGTCGGGGCGTACTCTCGCCTGATCTCGTCCCCGGAGGTCGAACACGTCGAGCCGCCGGTCTTCGTGCCGCCGACCGCACTGCCGACGGAGGCGGAGCAGTTCGCCAGGCTGGCCGAGTCGGACGCGGTAGCGATGCTGGCGGCGTGCCTCTCGAACTACCAGAAGGAGTCCACCGGCTTCCGGGCCACCCTGGCGAAGCGCGAGCGGATCCGGGGGAAGCTTCACGACCCCGAGTCGGTGCGTGTGATGGCGACCGGCGACGTCCCGGGGCCGGACACGAAGACGCACATCCAGGTCCTCATGATCTGGGACCAGGGCGCCCGCGTGGACGGGTTCCGCAACCCGGTCCGCGGCAGCCTCTACGTCGAGGACCAGGCGGCCGAGCAGTTGGTGATCTTCCGGCCGACGGCGCTCCTCAAGGACTTCTCGATCCCGTACAAGAGCGAGCTGGCCCGCGACGCCTCCCGCTACTGCATCAAGGACGCCGGCATGTACCGCAGCATGCTCCGCACCTACGCCGCGTGGAAGAAGCGACAGGAGGCCGGCGAGTTGGCGGTCACCTACCACGGCAAGCGGGCGGTCCCGGAGGTCGGCGGCCACGAGTGCTACGTGTTGAAGCGGACCTGCAAGACCACTGAGGTGGACCCGTTCGCGCTCGACGAACCAGCCCCGACCGACGCGAAGGTCATCGACCGCGACGGGTTCACCGAGGTGACGCTTTACATCGACGCCGTGCGCCGGCTTCAGTTGGGAACCGTCATCCGGCGGACCGACGGCGAGTTGGTGGGCGAGTACTTCTTCCGCGACGTGGCGTTGGTGAAGGCGGAGTTTCCGTCGGACACGTTCACGCCGGCCGCGCTGCGGAACTGACGACCCGGCTGACGGCGGCGGCGAGTTCCTCGGGCCGGAACGGCTTCTGCAGGAACTCGGTCCGCGGCCCGCGGGCGGACGGCTGGCGGTCGGAGTACCCGCTGGTGAGGACCGCCGGCGTGTCCGGCGCCTCGGCGCGGATCGCGGCGAGCAATTCGTCGCCGGTCATCCCCCGCATCATCACGTCGGACACGACAACCCGAACGACCGCCCGGTTCGCGCGGAAGACCTCGAGTGCCGACGGCCCGTCCCCGGCGAGCAGCGCGGCGTATCCCGCCTCTTCGAGCGTGGAGGCCGCCACTTCGCGGACGTAGAGTTCGGCGTCCACCACGAGCGCCACGCGGGTTGTCTCCAGGTCGCGCACCGGTACGGGCGGGCGTACGGATCGAGTGACCACTGGTTCGACGGGCGGCCAGAATACCTCGATCGTCGTGCCGCGGCCGGCGGCGCTATCAACGCGGATGCCGCCGCCGCGCGACTTCACGATGCCGAGCACGGCAGAGAGCCCGAGTCCACGGCCGGGGAACTTCGTGGTATAGAACGGATCGAACAACCGACTCATGGCTTCCGGAGTGATCCCGGGGCCGTTGTCGCTCACGCTCATCAACACGTACACGCCCGGCGCAGGGGCGAGGCGGAACGACTCCGCCGAGGCCTCGCCCGTAACCTCGACCGGCGCCGCTCGCACGACGACTTCCCCGCCCTCCCCGACCGCCTCGCCGGCGTTCATGAGCAGGTTGCCAAGCACGCGTCGAACTTCATCGGCCTCGGCGCGCACTGTCGGGAGCCCGGCCGCAACGTCATGCCGGACGCGAGCGAGGCGAGTCGTGGACACCTCCAGCGGTCCGCGTGACTCGCGGATAACTCGGGCCAGGTCGGTGGCGCCCCCGGTAGCCGGACTCCGACCGGCGTACGCGAGCATCTCCCGGCACAGGCCCGCGGCCCGCTGCGCGGCCAGTTCGATCTGCTCAAGGTAGGGCGTGGCGGGTGAGCCCTGCGGGAGTTGCCGGAGTGCCAGCCCGGCACTACCGAGCACGACCGTGAGGATGTTGTTGAAGTCGTGCGCGATGCCCCCCGCGAGTACGCCCAGACTCTCCCACTTCTGGGCGTCGAGGAGTTGGTGCCCGAGTGCCACCTGTTCTTGCTCGGCCCGGATCCGCTCGGTGATGTCGGTGGTGACCGCGACCACCCGCGTCGGGTTCCCGGCGGCGTCCAGGAGCGTGCGGCCGCGACTCGAAAACCACCGCTCGCGCCCGTCGCCATCGGCGACCGCGCCGCGGAATTCGAACTTGAAGTCGCTTCCCGTCCGGGCGGAGTGGTCCATTGCGGCCCTGACAGCCGGCCGGTCGTCGGGGTGGATCGGGAGCCACGCCGCATCGCCGACGGTGTAGTCCCGGTCTCGCGGCAACCCGAAATAGTCGCCGAGGTCAGCCGTTGCGAACACCCGGCGGGCGGCGAAATCCCAGTCCCAGCCGAGCATCCCGGCACCCCGAAGCACCTGCCGTAGCCGGGTCTCACCCCACAAGAGTGCGTGTTCGGCAGGAATTCGATCGGTCACGTCCAGCACCAGGGCTAGCGCAGACGCCGGCACGCCGTAGCTGTCCAGGACGAGCGAGGTGTGCCACTCGCACCAGACGAGGCGACCGTCGCGGCTGAGGTTGCGACACTTCAGCACGGCTCGGGATCGATGCGAGGCGAACACGTCGTGGAGGAATTCGGTCACTCTCTCCAGGTCGTCTGCGTGCGACGGTGCGACCTCGAGCGTGTTGCGGCCGATCGCCTCGATCGCCGCCCAGCCGAACATCCCTTCGGCCCGTCCTTCCCACCGCAGCACCCGGTCGTCCCGATCCCAGGCGATCAGCGCGAATGCAGCGTCGCCCGCGTGGGCGGACGACTCGCGATTCGAGGTGACGTTGGGCTTGGAGGGCACGGACATGCGACCCTCCGGTTGGGTGACATCGGGGACGGGCGTGGCCGAGTGCGGGCGGCGTCGTCCGACTTCCCGCAGTAATACAACCGACCGCCAGCCACGGCACCGGTCAATCGGTTGACGTGAGCAAGTCGAGTGCCCGCGCGCAACGATCGAGTAGCGCCTGTTTCCGCGTCGGGATCGTGTACCGCCCGGCGGCCTCGGCCCACTCGCGTGTCGCCTCGGCGAGCCGCCTCAGTTCACCAGCCGCCTCCGCGGCGTCGGCGGACGGCCCGAGGCGGACCGGCGAGGAGTGCGCGAACCCCGCGCCACCGGTCGGCAGGCACCGGGCCGCGACCCAACCCGCGTTACCGAGCGCTACGCCTAGCACAGCGGCGAATTTGGCCCCGTCGTGAGACGGGAGCGCGCTGCCGATAACGGTACCGTCGGCGACGATTTCGAGGCGCTCGAACCGATCCCGTGACGACACCACAGCGCTAGCTGCTGCGTGGTCCACGCCGAAGGTGAGGAGCGGCCCCGCGGAAGCGAACGAACGCCCCGCCCGAACAGCCTCCACCCAACTCCCATAGCCAGGCGATTCGGCCTTCGCGTAGGTTCGCACGGCCCCGAGGGGCGTGCGGTTACTGTCCGTCCCGCTCGCACCGATTAAGGGGATCGGGAACCCCGCCGTCCACAGTCGATACACCCACGGTAGCACGGCCGAACGCGGGCCACCCGTCACTTCGATGGCGTCGATCTTGCCGAGGATCGCGGCGACGAGAGCTTCCCCGCCGACGAGTCCGGCGTGGCGCTGGAACGCCTCCACCCACACCGTCAGCCCGCGCTTGCGGTGACACTGGTCGCACCAGTCGCACACCCCCCAGTCGTCCGTGTCTTCGCCGCCGAACGTCAGTGGGAACACCGGCCGGTGCGAATTCAGCAGGCTGACGGTGCCGAGCGCCGGGTGGGCGTTCAAGGTGTTGACCACCACCACCCGGCCGTCGGATTCGAGGGCGGGCACCTGGCCGCTGAACGCGGTGAAGTGCGGCACCGTGCGGTAGGCGGTGCCGTCGATGCTGGGGTAGTCTTGAACCGACGCCAACAGGTTCACCACGTCCAGGTCTTCGGCCGCGGCGTCGAGGTCGGCTGCGTGCGGCGGCAAGAAGTGACACCGGGCATCGCCGCTAACCCAGCCGTCGGCTCGTCGGTCGTGCCATCGCGCGACGGCGAATCGCAGCGCCATCTGGCCGGTGCCCAGCGTGACCGTTGTGTCGAGCGCGTGGTACTCGGGGCCTTTCGTCGCCTGGACGCGGATCGGCACACCGGCCGGGAGCGGGAGCTCGCACGCCCCGTCGATACTGAACCACGCCTCAGTTCCGACCCGCAACCCGCCGCCGACGTCTTCGTTGACCCCGTGCGGGAAATCGGCGAAGCGTCCGAGCGGGGCGTAGTTCGTGCCGTCCGGCCCGGACACCCGCAGCCGGACGGGCGTCGGCCGGCCGGTGGCGGCGTCGTTGACCCGGAGGTGAACCGTCAGCATGGCAGGGCGTTACCCTTCCTGCCCGCCGCAGTCGCGGAGAATGGTGCGGAACGCCTCGACGGCGACCGGGAACAGGTCCGGACCGGTCACCCCGCCGGTCGGGCCGCCGCCGCGTAGGTGTGGTTCCATCACTGCGAAGCCGTGGTAGCCCCGGCGAACGGCGTCGCGGATGCTGTGCGGGATGCGGCCGTCGCCGTGGCCCGCGAGAACGCCGTGCTCGTGCCCCGCAGCGTGGCCCCCAGTGAGCCAGTCCTTGATGTGGAGGTGGGCCGTCCACTCCTTCGTCTGCTCCCACCCCGCGACCGGGTCGTAGCCGCAGTAGGCGTAGTTGGCCGCGTCGTAGGCGCCACGGAGGGCCGGACTATTCACCGTCGAAAGCACGTCACGGACGCGCTCGGGCGAGTCGCCGTAGATGCGGTGCTCGTTCTCGTGGAACAGCACCACGTTCGACTTCGCCGCCATCTCGGCCATCGCGGTCATGCGGCGCAGGACTTCGTCGCGGTGAGCAGGCCAACCGGCGGCGTCGAACTTCGGGTCATTACCCGGCGGGTAGAAGCTGAAGACGCGGATGTTCGGGGTGCCGAATACGCCGCACAGGTCGATCGCCCGCCGGAGTTTCTCGAGGTGCGAGGGAAGATCGCCGTCGACCGGGAACTTGCCGACCGGCGAGCCGATCGCCGACAGGCCGATCCCTTCACCGTCGATCAGTTTCTTGAACTCGCGAACCTGCTCGTCGGAGAGGGCGAGCACGTTGGTGTGAAAGATAGATCGAAACTCGATGAACCGCACCCGGCTCGCCTTCAAGATCGACACCTGGACGCGCGGGTCGGGCGAGATTTCGTCGGCGAACGCGCTGAGGAGAAACATGGTCGGGCACCACGGTTGGCGGTTTGGCTACTGTACGGACCGGTCCCGGACTCACCACTCCTCGGCGAAGGCCAACTGCTCGTGCTGCGCCGCGACAACGACGGCCGCGAGTAGCGGTGAGAGGATGAGCAGCGAGCGCAGCAAGATGACCACCCAGCGGGGCAACCGTGCGACGGCCGGGACGAGGAAGGGCAGCAGCCCGAGCGGCGCCAGCGCGACCAACCAGAACGACACGGCAGGAACCTGACTCTCCACCAGGTAGCGGCCGTTGAGCATCAACCCCGGGAGGCCGACGACGCCGAGCGGCACCGCCCCGCTGGCATCCGCACGGGTCGGGAACGACGCGACGGCCACGCCTGCTGCGGCGCACCCGCACATGACCGCGAGGTCCATAAAGCGGGCGGTGTGGTGGTAGATCAATACCGCGCCAGCGGCGAAGAACGCGGCCGCAAGGTACGCCGCGACCTCGCTCCCCGCACGGTCACGAGCCACGCCGTCGAGCGCGACCCACACACCGATCATCGCGGCGACGAGAGCCGGCTTCAGCCACGCCGCGTCGGCCGCCCACGCGGGCGGCACCAGAGCCGGGGCGACCATCGCGACCGCTCTGCTCCGCACCGCCCAAACTAACAGCGTGGCCACCCACCGACGGCGTTCGTCGAGGTACCGGGCCACCAAACAGCCGAGCCAGCGCGACGCCAGACCGACTGCGAGTAGAACCAACGCCGCCCGCGGGAGTGCATGCCAAGCCGGAGCATCGTCGGCCCCCGACCACGGGATGACGCGGCCGGGCATCGCCCATTCGGACCCGTCAGTCGGGTGGGGCGTCCAGTCTACGTTTGCCCACGCGAAACCCACGAGAACCGCCAGAGACGACCCGAGAGCCGCCGCCCACCGGCCGAGCGAGAGAAACACACACGCCACGAGCGCCGCCCCGGCCGCGGCCGGCAGGGCGGTGCTGAGAACTGCGTCGATCACATCCCTGGCCGGCGGCAGTGGGGGCATGACGGGTTACTTCTTGGCCGTCACGCTGACCTTGAGCGTCACCTCGTCGTCGATCTTCCCCTTGCCGTACGTCATGCCCCACTCGGTCTTGTTGATGCGGAACTCGCTCTTGAGCGTCAGCGCGTCGGCGGTCGCGGTCACCGCCGCGGGCATGGTCACGGCCTTGGTCTTGCCGAGCAGGGTCAGGTCGCCGGTGACCGCGTACCCGGCCGCCGTCTTCTCGACCTTCGTGCTCTTGAACGTGGCCTTCGGGAAGTCCTTCACCGAGAAGAAGTCCGGCGCCTTCAGGTGGGCCGTCAGCTTCGCGTCGTCGCTGTAGAGCGAGTCCGTCTCGATTGTCACTTCGATCTTGAGCGAGGCCGGGTCGGTACCGTCGACAACCGCCTTCCCGTCGAGTTTGGCGAACCCGCCGGTGTGCTTGCCGCCGGGCTTGGTGCCGACGAACTCGACCTTCGTGTTCCCGCCGGTCAACGGGAAGTCGGTCGCGAGCGCCTGGGTGCCGAGCAGCGCGGTGATCGCGGTGACGAACAGTACGCGGGTCATCGGTCGGGACCTCCAAAACTGATGGGCCGAGGTGATTGTAGGAACGGCGAAGCCCGGGGCCGGCCGGCCCCGGGCTTTCCGTGTCGGCGCTCGCCGTTCCTCAACTGTGACCCATCAAGTACGAACGGAGCTCCACGAATACGCTATTGCAACGCTGCTTCCAGCCGGTGTCGGCGAGTTGCGTGGGGTGCGAGGGGCGAAATAGCACGTCCACTGTCAGCCGGCTTGGCTGAGTCGGATCGGCGTGCCGGAGGTGGAGTTCCACGTCGAGTGGTGTACCGGACTTGCGCAGTCCGAACCACGACAGCGGTCCCCCGCCGGCGGCGGCCCGGCCGCCAAGCCGCACGCGAACGAGCCCCGGAAGACTTTCAACGACCTCACCGCCCCCGTCGTGTACGAAGCCGCGGAGCTTCATAATCGCGATCCGCTCCGGGAGCCACGCCTCCAGTTGGAACGGGAGGACGGCGTTCTCGCGCACCGCCGATCGCGGCGGGTCGAGAACTGCCGCGGTGGCGCTACCAGTGGGTAGGGGGGTTCCCGGGCGCGATCCCGCCGGGCGATCGCCGGAGAGGCCGGGTCGGCCCGGGTCGGAGTCGATCCGCTCCTGGGCGCGGGCGAGGGCGGTGTCGAAGCGGTCGGCGAGTTCCCGGCCGGTCTGCGGCCGGTCGTCAGGGTCTTTCGCCAGGCACCCCATGACGATCTGCTCGATTTCCCGTGGCACCCACCCCTTCAACCCGATTTCGGCGAACGTCGGCGGGGGCTCGGTCGCATGCGCCAGCAGGATGTCCATGCTGTTCGGGCCGCTGAACGGCAACCGCCCGGTCAGGAGCTCGTACATCATCACGCCGACCGAGTACAGGTCGCCGCGGTGATCCATCTCCTCGCCGCGGACCTGTTCCGGGGCGATGTACCCCGGCGTGCCGACGGCGAAATCGACGTTCGTGTCCGTGACCTTGCGGGCGTGGTCGGCCTCGATGAGTTTGGCGAGGCCGAAGTCCACGGTGCGACTTGATCCGCCCCCGGGGGCGTGTCCGGGTCGACGATCATCAGGTTGGCCGGCTTCAGGTCGCGGTGGATGATCCCCTCGTCGTGCGGCCTGGAGCACCTCGCACAACTCACCGAGGATGGCCGACGCGCGGGGCGTTCATCGCCTGTTACGGGCGAGGAGCGTCTCCAGCACCACGCCCTGACGTACTCCATCACGATACACGGGCCGTTCGGGTCGGAGAGGCTCGCGTCGTACAGGGTCACCGCACCGGGGTGGTGGAACTGGCCATCAGCAGCGTTTCCCGCTGGAACCGGTCGCAGAACTTGGGGTCGGTGGCGATGTGGTCGTGCATGACCTTGACGACCACTTCGCGGCCGAGGTCGAGTTGGCGGGCCGTGTAGACGCGGCCCATACCCCCTCTCCGAGGAGTCGCTTGGCCTCGTACCGACCCAAGAAGATCCGGCCGATCATGTGTCGCGTCCTCGCCGGCCCCGACACCGGGGCGGGCAACCCAACCGTAGGTCGTGAATCGTCCACGGGCCACGACGATTCGTCGGGTTGTGCCGGTCGGGCGAGATGTTCGGGTCACACATGAAACCTGTGTGAGCGTGCGGAACGCCGAATGACGGCCATCCGGGGCCTGTCCCCCTCCTCCCGGTCGTCCCCGACCAAGAACACCCCGCACACCAGGGGGTCGGCGATGGCGGAACCGCTCGAGCCAGGCTGGTCGGCGCGGACGGTTGGCACCGGCGTGGCGAAACTGTTACTCGAGCAACCAGAGCGGCTCGCCCGTCGCGCCGGCCGATCGCTCGACCCGTCGGGTCGCGGTCCGCGACCCCGAGACCGCGCGGCATCGTGCTCCCGCCGGGCGTGGTCACGACCGACCCGCGCGCCGTCGTCGCCGACCCGCGAGTCGAGGTGGTGGTGGAGTTGGTCGGCGGCACGACCGTCGCACGCCGGGTCGTGTTGGACGCGCTCGCGGCCGGGAAGCACGTCGTCACGGCGAACAAGGCACTGCTCGCGGAGGCTGGAGCCGAAGTGTTCGAGGCGGCGCGGGCGGCCGGCCGGGCGGTGTGCTTCGAGGCCGCGGTCGCCGGCGGCGTGCCGATCATCCGGGCGCTCGGAGAGAGCCTCGCCGCGAACCAGGTGACGGCCATCCAGGGCATCCTGAACGGCACGTCGAACTTCATTCTGACCAGCATGGCCGAGCGCGGCATGACCTACCCCGCGGCGCTAGCTGAAGCCCAGCGGCTCGGCTACGCCGAGGCCGACCCGAAACTCGACGTGGACGGCAGCGACGCCGCACACAAGCTCGCGGTCCTCGCGCAGATCGCGTTCGGCGTAGCGGCGCGGCCGGAGCAGATCGAGCGCCAGGGAATCGACACGCTCGACGCCCAGGACATTCGCTTCGCCACCGAACTTGGGTACACGATCAAATTGCTCGCCGAGGCGTGGACGGGGGAGGAAGGGGGCGGGGGTCGTGAAGTCGCACTGCACGTTGCCCCCGTGCTACTCCGCCGGACCGACCTGCTCGCGCAGGTGCGCGGGGCGTTCAACGCCATCTCGGTCCACGGCGACGTGGTCGGCGAGACGCTGTACCAGGGGCCGGGCGCGGGGATGATGCCGACCGCGAGTTCGGTCGTCGCCGACCTCATCGACCTGGCCGTCGGGCGCGCCCAGGCCACGTTCGCAGCTGCCCGGCTGTGGTCGCGCGAAGGAAAGGGGTTCGTCGTCGAGCCGGTCGAGCGGGTGCGGAGCCGGTTCTACCTCCGACTGACCGTCGCCGACCGGCCGGGCGTGCTCGCCGACATCACCCGTATTCTGGCCGACGAGGGGATCAGCATCTCGAGCGTCGTGCAACACGAGGCCGGTGAGGGTGCCACCGAGCCGGTGACGCTTGTCATCCTCACGCACACCGCGGAGACCGGCCGTTTCCGCGCCGCGCTGCGGAAGACGGCCGCGCTCGCTGCGGTGGCAGCGCCCCCAGTCTCCTACGCGATGGGGGACTGATCCTGCGGATGAAAAGGATTTTGCGCAGAATGTTGCACGGGCCGCTGTCGATAGGTATAGTACTCGGACTGGACGGGATTCTGCGCCCACTGGGGGTTCACAGGATCCGGCCGGACCCGCCTGACTAGGACCCATCCGATGCTCCGCTACGCTCTCGCGGCCGCCTTCGGCCTGGCCATCGTTCTCTCCGCCGGCACCTCGACCGACGCCCAGGACAAGACCAAGGAGAAGACGAAGGCCGTTACCGTCGAGGGGAAGCTGGTCTGCACCAAGTGCACCCTGAACGAGACCGACAAGTGCGCCCACGCGGTCAAGGTCAAGGACGGCGAGAAGACGGTGACCTACTACATCGACAGCAAGGAGTTCCACGGGGCCGTCTGCCCGGCGGGCAACGAGCTGGCGGTCAAGGTCACGGGCGCGGGTGGGAAGGACGGCGACAAGCTGACCATCACCAAGGCCAAGGTCGAGAAGGCGAAGTAACTCGCACGCTCGGTTATCGACTGGAAGCCCGGGGGCACCCGCCCCCGGGCTTTCTTCGTTAGCCCGTGTTCTTAAGCCCGCTCGCCACGCCGTTGATACTCTCCAGCACAGCAGTTACCACGTCCTCCCGCGGCCCTTCGCCCGCCCGCAGTCGCTTGAGCAGCACGAGCTGAATGAAGCTGAGCGGATCGACGTAGGGGTTGCGGCGCTCGATGGACGTCTTAAGGATCGGGCTCCGCTCCAGCAGGGTCCCCTGCTCCGTGATCCGGCACACCGCGTCCGCGGTGGCGTGGTACTCGGCCGCGATGTGGCGGAACACCCGGTCGGCGAGTGCCTGGTCGTCTACGAGGTCGGCGTACAGCCGGGCGATCACGAGATCCGCCTTCGCCAGGATCATCTGGGCGTTATCCACGAGCGTGGTCCAGAACGGCCAGCGGCGGTACATGTCGCGAAGCATGTCGAGCCCGTCCGGGCGGGCGGCCAGGAACTCGGTCACCGCCGAGCCGAGACCGAACCACCCGGGAAGCGTGTGCCGGCTCTGCATCCAGCTGAACACCCACGGGATCGCCCGCAACTGGTCGATCGACCGCGTCGCACTGCGCCGAGCCGGTCGCGAGCCGATTTTCAACTCGGCGATCTCCCCGATGCACGTCGCTTGCTCGAAGTACGGGAGAAAGTCCGGGTCGTCGTAGACGAACGCCCGGTAGTGTCGGCGCGCTGCCCCTGCCAGGCCGTCGAGCGCGTCCACCCATGCCGGGTCAGGCCGGGCGGCGTCGTCGGGGAAACTCGTCCGTAGGACCGCGTTCACGACCTGTTCGAGGTGCCGCTCCGCGATCGCCGGGTGGCCGTAGCGGTCGGCGATCATCTCACCCTGTTCGGTTACGCGGAGTCGGCCGCCCACGGTGCCCGGCGGCTGGGCCAGGATGGCGCGGTTGGCCGGCCCGCCGCCGCGCCCGACCGCCCCGCCGCGGCCGTGGAAGAACTGAACGGCCACCCCCTCGGCGCGGCCGAGGTCGGTGATGTCCTCTTGCGCTCGGTACAAAGCCCACGCCGACTGGAGGAAGCCGCTCTCCTTGTTGCTGTCGGAATAGCCGATCATGACTTCCTGGAGCCGCCCGCGGAGGTCGAGTTGCCGGCGGTACGCAGGAAGGGCGAACAGCCGCGCCAGGATAGACTTCGCCGTCTGAAGCGGTTCCAGCGCTTCGAACAGCGGCACGATGTCGATGCGGCTGACGCCCTCGGCGGGTCGGTAGAGCCCCGCCTCGCGAGCCAGCAGCAGCACTTCGAGCAGGTGGGCCGCGGTGGTCGTCGAGCTGATGATGTACGTACCGAGCGCGTCCGGCGACTGCTGCTCCAGCACGGCGGCCATCGTGCGGAACGTCTGGATCACCTCGTTCACGTCAGCCGAGAACACCAGCCGGGCGGGTATCAGCGGTCGGGTACCGGCCAGTTCCGCGGCCAGCGCGGCGAACCGCTCGTCGGGGGTGAGGGCGAGGTAATCACCACACACGCCCGCGGCGCGAAACACTTCGGCGACGGCCTGTTCGTGCCGGCCGCTGTGCTGGCGCAAATCGAGCGTGAGGAGGTGAACGCCGAACACCTCGACGAGCCGGATGACGTCCTTCACCGCGCCCTCGGCGGCGGCCGTCGCCCCGGCCCGGCGGAGGTCGGCCTGGATGACGCGGAGGTCGGCGAGGAGGTCGTCGCGGCCGATGTACACGCCGGCTGGGGGCGTGAACTCTTCGGCCCAGTCGGGGTGGTGCTTGCGAACGTAGGCGACACTGCGTCGCAACTTCTCGGCGATGAGGAGGCACTTCGCCCGATACGGCTCGTGGTCCTTCGCGTCGGACTCGACGGCCAACAGGGCGCGGTCTGCTGCGACGGAAGCCAGGAGTTCGGGGCCGACCGCGGCGAAGCGGTCCGAATGGCTGAGCCGGCGACCGAGTTCGTCGACGCGGGCGAGGTAGTGCCGCAGGATTGTTTCCTGCCCGAGTCGGACCGCGTCGGCGGTGACGGTATGGGTGACGTTCGGGTGCCCGTCGCGGTCGCCGCCGATCCACGACCCGAACCGGAGAAACGCGGGCAACGGCGGCTCGGAGCCCGCGTAAACACGGGACAGCGCCGCTTCGACGCGGCGGTACACACGAGGCACCACGTCAAGAAGTCGGGTTTCGACCAGCCCGAGCACCTGCTTGACCTCGTCCAGGACGGTCGGGCGGGCGGCCCGGACGGTGTCGGTGAGCCAGTACGACTCGACCTCTTCGGCGACGGCGCGGAGCGTGTCGGCCTGCCCGGCGACGGACGGCAGGCCGAGTTCGAGGCGGTCGAGATGTCCGGCGAGGGCGGCGAGCTTTTCGAGGACGGTGCGCCGCCGGGCCTCACTGGGGTGGGCGGTGAAGACGGGGACGACGACCGCCCGCGCCAGGTGATCGGTCAGTTCACCGGCTCCGGTGCCGCGCTCGCGGATGACGCGGAGTGCGGCTTCGGCGGTTTCGGCGCCGCCGGTGCCGGCGCGCTCGCCGCGCGTCCGGAGTGCCCGTACCCGCGCCTGCTGCTCGGCCAGGTTGATGAGGTCGAAGAATACGCTGAACGCACGGATCAGTCCGCGAAGCGCGGGGAGATCGAGTTGCCCGAGACGGTCGCGGAGGCGACGCGCCTCCTCGACCGACGGGTTTGCCCTCAACTCTTTTGCCGCAGCCCGAACCTCCTCCTCCAACCGGAACGCGTCCTCGCCGGCGAGGCGCCGGATCGCGCGGCCGAGGAGGTCGCCGAGGAGCCGGATGTCTGAGCCCAGTGCCTTCTGTGCTGCCGACTGCATGTCCCCTCCCACTTGCCGGACGGCCACCCACCGGGAGAGGGGGTGGGCGGCCGCGGGGATAACTTACGGGGTCGCCTAGCGCCCGCCGGCGGGTCGTGTGTTCCACCGGGCCGCGTCGGTGACCGGCGGTGTCGCGCCGCCGAAATCGGGGTAGTTCGGCATCGCCCGGAACGGCAACGGCCCGGCGCTCCCGCCGCTCACCGTGGTCGTCGCGGTGTCCTTGCAGTATCCCCTCGTCCGGAGCACGAACGACCGCTCCCACCCCGCCGGCAGCGAGGGCAGTCGCGTCGCGTCGAAGGATGCGGTGATCTCGTCGCCGGGGCCGCAGAGCACGAGCCGGTCGTCGGCCGTAGTCAGCAGATCGGTCACGTCGCCGAGGCGG
Source organism: Urbifossiella sp. (assembly GCA_044220735.1). Classification (GTDB taxonomy): domain Bacteria; phylum Planctomycetota; class Planctomycetia; order Gemmatales; family Gemmataceae; genus Urbifossiella. The sequence goes on along the minus strand of JBGAQM010000036.1, from coordinate 10,426 downwards.
GTCAGATTCCCCTGCCAGCGGGTGACCGCGACGGGTTCGGTGTGCGAGTCGTCGTAGCCGAGTGGCCCCCCCGGGAACGGCCGCACTTCACGCACGAAGCCGCGCGCGGCCAGGGAGGCGGTCGCGGGGGCGAGCGAAGTCACGCGCGCATTCTCCGACACATCCGCGAGCGGGGCGAGGAATACGTGATCCCAGTAAACCTGCATGTTGGTACGGACGCGGAGGACGGTCTTCTCAGACCCCACGAAACCGGGCAGTTCGCAAGTCATCACGCGGGTCAGGCCGCCCGGGAAGCCGAGGTCGCAGACCGGCGCCCACGTCCGGCCGTCGGCGGCGCGCCGTTCCACGACCGGGGGCTGAATCGTGACGCCGGCCCGGCCCGCGGCGTACATCGACTCCGGGTACGGGTACTCGGTCCAGCCCGCGAGGACGAGGAACCAGCGCCGGCCGGGTGCGGGCGGAACCGTGCCGAAATCGAGCGTGAGGGCGTGGTCGGCGGCGTACCCGAGCCACGAGCGGACGGCGAACCCATCCACCGCCTTACCGTCGCGTTCTCGGAGGCGCGCCAGCACGTCACGGCCGGCGTCGTCGGTCGCAGACTTCGGCTCGAACCGTGTTGGGAACGCCAGCAGATCCTGGCTCGGGAACGGCGGCGCGAGGACGAACCGCTCGTCGGGGAAGACGGCAACGCCGGTCGGGTGATCCACCACATCGAGCCTGAGGCGGTCGAGGTACAAGACCTCGTCCATCGGCTCGGCGACCTTCAGGACGTACCGGCCGTCCCTCGCCCTCAGCTGGTTCGCTTCGATCTTCACCGACTCCTCCGGCCGCGGCGGGCGGATCGCTCCGTCCGGCCCGGACTCGCCGAGCGCCCCGCCGCCGAGGAAGTCGGTGACGAACACGAACCGCTCGCCGTCCCACGTCATCAGCACCGGGCAGGACGTGCCCTTGCGGTTCGTTTCAACGACCCGGTACGGTCCGGCCGCGGTGCCGAGTTCGGCCTGAACCACGGCGTCCGGCCAGCGGACGCGGATCACGTCGGCGCGGTCGCTCCGACCGAGCCCGAGTACCGTCGGCAGCAGCGACCGCCCCTGCCCGGACTCCGACGACAGCCGGAAGGCGCTGCTGAAAAACGAGCCGTGTTGCGCCGCGACCCAGGTGCCGATGCCGTCGGCATTGACACGACGGTCGCTCCCCTTGTCGCGCGCCCCGGTCGGCGAGACGAATACGCCGCGGTTACCGTTACCGCGACTCCGAACAACGTGCGGCCCGTCGTGCGACACGAGTAACAGGTCGAGGTCGCCGTCGCCGTCAAGGTCGGCGACGGCGAGTGCGTGTGAGCGGGCGACACGCTGATCCAGGATCCCGAACGCGCCAGGCTCGACGACGAGACGGTCACCCCCGAGGTGGTGGAGGAACAGGGGCTGGCCGCGGTCGTCCAGGCCGACCACGTCGGGCCAGCCGTCGAGGTCGAGGTCGGTAGCGACACAGCAGGTCAGCGGCGGGCTGTTCGTCGCCATCGGCTTGAAGCCGTCGTCCTTCGCCAGCAGGACGAGCGGCGCTTCGCCCTGGCGAAGCAGCACGAGGTCGGCGCGCTCGTTTCGGTCGGCGTCGAGAACCACACCCCCGTGCCACATCGCCGCGGGCACGCCGGGCAGAGGCGGGCCGGCGCGGAAGCGCAGGAGCCGGTCGTTGATGATCGGCACCGGCGGCGCCCCGTCGGCGAGCGCGAGTAGGTCCACGTCCCCGTCGCCGTCCAGGTCGGCGGCGACGAGGTGAGCGGCGGGTGTCGGCGGGAGGCGGCCCTCCAGGCGGCGGAACTTCGGCGTCAGTCCCGCGGCGCCGGGCGCCGCCTCGCCGATGTTCTCGTACACGATCACGCCTGCGGCGGCGAGGACGAGGTCGAGGTCGCCGTCCTGGTCGATGTCGAGCCACTGAGCCGACGTGATCGGCCCGGTCACCGGCCCGAGACCGGCCGCGACAGTCACGTCGGCGAACGGTTCGTTCCCCACGTTCCGCAATAGAAGGACGTGGTCCGGAGCGACGAGCGCCAGGTCCAGGGAGCCATCGTTGTCGAAGTCGCCTGGGACGGGGAAGCCCGCGTGACGGGTCGCGACGTCGGGCAGTTTCGCGTCGGAAAAGGTGGTGTCGTCGGCGTTCCGCAGCAGGACGTTTCTCGGCGTGCCGGCATCGACTGCGGCGCGGCCGAGAAACACGTCGGGCCGGCCGTCGCCGTTGGAGTCGAAGAGTGACAGCGGGCCGACGCCTGTCCATTTCGTGCCGGCGGGCGCGGCGACGGCCGCGGGCGGGTCGAAGGCGGGGAGCGGGCCGACCTTCTGCGCCGCGTCCCACCGCGGGTCGCGGCCGATCACGTCGGCGTACTTCCCCATCACGCTGTACTTCGTGGCGACCTCGGTTTCCCACGTCGCCGCGCGGAGCGCGTCGTTCTCGATCAGCAACGTCTTCGCCGCGGCCTCGTCCGAGGCGAACAGGATTTGCGACAGGTTGTAGCGAGCCGCGCTCAGGTACGGGTTCCGCTTCAGCGCCTCCTCGAAGCACCTCCGAGCGGCGTCCGAGCGGGTGCCGTCGGGGTGCGTCATGCCGATGCGGTACCAAGTGAAAGCGTCGGCCGGGTCGAGCTTGTTGACCTCGCTGAAGTGGTGGAACGCGGCGCCCACGTCGCCCGCCTCGTAGGTGATGACACCGAGGCAGTAGTGGGCGTGCTTGTTCGCCGGGTCGGAGACGAGTACTTCGCGGAAGAGTGCCTTCGCCCGGTCGATTTTGCCGGGGTTTTTCGATTGGTCCTGGTTGAACAGCGAGATGCCAAGGTTGACCTTCGCCGTCGGCCAGTCCGGGGCCAGACGGACGGCCTCCTCGAAGTCGTCCTCTGCCTTGTCGAACTCGAAATGCTCCATCCTGCCGACACCGCGAGTGTTGGCCGCAACCGCGGACTCAAGGTTGCCCGTCGGCGGGTTGACGGGTGGCGCCCACAGGAAGTACAGCACACCGCAGGCCGCGACGAGGAGTACGACGCCCAACAGGTACGGCCCCCGGCGGCGGGCCGGAGGCGGTGGCGCGGCAGACGACATGTCGGACCCTGCTCTACGGCTTCGGATCGGTCTGCGTCAGGATATGCGTGCGGCCGGCCGCGAGGTTCGTCCAACTCCGGGTGCCGGCGTCCTTACCCGGCCAGCGGACGGTGAGTTTGTCGATCTTGTCCGCCAGGCCGAGGCCGATCGTCAGCACGCCCTCCGACTGGCTGAGGTAGCCGCGGCCGCCGGCCACGTGACGCGTGAACGACTTGCCGCCCGCCTCGATCGTCAGTTCGGCACCGATCGCCATGCGGTTCGCGGTCGCACCGTCGCCGCGGAGGTCGAGCCGCACCCACCGGTTCGCAGCCGGGGCGTCGTTCCGCAGCACACGAGCCGGGCCGCCGTTGGCGACCAGGACCAGGTCGAGGTCACCGTCGCCGTCGAGGTCGGCGAACGCGGCGCCGCGGCCGACCATCGGGCTCTGGAAGTCTGGGCCGGTGGACGACTGGGGTACCGGCTCGAAGTAGCAGGCCGAATCGCCGGTGTTCCAGAAAAGAAGTGGCGGCTGAGCGTACTGCTGGCCGGCCTGAATCTTCGTGATGTCCGGCTCGATGTGCCCGTTGCACACGAACAGGTCGAGGCGGGTGTCGTTGTCGTAGTCGAGGAAGAAGCAGCCGAACTTCAGCGGCGGCCGACTCGGGCCGACCAGCCCGAGGGTGGTCGTCGTGTCGGAGAAGCCGAGTCGGCCGCGGGCACGCTCCAGGAGCGTGACGGGCTCGTTGGCGAAGTTGGCGATCACGCAGCCAGACCGGCCCGGGGCGAACTCGGCCCAATCGATTCCCATGCCTCCGCGCGGTCGGCCCTCGTCGGCGTACGCGGCGCCGAGTCGGTAGCCGTCTTCGACGTACACTCGGCTGCCGTTCGGGCCGGGCCGGTTATGGTAGAAAAAGTTTCGGACCGTGTCGTTGGCGACGATCAGGTCGGGCCACCCGTCGCCGTCCGGGTCGCAGAGGATGACGCCGAGCGCCTTGCCGACCGGCCGTTGGCGCGCGGTCTCGGCCGTTCCCTCGCGCTCGCTGACGTGGACGCCCGCGACCGCGGACACGTCCTGGAACTTCCCCCCGCCGAGGTTCCGGTACAGGCTGCACTGCGCGCCGTCCATCTGCTGCGGTTGCTGGTACGTACGGCCGGCACCGGTCAGAGTACTGTTGATGCCGCGGTCGATCGCCGGCGACCACGTCACGTAGTGGCACACGAACACGTCGAGTTTGCCGTCGCCGTCGTAGTCCACGAACGTCGCCGACGAGCCGAACGAGATGGGCGCCTTCCAGTTGTCGAACGCGTCCTTCCCGTTCTCCGGCAAGTCCGTCGGCCCGCCCACACCGGCAGCCGCGGTTACGTTCTCGAACCGCTTGCCGTCCACGTTACGGTACAAGTGGTGCTTGCCGACGCACGACACGAACAGGTCCGGCCGGCCGTCGTTGTCGAAGTCGCCGACCGCGGCCCCCATCCCGTACATGTGCTCGCCGCCGAACCCCGCCGCAACGGTCGCGTCCTCGAACGTCATGCCGCCGACGTTGCGGTACAGCCGAGGAGTCGGCATCGACACGAGCGCCGCCGGGTTGCCGTGGCCGGGCCATACGCGGCCGTTCGGGAAGAACAGGTCGGGCTTGCCGTCACCGTCGTAGTCGATGACCGCGACCCCGCCGCCCATCGTCTCGGGCAGGAGTTTCATCGGCGTGGCGCCGTTGACGTGCGCGAAGCGTACCCCCGACGACTCGGTCACGTCCACGAACTTGTTCACCGGCACCGCGACGGCCGGCTTGGGCGGGCGTGGTTGCGGCGGCTGGATGTTCGTGGTCGGGTTGGCGGGTGGCGTCAGGTATCGGTACACGCCGAAGCCGATGCCTCCGGCCACGAGGACGGCGGCGGCGACGAGAGCCAGGACGCGGGGAGAACGCATGGGGGCTCGCGGTGGTCAGCGGGCCGGCGGCAGTTCGCCGGTGCGGAGGATCGACTCGCGGTGGGCGGCGGTCGTGGGGTAGATGACGCGGTCGCGGGCGGCGTAGTTGCCGACCGGGTTTCGCTCGCGGTACAACCGCGCGGCCGTGGAGCGGGCGACCTCGTCGGGCTTGAAGATGCCGTGCATGTCACGATGCACCACCGCGAGCGCCGCGGCCAACGCCGCCTTGATCTCCGGGTCTTGTTCGGCGTCGAACGCCGGCCGCAGCTTGCCGAGCGCCTCTCGGAGCGTGGCGAGCTTCGGCATCGGGAGGGTCGGCACGGCCGACACGAGACCCGCACACGACAGGATACGGTGCGACTTCTCGGCCCCGCGGTCGGCCGCGGCGACGGCGAGCGCGGGCACGTCCTCGGCCCGGTGTGCGACCGACGGCAGCGCCGCGCCGAGTTCGGCGTAGGCCAGGGCCATGAGGTCGTGGGCCGTCACGTCTTCGGCGTCCTCGGCGAGGACGCGGTTACCCGCGGCGATGGCGCGCAACACGAAATCGCGGTACTGCGGCGACCCGGCCGCCTCGTACGACCGCCGCTTGAAGAGGCGGTTGGCGAGGGTGTTCCACACCACGTAGTCGCGGGTAAAATCGAACCCGCGCGGCCGCGGCTGGGAGTCGGCGTCGAGCAGGGCTTCTAGCGTTTCGATGACGCCGTCCAGGTGTTCCTGCCGCGTCGCCGTCTCGCTGTTGACCACGGCCGTGAACCACGCCCGGCTCCACTCGGGGGCCGGCACCTCGCACCGCCCCGACGCTTCGAGGGCCGCGGCGGCCGCCGTCAACCGCCCCTCCTCGATAAGTACGCGGGCCAGGTTGAGATGCCCGTGGCCGACGCCGTCCTTGTCACCGAGGTCAATCAACGTCTTGAACGCCAACTCGGCCTGGCGCAGGTTGCCGCGCTTCGCCCCGCCTTCGAGCAGGCACCCGATGCCGTAGTCGTTCCACCGTTGCCAGCCCGGTTTCACCGGCGATTGCTGCGCCGGCACCGCCGGGGCCACGCCGGCGACGGGAAGCGTCACGGCGTCCTCGCACAGGTTGACGATCGGCAACTTCGGCGGCTCCTTCCCGCCGTGGACCAGCGTCATGTATTCGTGGTCGAACTTCCGGTAGCGGACTTTCGCCGACAGTTCGACCGGACTGGTTACGGTCGCGGGCACGCTCAGCCGGTAGTGGACGACGGCCGCGGCGCCCGGCGGGATTTGCTTGTCGTAGAGCGGCGTAAAGATGTCCTGCGGGTTGCGGCGGTTAATGCGGTTCCCGTTGCGGTCGAGCATCAACACGTTCATGAAGTGCGACCACGGGTCCACCACGCCGGTCTCGTCCGGCCGCGCGAGCGCCCCGTTCCGGGCGAACTCCACCCCCCCCGCTGTGGCTCGGAAATCGACCCACAGTTCGTTCGAGTCGGCCGTCCCCTGCGTCAGCGGGTGGCCGAGGCCGAGCGTACGCACCACGACCTCGACGACGTAATCCTTGCCCGGTTCCAGCGTCGGCAGGTCGGGCCGCAGTTGCTTCACCTCGCCGTCAAGGCCGCCGCCGGGCTTCAGGCCGAACAGATCGACCCGCACCTTGCGGTCGGACCCGTCGGCCGCGGTGCCGCGGAGGTAGTTCGCGTGGAGGTCGATCGTCTTCTGGAACTCCTCGCCGTGCGCCTTGTAGCGGTCCTCGCGCTGTAACAGCGAGAACAGGCCGGTGTTCGACCCCGGGAAGCGGTGGTTGTGGACCGTCCGCTTGCCCGAGCCGTCGAAGTCGCGGGCGCCGAAATCGCCGCTGGCTTGCAGCGGCATGTGGCAGGAGGCGCAATTCTCCTTCGCCTTCGGCGGGTAGTAGAACGCCCGCGCGCCGTGGCCGGACACGCCGCTGAGCAGGTACGTGTCGTAGTGGTTCTGGCCGCGGAGGAACTCCTTGTAGTGGTTCAGTTCGACGGGGAGGCTTACCTTGTGACACGCGGCGCAGAACTCGGCCGTCTTGTGGAACGGCTTCAGGAACGTCTTCTTGTGGAAGTCCGGCTGCGCCTTCACCATCTGGTTGTTGACCCACTGGAGGATCGCGTTGTCGCTCCGGGCGAAGGGGTAGTGCGGCGGCTCCTCCAGGGTGTAGCCGCCGTTGCCGACCGTGCCGTGGACGTGCGTGACGGCGTGGCACACGGTGCAGGTGATGCCGGCGTGAGCCGTGGCGTGGTTCACGTCGTCGAAGTTCGGGTCGTCGAACGCGCCGCTGAGGAACGGCACCGGGTCGTGACAGCCGGCGCACCAGCGTGACGCCTTCACGCTGCCGTCGCGCTCGGCGCTCACCTTGCGCGTCTCGCGGACGCTGAACAGGTACGCCGGGTTGTTGAACGAGCTGAACTTGTGCGCCGAGTGGAAGTGGTCGTTCGCCACGTCGGCGTGGCACTTCTTGCAGTACTCGTCCATCATCAGCACGTCGGCCGAGATGAACTTGCCGTCGGCCGTGCGGGTCGCGGCGGGCTCGAAGTAGCGGGCACCCTCCTTCGGCCCCTCGCGGAACCAGCGCTGCGGGTCCTGCGAGTGCATGATCACCATCGCCAGCGTGAAGGCCCCGACCCCGAACCCCCACCCGTAAGCCAGCCGCCACTTGATCGGCGGCCCGGCCTGCCGGTGCTTCACGTACAGCCAGACGGCGGCGAGCGGTACCAGGATGTGCGCCCAGTACATCGAGGTGCGGGCGGCCGTACCGGTCGGCAATTGCGGCAGACCGTCGAGTTGAACGAGCGCGAAGCCGGTCGCGCAGATGAGGAGCCCGGCGAGGAACAGCATCACGCCGAGGCGGACGGCGACGCGGTTCGCGCGGTCGTGGGAGGTCTTCCAGTGGATCAGGCCGAACACCAGGAACGGGACCGTGCCCAGCACGCCGAGCGCGGTATGCCCGAGGAACACCCACAGGCTGAACGCCGTGGTGTAGCTGTTCGGGGCCCGCAGCCAGTTCAGCAGCGTCACGGCCGAGAGGTAGACGCCGGTCGCGGCCAGGACGGCAAACACCCCGAACGTCACGAGCAGCAGTACGCGCAACCGCGGGCCGATCGCGGGGACGTACGGCGCCGCCGGCTTCGCCGCCCGGCGGAGGCCCACCGCCGGTTTCGGAACCTGGGATGACGAGTCCATCGCGCCGGCCCGTGAGAGGGGTGATCTGGTCGCTGCCGTATCCTGACACTCTACCCGACCCGAGCCGCCCCGGGAACGCTCATGCCGCGCTACCTCGCCGCCGCGTGCCAGACCGACTTCCCGAACCCGAAGTCGCGGGCCGAGACCGCCTCGCGCGTCGACCACATGCTCGGCATGATCGACAACGCCGTGGTGGGCTACAAGCCCTTCGGCGACGTGCGGCTCGTGGTCTTCCCCGAGTTCGCCCACGCCGCGCCGGTCTACCCGACCGTCGAGGAATTGGCCGACAGGCTCGCGGTACCGGTGCCGAACGAACACACCGACCGCTACCACCGCAAGGCCCGGCAGTACGGTGTGTTCATCCAGACGGGCACCTTCCTGGAGCTGGACACGAAGTACCCGGGGTGCGTGTTCAACACCACGGTCCTGGTGGGTCCCGACGGGCTCTTGCTGAAGTACCGCAAGGTTCACCCGTGGCTGCCGTGGGAGGTTCACGCCAGCCCGCACGACGTCCCCGGGTACGCGGATGACCCGTTCCCTGTCGCAGACACCGAGATCGGACGGATCGGCTGCGCGATCTGCTACGACTGGCTGTTCCCGGAGGCGATCCGCGAGTTGGCGCTGCGCGGGGCCGAGGTGCTGGTGCGCGTGAGCGCCTACATGGACCCGTGGGGCGCGACCGCGCCGATGGACTGGTGGACGGTCGTGAACCGCTGTCGGGCGTTGGAGAACGTCGCCTGCGTGGTTGCGGCCAACCAAGGGGCACGAGACTACCCGCCGTTCTCGTGGCCCGGGGGGAGCATGATCGTGGATCACGACGGCCGCGTAGTGGCCCAGGCCGACCCCGGCCCCGGCGAGAAGATCGTCATCGGCCCGGTGGACGTGGCGGCCGTTCGCGCGGACCGCGCCCGGCGCTCGGGGCACGCCCTCCTGGCGCACCGGCGTGTCGAAGCCTACAGACGCGCCGCGATCCCGGCCTACCCTGCCGGGACGGCCGCGGCGGGGCCGATCACGATCGACGGGAACGAGGCGCGGACGGCGGCAGCGAAGGGGCAGTAAACGAAACGAGCCCGGCCGCACCGGGCCGGGCTCGTCGGCGGACGGGTCCGCAAGTTACTCCAGGTTCAGGCCGGCGAGGCCGTCGTCGCGGCTGGCCGCGGCGGGGAGGTTGGCCAGCGGGACCGAGTCGCGGACAGACCCGATCGGCTCGTCCCCCTCGGAGGCGGCTCACCCCGCCGGGCTGGGCTGAGTTCAACCCACCTCGGATCGGGCGTGCCACTGACACGACGCCAACGTCGAGTTAGTTGTCTCCGGTCAGCGTCATACCGTCGTCTCGGGTCGCGTACTGCATCAGCGTCTGGAGCGGGAGGGAGCTGCGGAGGAAGCCGACCGTGGCGTCGCCGCGCACGACGTTCACGCCCCCGGTGTGGGCCGAGTTGAGCGGGATGTTGCCGCCCATGTTGTCACTGACCCCGTTCGCCGGGTTGCAGCACCCGCCGTTCGACCAGTTCCCCTGGAAGTTGATCTGGTACCGGATCGTCGTCGTGTTGAACGGCCGATCGGTGTAGGCCGGCGGCTGCGCGGCGCTCCCGGCACCCATCTGCCAGCCGTGCGGGCCGGACGCGTTCCACTTCTGCTTCGCCCCGGCGTTGTCGGTGATGAAATTGTTCTGCTCGCTGACCATGATCACGTTACTCGTCCCGTCGGTGATCGACAGCAGGCCGACCGTACTGTTCGGGAACAGGACCCCGCCGGCGCTGTTCTGGTTGCCGCTGTTGCTCACCCGATTCTCGGTGTACCCGGTGACGCCGGCCAGCTGCCAGGTCGCGCCGGCGATGCCGACGTAGTGGGCGCGCATCACCGTGTTCCCGCCCGACTGGGCGGTGTTGCACTCGGTCGCCGTGTTCGGGAACGGGGACGACGGGCAGAGGTACGGGTTGATGACGGTGTTTACGTATGCCGGCGCGCTGGCGGCGTTGTTATACCCTGACGCGCCGGTAAAGGAGAACCTGTCGAAGACGTTCTTCTGCTCGATGTACGGCAGAATGTACACCATCCACGAGCTGCCCCAGCTGCCGGTCGTGGTCCCGAAGTTCGGCGGGCTGTCGGCCGCGCAGCCCGGCGGGAGGCGGTTGGTGTAGACGTCGTGGTACGAGTGGAGCGCGATGCCGATCTGCTTCAGATTGTTCTGGCACTTGGCCCGGGCGGCGGCCTCGCGGACCTTTTGCACGGCGGGCAACAGCAGCCCGATCAGGACGGCGATGAT
>JBGAQM010000531.1:0-3049 GCA_044220735.1 Urbifossiella sp. | reverse complement strand
GCGTCCACATCGACGACTACTTCTACCCCTACAAGGAGAAGGACGCCGCGGGGAAGGTCATCCCCTTCCCCGACGACGACACCTGGGCCGCGTACCAGAAGGCGGGCGGCACGCTGGCCCGCGGCGACTGGCGGCGCGACGCGGTGAACGGGTTCGTCCGCCGCATGTACGAGGGCGTCAAGACGGCGAAGCCGACGGTGCGGGTCGGCATCAGCCCGTTCGGCATCTGGCGGCCCGGTCACCCCGCCGGCATCGCCGGGCTCGACCAGTACTCGGAACTGTACGCCGACGCCAAGCTGTGGCTCAACGAGGGCTGGGTGGACTACTGGACGCCGCAGCTGTACTGGCCGATCGCCCAGGAGAAGCAGAGCTTCCCGAAGCTGCTGAACTGGTGGGCCGCCGAGAACACGAAGAAGCGGCACCTGTGGCCGGGGCTGTACACGAGCCGCGTGACCGGCGCCGACAAGGGCTGGCCGGCGAAGGAGGTCGCCGACCAGGTCGCGCTGACGCGGCAGAGCGGCGCCAACGGCGCGGTTCACTTCAGCATGAAGGCGCTGATGAAGAACACCGGCGGCGTCGCCGACGAGCTGAAGCGCGTGTACGCGGAGCCGGCGCTGGTGCCCGAGACGCCGTGGGCGGCGCCGAAGGAGCCGCTGGCGGCGCCGCAGGTGGTTCTTGCGGGCGGGAACATGATGGTGTCGGGCGGCCCGGACGTGCGGTTCGTGATCGTGCAGAACGAGCAGGGACGCGGCTGGACGACGACGGTGACGGGCGCGGGGCCGGTGGTGACGCTGCCGCGGCGGGTGGGGCGGGTGCGGGTGAGCGTGCAGGACCGCGCCGGGCGGGTGAGCCCGGCGACGGAGGTCCGGTGATCGGTGGTGGGGCCGGTTTCCAACCGGCCTTGCGATAACCCGCCAGAGACGATCGGGGCCGGTTTCCAACCGGCCGTGCGATAACCCGCCAGAGACGATCGAAAGCCGTTCGGAGGGCGGACGCAAGGCCGGTTGGAAACCGGCCCCACGCCGGACACGGCCGTTCGCCGCGCGGCTACTTCTTCGCCCGCGGCGCCGCGCGGAACTGGTCGGCGGTCAGTTCCTTGACGGTGCCGTCCTGGAGGAGCACCCAGCCGCCGGCGGTGTCGGCCTGCTTCTCGAACGCGACCACGTCCGCGCCGCCGGACAGCGGCGCCCCCCACACGTACACGATGTCGCCGCGCACCAGCCCGACGTAGGCCGCCTGGTGCAGCGGCTCCACCGGCTCGATGTCGGCCGCCTTCGCCGGCGGTCGCTTCTTCGCTTCTGCGAACTCCTTCAGCAGCACGCCGAGGTCGGTCAGCCCCTCCTTGCCGGACGGCGTGCCGGTCCCCTTCTCCGGCTCGGGCGACCCGCACCCGGCGGCGAGCAGGACCAGCCCGGCCAGCAGTCGTCGCGTCGTCATCGGGTGTTCCTCGGGCGGTGTGGAAACGAAAAAGCCCACCCGCTGCCACGGGTGGGCTTTGCCGACGTCAGTTCAGCGGCGTGGACTCGCCGCCCTGCCGGCTGCCGGCCGCCTGCCAGACGGCGAAGTCGGTGGCGTCACGCACGAACCGGATCGACCCGTCGGCCAGGCACACGTTCACCCCGCCGGTGTGGTAGCTCGACGCCGCCAGGTGGACCGCCGTGAACGACGTGTTGCCGCAGTTGTACTTCTGGTTCGCCTGCGCCTTCCGGTTCCAGTTGATCGGCAGGGTGTGGGTGTACACGAAGTCCTGCGGCAGGTTCCGGTAGTACTGCTGGCCGACGTAGTGAATCACCGTGCCGGCCGGGGCGTTGCACTCGGCCTGCGCGCGGCCGTCGGTCGCCGCCGTGTACGTGCCGCCGATCATGCAGGTGGTGTTGTCGTAGGTGGTGCTGGCCGTGCCCGCCGGGTACGTGCCGCGCATCACCTCCGAGAACATCGCCGTGTTGCTGCTCCCGTCGAGCAGGCCGATCACCGGGTACCCCTTCATCTCCCGCCCGGCCGCCGGGAACGGGATGGCGAACACGCCGTCGAGGGTGCTGCCGCCGCGGTAGCTGGCGACCGCCCCGAGCGACCCGAAGTAGTTGAGCCGGCCGGCGTTCGTGAACGTGAACGCGCTCGACGTGTCGGACGGGCACAGGAAGATCGGCACGTCGCCGCCGCGGGCCGCGGCGTTGGCGTTCGCCTTCGCCGGGATGCCGGTGTGGAGCGCGGCGTCGCTGTTGACGTTGTAGTTCATGTCGAACTGGCTGTACTTGCTGGCCTGCTCGAAGTACGGCAGCAGCAGCGCCTGCAACGTCGCGCCCGACGAATAGGTCGTCGGCGCCCCGGTGCCGTTCTGCGGCAGCACCACCGTGTGCTGCGTCGGCGGCAGGGTGCCGTTGGTGCTCTCGTAGTTGTGCGCGGCCAGCCCGAACTGCTTCAGGTTGTTCTGGCACTTGGCGCGGGCGGCGGCCTCACGCACCTTCTGCACGGCCGGGAGGAGCAGCCCGATCAGGATGGCGATGATGGCGATGACGACCAACAGCTCGATCAGCGTGAATCCCTTCGGCGCCGACCCGGACCGGCGGATGCCGCTCATTCATGACCCTCGTGAGCAATAGCAAAGCGTGGCCGTCCCCGGGGTGGGGAGGCTCGCACGACGCGGCTACTATGTGGGGGATGTGTGAGGAACGGCTGAACCCAAGTCGAAGGAGCCGCGAAGAAACGGCGAACACGACTTCACGGTTTCTTCACAAAGAAGTGATGCGTTTGACTAGAAGTTTCGAGCCGCGAGAGAATGCGCCGTTGGTACGAGATTTGGCCCGAGATTTGGCAAGTATTAGCAGCTTCAGGGGTTCGGCGAACGCGGCGTCAGGCAGAGCTCTGCGGCCCGTTCAGGCAGATTTTTTCGAGGGACCACCCACCGGGGAGGCCGTAACGACCCTTGCGGAGGGCCGCGTCGGCGGCGCGGAAGGTCATCCCGGGGGCCTCGGGTATCCGGCCCGATCGGTGGGTCGGCCAGCTCCCGTGCCGGGTGCGGTACGCCTCACACCACCCGAACACCTGCGCC
>JBGAQM010000035.1:17896-27831 GCA_044220735.1 Urbifossiella sp. | reverse complement strand
GCGTGCCCCGACGCCCGCGTCCTCACGGACGACACCGTGCCCTTCATCCCCGTCGGCCTGGCCCCGGAGGACCGCCCGTGACTGACCGCGACGCCCTGTACGCGGCGGTGCTGGCCGCCCCGGACGACGACACCCCGCGGCTCGTCTACGCCGACTACCTCGACGACACCGGCGTCCGGGCCGACGGCATTCGCGCGCGGTTCATCCGCAACCAGGTGGCGCTGGCCCGGGCCGAGCCGTGGTCGGACGAGGCCGACCGGCTGCTCCGCGACACGGAACCGGTGGAGGTGCACTACAGGAAAGCGTGGGTGACCGGGATCGACGGGGTCGTGATCCCCGACGGGAACGCTTTCGACCGCGGGTTCCTCGGGGCGGTGACGTGCTTCTCCAAGCGCTTCGTGGCCGACGGCGCGACCCTGTTCGAACGCCACCCCGTTCGCGCCGTGAAGTTCGCCAAGATGAACTCCGCCCGCGGCGCGGCGACGGCCGCGGAACTCGCCGCGTCCCCGCTCCTCGCCCGCCTCCACACCACGCACCTGAGCGGCCGGGCGGTGGACGACGCCTACGTCTCCGCGGTCGGACAGTCGTCGCACGCGACGGGCGTTCGCCGCCTGACGCTCGGCGACTGCGGCGCGACCGCGGGTACGGTCGGCCGGTTCGGCGGCCGGTGCTTCCCGGGGCTCCGCGAACTGGAACTCTGGAACGTCGTGTACGGCACGACCGACGCGAAGACGGTGGCGAAGTCGCGCTCCCTCGCCGCCCTGACCGCACTCCGCGTCTGCCACGGCGCCGACGCGGCGGACGTGCCCCTCCGCGGCCCCGGCGCGGTCGCCCTGGCCGAATCGCCGCACCTCCGTGGGCTGGTCGAACTGGAGCTGCGCAACCAGGAGCTGCGCAAGAAGGGCGCCGAGGCGTTCGCCGCGGCCTGCGCGTGGCCCGGGCTGAGGCGGCTGTCCCTCCGCGGCAACGGCATTCCGGCGTCGGCGCTGCCGGCGTTCGCCGCCAACCCGCGGCTCGCGTCGCTGTCGGCCCTCGACCTCCGCGGCAACGACGTGACGGCCGCCGACCTCGGCCCGCTCCGCACCGCGTTCCCGCGCCTCCGCGTCCTCACCGACGACGCCGAGCACCCGGTACGGCTCGTACTCCTGCCGGAGGACGAGCCGTGACCGACGAGGCGGCGCTGCGGGCGGCCGTGCTCGCCCACCCCGACGACGACACCCCGCGGCTCGTGTACGCCGACTGGTGCGACGACGCCGGCGACGCCGACCGGGCGGCGTTCATCCGCGCGCAGGTCGAGGCGGCCCGGGCGGAGCCGTGGAGCCACGCCGCCCGCACGGCCGACGGGCAGGCCAACGCCCTCCTCGCGGCGCACGTCGAGGAGTGGACCGCCCACCTCGGCGAGTCGGTCGCGTGGTGCGGGTTCGAGCGCGGGTTCGTCGAACAACTCGGCGTCCCCGCCGGCCGGCTCGCGTCCGTGCTGGACGACGCGAGTCGGCTGGAGCCCGTCCGCCGGGTGCAGGTCATTCGCGCGCGGTCGGAGGTCGCGGACGACCCGCTCGACGCGGTCCTCGCCTGCCCGCACCTGGCGCGGGTCGAGGCCCTCGACCTCCGCGAGGCGAACCTCACCTCGTCGGTCGAGTTCGAGGTGATGGCCGAGTGCGAGCACCTCGCCGGCCTGCGCGAACTGTCGCTCGCCGGCCTCCGCGTCCCGCCCGAGTGGCTGACGCGGTTCCTGACGGGGCAGGCGCTGCCGAACCTCACGTCGCTCGACCTGTCGAACGTCCCGAACCTGAGCCGCGCCCTGGCCGCGGGGCTCACGGCCGCGCCGCACCGGCGGTTCACGAAGCTCGACTTTTCGGGCGTGCGGTTCCTGTCCGACGAGCTGAAGCCCCTGCTGGCGAGCCGGCCGCTCGCCGGGATCGAGGAGTTGCGGCTGGGGTGGCCGTACGCCGTCCCCGGCCCGCTCACCATGCTCAACCTCGCCTGGGTCGTCCCGGGGGGGCGGCTGCGGTTGCTCGACCTCGCCGGCCAGCAACTCGGGCAGGAGGGGGTGGCGGAAGTGATGCAGTGCGGCTCGTTCAACCCGCTCCGCTGGCTCGGGCTGGCGCGGAACGACATCGGCCCCGCCGGGGCCCAGCGCCTTCTGGAGAACCCGGAGCCGCGGTTCTACCACCTCGACGTGTCCGGGAACGGGTTACCCGACGAACTCGTGGCCGCACTCCGGGCGCGGTACTGGCAGGCGGCGGTCGTGGCGTAGCCCCGGCACCCGAGTTGCTCAACCCCTGCCCAAACCCCCAGAGGAGGGCCGGCACGTGGGCGTCGCGTTCGACTGCTTCGGACTCACCGACCGCGGCCGCGTCCGCGAGCGGAACGAGGACCAGTTCCTCCTCGCCGACCTCACCAAGTCGCTCAAGGTGCGGGCCACGTCCGTCCCCGAAGACATCTCCGGCGCCCTCGGCGGCAAGGAGCACGGCAAACTCTTCCTCGTCGCCGACGGCATGGGCGGGCAGGCCGGCGGCGACATCGCCAGCAGCGTCGCCACCGAGACCGTCGCCCGCTACGTCCTCCACACGATGCCGTGGTTCTTCCGCCTCCGCGACGGCGAGGAGGACGACCTGGAGACCCAACTCCGCGCCGCGCTGCATGCGTGCCGTGAGGAGGTCGCCGCCGTCGGCCGGGCCAGCGGGTACACCGACATGGGGACCACCCTCACCCTCGGCTACCTGATGTGGCCGCGGCTGTACGTCGTCCACGTCGGCGACAGCCGGGCGTACCTGTTCCGCGACGGCGAGGCCCGGCAGCTCACCACCGACCACACCGTCGCGCAGCGGATGGTCGAGAAGGGGCTGTTGTCGCCCGAGCAGGCGGCGCAGTCGCGGTGGGGGCACGCGCTGGTGCGCTGCGTGTCGGCCGGGACGCCGGAGCCCGACGTGGACGTGCGGAAGGTGAAACTCCAGACCGGCGACGTGCTGCTGTTCTGCACCGACGGCCTGAGCAAGTACCTGGAGCCCGACGCCATCGCCGCTGCGCTGGGGAAGGGCGGGTCGGCCGCGGACACGGCGCGGGAACTGGTCGCCGCCGCGAACGCCGCCGGCGGGAGCGACAACGTCACCGTCGTGGTCGTGCGGACGGCGCCGGACCCGACGGCGGTGTCGATCACGCCCGTGGACGGGACGGCGTACCTGCCGACCGTTTAGGTTCCGCCGCCCGCGGCGGTGCGGATTCCTCGCCGTCCACGAACCGCTTACACTCCGGTAGCGCGTCGAGGAACACGCGGCCGTAGGGCTTCGTCAGCACCCGCGGGTCGAACAGCACCACCAGCCCGGTGTCGGTCGCCGTGCGGATCAGCCGGCCGAAGCCCTGCTTCAGCTTGATCGCCGCCTGCGGCACCTGGAAGTCCATGAACGGGTTGCCGCCGTCCGCCGCGATCTTCTCCAGCCGCGCCTCCGTCAGCGGCCGGTCGGGCACCGCGAATGGCAGCTTCGTGATGATGACGTTGCTCAGCGCCTCGCCGCGCACGTCCACGCCCTGCCAGAAACTGTCCACGCCGAACAGCACCGCCTTCGGCGCCGTGCGGAACTGCTCCAGCAGCCGCGGCGCCGGCAGCCCCGACCCCTGCGCCAGCAGCGTGTAGCCGTGCTTGGCGAACCACGGTCCCAACTGGGCCGCGGCGCGGTTCAGGAACGTGTAGCTCGTGAACAGCACGAACGCCCGGCCCTTCGTCTTTTCGACGTACTCGGGCAGCCGCGCCAGCACCTCGTCCTCGTACTTCGCCGCCGACGCCGACGGGTCCGGCATGTTGCGGAACAGGTGGAGCTCGACCTGCTCGCGGAAGTTGAACGGGCTGCCGAGTTGGTGCGCCTCGGCCTCGTCGAGCCCGAGGCGGCGCTGGAAGTGGGCGAACCCTTCCTTCCCGCCGGCGGACAGCGTGGCGCTCGCCATCACGACCGTCGGCACGCGGTCGTACAGCTGCCGCTTCAGCTCGGGGCCGACCTCGATGGGGGCGCTGGCGAGCGACACCCGCGGCACCCGCCCGGCGCGCACCTCGACCCAGTACACCTGCCCCGACAGTTCCTGGGCGAGCCACTGGCGGACGCCAGTAGCCATCCCCATCAGCCGGTCGGCCCGGCTGACCAGCTCGATCTTCTCCTCGTCCGACTTCAGCTTCTCCGCGGCGGTCGTCAGTTGCGTCGCCAGCTTGTCGAGTTCTTCAGACAGGCGGTCGGGCACGACGTTCTTCTCGCGGACGCGGCCGGTCCCCTTCGGCTGAACCTGCTGCCACTGGTGGACGGCGAGGAAGAACGTCTCCGCGGCCTGGCGGGTGCGTTCGACCTGGGCGATGCTCTCGGGCGTGCCGAGCGTGGCGAGAATCCCCTTGTGCGACCGCGGGGCGAGGAGCTGGTTCAGGACGTACTCGACGCCGCCCTGCGACACCGACAGCCCGAGGTGGTCGGCGGCCACGTCTTCGAGCGTGTGCGCCTCGTCGAAGATGACGACCTGGTAGTCGGGGAGCAGCCCGCCGCCGGAGCGGCGCAGGGCGAGGTCGGCGAAGAACAGGGCGTGGTTGACGACCAGTACGTTCGCCCCGAACACCTGCTTGCGGGCCTTGTAGTAGAAGCACGTTTCGTGGGTCGGGCACTTCCGCCCGAGGCAGTTGCCGCCTTCACTCTGCACCAAATCCCAGACGCTCTCGAACGGCTGGAGCGGCAGGTCGCTCTTGCTGCCGTCGCGGGTCTGCCGCGACCAGCGGCCGATCTGCACCAGCTGATCGACGGCGCCGGGCGTTTCCAGCAGCGAGTTCATCTTCACCTGCGCCGTGTGGAGCCGGCGGAGGCTGAGGTAGTTGCCGCGGCCCTTCACCAGCACCGGCCGGAAGTCGAACGGCAGCGCCTTCTGGAGGAACGGCAGGTCCTTGCGGACGAGTTGTTCCTGAAGGCCGATGGTGTGGGTCGAGACGACGACCTTGAGGTCCTTCTTGGCCGCGGCGAGGATGGCGGGCACGAGGTAGGCGAAGCTCTTGCCGACGCCGGTGCCGGCTTCGACGAGAAGTTTGTGCCCGCCGTCGATGGCGGCGGCGACGGCCTCGGCCATGTCGAGCTGTTGGGGGCGCGACTCGAAGCCGGGGTAGCGCTCGGCGACGAGCCCGCCGGGGCCGAGGATGGACGCAATAGACATTTGGTGATTGTGCCAGCGCGGGCGGGGGCGGGGGAAGCCCGGTTGCGGGGCGAATGACCCTGGCGAGCCGAGCCCCGTAAGGGGCCGGGTGACATTCCGTCGACGTCACCCCGGCCTTGCGGGCTCGGCTCCGCCAGGTGTGACGCCCGTCGTGAGAAGAGCACGTCATGAAGATCACCCGGTCGAGGCGACGGTCGCGGCGCCCATCGAGGAGGTGTGGCGGGCGTGGACGACGCCGCCGACATCGCGCGGTGGAACGCCGCGTCGGCGACAGCACCACTTCAGCATCGACCTGCGCGGCGGGCGGATTTCCTCGTCGCGGATGGAGCGAAGGACGGCAGCATGGGCTGACTTCGCCGGCACGTACTGCTGGTGATCCGCTCGAACTCATCGAAGCCGCGTTTGGCGAGCGGACGATGCACGTGGAGTTCCACCCGAACGGGGCCGGCGGCGTCATCGTCCGCGAGACCTTCGACGCCGAGGAGACGCACACGGCCGAGCAGCAGCGCGCCGGCTGGCAGGCCATCCTCGACCGCTTCGCCCGGCACGTCGAACGCCGCGGGTAATTGTTTATGGGTGCGTCCGCTTGCGGCGTAGCGTTGCGCGCAAGCGGACGCACTACCGGTTCCTGACGCAACGGTCGTCACTTCGACTTCGTGACATGTTTCGGCGACCCGCAGGGAGGCGCGGCGGAAACAAGAATCCTGATTCCCGTGTCAGCCGCGGGACCAGGCGAGCGTCCGCCGTAACCCATCTTCGAAGCTCACCTTCGGCGCGAACCCCAGCTCCGCGGTGATCCGCCCGATCTTCGCACGCGAGTGCCGAATGTCGCCGGCGCGGGCCGGGCCGTGCGTCGGCACGACAGTCGTCCCCAACTGCGAGTTCAGAGCGTCGAGGAGTTGCAAGAGCGTCACGCTGCGGCCGGTGCCGACGTTAAAGACGCGACCCGAGACGCCCGGCGTGTTCGCGGCAAGGATCAGGGCGCGGGCCACGTCCTCGACGGCCACGAAGTCGCGCGACTGCAACCCGTCGCCGTGGAGGGTTGGGACGCGACCCGCGGCCAGCATTGAGCTGAAGATGGCGATGACGCCCGAGTACGGGCTGTCGGGCCGCTGACGCGGGCCGAATACGTTGAAGAAGCGGAGCCGCACCGTTTCGAGGCCGTAGCTCGCGGCGAACGCCTGGCAATAAAACTCGCCGGCCAGCTTCGCCGCGGCGTAGGGCGAGAGGGCGCACAGCGGCGTGTCCTCGCCCTGACCCGCGGGGTCGTCGGCGCCGCCGTAGGCGCTGGCGCTGCCGGCGTAGACCAGGCGCCGAACGCCGGCCTTCCGCGCGGCGTCGAGTACGTGCAACGTGCCGGTCGCGTTGATGGCGTGGTTTAGACCCGGGTCTTCGACACTCTTCGCCACGGACGCCAGCGCCGCGAGGTGGAACACGACCTCGCAGCCCGCGACGGCGCGGCCCACCGCGGCGGAGTCCGGTGAGCGTATTCGACGAACTCGGCGGCGGGGACGTTGGCGCGGAGGCCGCTGCTGAGGTCGTCGAAGACGCGAACGGGCCGGCCAGCGGCGAGCAGCGCCTCGACCAGGTGTGAGCCGATGAACCCCGCCCCGCCCGTCACCAGATGCACGCCGGCCATGTCACCCCCAAACGACGCCGGGCCCCGGGCGAGCAGGGGCTCGGCTGTTCTAGCGGCTGCGGTCAGTTCCCGAGCTTCCCGCCCGGCGGCGGGACGATCGGCGCCGGGAGCGCCGGCGTCCCGACCTTCGGCATCGGCGGCCAGGTTGGTCATCGGCATCGGCATCAGGGCGGTCCCGACCTTCGGCGGGGCGTCGCTCCACCAGCACGATCGGTACGGCGACGAAGCGGAGTCACCGACCCACTTGCGCGTCGTTTTGCCCGACGCCCTGGTACGGGAGCGGGCACACGTCTTCCCAGCGGTGCCACTGGGTCTGGAAGTAGCCGTAGCACGCACCAGCTCGGAGCTGGCCGACCACCGGCTTCTTCGGGCTGCAGGTGTTGCAGGTCTTGCAGCCGCCGAGCTTGCACGGGGCGCCGCCGGGACCGGTCGTGCAGGTCTCGCACACCTCGGCGACCGGGGTCAGCGCCACCACGAGCGGCTCGTCGGCCGCCGTCGCCAGGCCGACATAGCCTGCGGCCAGGGCGACGACCGCGAACCGGCCCAGGACACGTCCGACGTTCATCGCCAACTCCTTGACAGGGTGCGGGTCGGTCCTCGACCCGGTGACTCGCTACCGCTTCGGCCCGACCGGGATGCCGTTGCCGGACGTGCGCGGGGCCGCGGCGCCGCCGACCGCGTTCGCCGTGGCGGCGCCCAGCAGGGCGGTGTTCATCAGCCCGCCGCGCCCCGGCATCGCGCCGCCGTACCCGAACCCGCCGCCCGACGACCCGAACGGCACGCCCTGGCCGCGGTACGTCGGGTACCAGTGGCTCAGGTTGTTGAAGGTGGCGCCGCGGCCGGTCGGGGCCAGCATCGGGTTCATGCCGTAGGCCATGAACTGCTGGAGGTTGGCGACGGCGCTGTTCGTCTGGTTGAGCTGCTGGAGCACCAGCGCGTTCTGGGCGTTGCCGGAGCCGAACCCGTACGGGTTGTACCCGTACCCGGCGCCGCCGTACCCGTACCCGAAGTACCCGCCGCCGGGCGAGTAGAGGTTCGAGTACGAGCTGAACGTCGGCCGGCGGGGCGGGGCCACCGGCTGGGCCGCGGCCTCGCCGGCGCAGGCGGCCAGCACGAGGACGGCGGCAGGGGTGCGGACGCGCATGGGTGTCGGCTCTCGGGGTGGGGCGACGGGGATGCCCCCATGCTATTCCGCCCGCCAACGACATCGGCGGCGGGCGGTACCTCTCCGACCGCCGCCGCCGAGGGTGTGGGTTCCCGGGACGCGGAGGCCGCGCCCCGGGCAGGACCGCTACCGTCAGAACCCGACCGGGATGAACGGCTGCACCCCGTTGTTGTTCCCGTTGTTGTTGTTCACGTTCCGGAAGGTGTTGTAGGTGCTGGCCCCGAGCAGGGCGGCGCCCATCGCCCGGTTCACCGGGGCGAGTACACGGGCCAGGTAGGTGTCGAACTTCGTCAGCGGCTGGCTCAGGATGTACACCCGGTCGCCCGGCAGCAGCTGGTAGTTCGTCTTCACCTGCCCGCGTTGCGTGATCCCGCACCAGTCCACCGGCAGAATCTGGTCGGCCGCACAGTCGGTCGGGGCGGGCCGGGCGACCCAGATCTTCCGGCTCGACACCGCCGACAGGCCGCCGATGTTCGACACCGCGTCGAGCACCGTCTCGTTGCCGACGTGAGGGAGACGCACGACCTGCTCGCCGGCCCCGGCGAAGTCGGTGATCACGTAGTAGAACTTGCTGTTGAACGCGTACACGTCCACGTTCACCTCCGGCCGGTACAGGTAGCGGGCGAGGTGCGCCTCGATCGCCTGCTTGGCCTGGGCGATGGTCATGCCGGCGACGTATACGCTGCCGTAGCTGCCGAGGCCGACCGTGCCGTCCGGCCGCACGATGTGCTGACCGCTCACCGCCTGCGCCCCGCGGCTCTGCGCCAGCGACACCGTCACTGTCGCGTTCGGGGCCGCCGCCTTCACCTTCGCCGTCACCGCCGCCTGAATCTGCTCCGTGGTCAGGTCGCGCACGACCACCGTGCCGCCGTAGGCCGGGCCGAGGTTGATCGTGCCGTCCGGGTCCACCGGGTACAGGCCGTTGATCGGGTCGGTGTCGAACACCCCGCGGGCGCTGACGTACAGCACGTCCAGCGGTTCGACCCGGTACGGCGGCAGCGGGATCAGCCGCGTCGCCTCGATGATGAGGATGTCCGGTGTCTCGATGACGTACGGGGGCAGCGTGACCTTGTTCAGCTCGCGCGGAACCGGCAACTCGGGGATGCAGCACGGGTCGAACTTCGGCGGCTTACAGCACTTGTGGCCGCTCGGCAGGCTGTGGCACCCGCCCCCGGCCGCGGCCAGAACGGCGACGACCGCCGCGGCCACCAGCCTCCGGTTGACGCTCAGGCGGACCATCACTCACTCCTCCGGGACGGATCGGACCGGTTCACAGGGGCGTCGCCGCGCATCCGGCACGGACGGACCACCCGAACTAGCCCTCTTCATCGGCCCACCCGGATTCCCGCTGCAACCAAAACCCCCCGTCGTTCCCGAACCGCCCGCCCGGTCAGAATTCGCCCGACCACAGTTGACACGCCCCCGAACCCAGTTCTCCCACCTACGGCGGTCGTGACGGTCGGACCGGTTCCATTGTGTGCACGGGAAGGAGGGATGGATTCCCGCACGCATTGATTCGGCGACACGAAAGAGTGTGAGACCGTGCCTCAACCGTGTTGTCGTGTCATAACAGGCGCCACCCGCACAAGTTCCCACGGCAGGGCGTGTCAGATCGGCCTTCCGCTTGACAGGTGGCCTTTCGTATCCTGTGGTTGATTCAGTACAGTAAGCCGGATTGGTGGGGACGTAACGGTTGGGGCAGTGGTGTTAGCCGGAGCTTACGCGGGCCAGAAACCCGTTGCGGTTCGCACCACAACAGAGAAGGCCGGGCACGAATTGCCCTCCCGATTTCGGCGGCGCAACTGCCGTCGGATTCGCCGCTTCCGCCGACCAGGTGGCCGGCGTATCTGAGCTCCGTAACCGCCCCGCCGTTCCGGCACTCCGGGTGCTTGGGCGTGGGGAACGACTCCCCCGAGCCGAGCGTGAACCTCCCCGGCAGCCCCCGGGGCCGGAACC
>JBGAQM010000035.1:0-17880 GCA_044220735.1 Urbifossiella sp. | reverse complement strand
CGACCCACCCGCACCGCCGACCACGCCGGGAGCTTGACGCATGGCCCGCCCGAACTCCGGTGACAACCCCTCGACCGGGCCGCTGGCGCCGTACCAAACCCCGCCGGGCGGCATGCTGGCGCCGCCGGCCGGCCCCTACGGCCCCGCCGTCACCCTCCCCGGCGCCCCGTCCGCCAAGGCCGCACCCACGCCCCTGGGCCTCCTCAACGCCCTCCGCCGCCGCTGGGTCATGGCCACCTTCCTCGGCCTCCTGGTCGGGTCGGCACTCGGCACGGGCATGTGGTTCATTCTCCCGGCCGGCAAGCACACCGCCCAGGCCACCATCCAGCTCCGCCCGTCCGCCGTCGAGACCGGCAAGGGGCAGGGCGAGGACTTCGAGTCGTTCCGCCGGTCGCAGATGTTCCTGGTGAAGTCCCGCGACCTGATCAACAAGACCCTCGCCGAGCCGCGGGTCGCCAGCCTCCAGACCGTCCGCGAGGCCGAAGACGCCGTTCAACTGCTGGAAACCGGCGTCCGCGTGGACGGCTCGCAGTCGCCGGAACACTTCCGCATCCTGTTCAACGGCGACAACCAGGGCGACATCGTCAAGATCGTCGAGGTGCTCAGCGGCAAGTACGTGGACGACGCCAACGCGTCCGTCCGCCGCGTCCTCATGGAGCGCGACGAGCGGCTCGACAAGCTCATCATCGACCTGCAGAACAAGGTGTCCGGCGACGAGGCCACCATCCGCCGCAACGCCGAGTTCAACGGCACCATCGGCACCGACGACACGAACAAGCAGCTCGCCACCCTCAAGGTGATGGAGACGCAGCTCTCGCAGGAGGTCGCCAACCTCAAGGTGAAGAACAAGCAGCTGGAACTGGACATCGAGATGGTCAAGGCGAAGCTGAAAGTCGCCGAGACCGACAAGTCTCAGCTGGTGACCGACCTGCTTCTGGTGCGCGACCTGGTGAGCCGGCACCCGCGGGTGTCCACGCTCGTGCAGAAGAAGGGCGCCCGGGACCTCGACCTCCAGTCCGCCCGCAGCACCGCCGGCATGGTCAAGGATTCGGTCGTCGTGCAGGCGCTGGAAGCCGAGGTGGCTCAGTTCGCGAAGGACATCGAGAAGGCCAAGAAGGACGTGGAGCCCGAGGTGAAGGCGCTCCTCCAGGACGACGGCGAGCAGATCCTGAAGCTTCAGAAGGCCGAACTCGATGCGCGGCTCACGTACGACCGGAACACCGTGGCGTCGAAGCAGGAAATGCTCGACGGCCTCATCAAGAACTCCGGGAACATCGCCAAGACCGGGTTCGACATCGACTCGATGCGGCGGGCGCTCGAGCCGAAGCGGGCGCTAATCGCCCAGCTGGAGGCCCAGCGGGGGCAGTTACAGGTGGAACGCGGCATGGACTCGCGGGTGAGCATCCGCGAGGCCGCCGTCCTCATCCTCAACCACAACCTGAAGCAGAAGATCATGCTGTCGGGGGCCGTCGGCGTGGCCGGGTTCCTCGGCATCCTGGCGCTCATCGCTCTGGTCGAGTGGCGGAACCGCCGGGTGGACGGCGTCGATCAGGTGGTGACCGACCTGGGGATGCGCGTCATCGGCACGGTGCCGGCGTTCCCGAACCGGGCCAGCCTGAAGGCCGCAGAGGCGGCCGGGAACGCCAACTGGCGGTTCATCCTGAACGAGTCGATCAACAGCACCCGCACCATGCTGCTGCACGCGGCCCGGAGCCACTCGATGCAGGTGGTGATGGTGACGAGCGCGACGCAGGGCGAGGGCAAGACGTCGCTGGCCAGCCAGCTCGGCAGCAGCATGGCGACGGCCGGCATGCGGACGCTGATCGTGGACTGCGACCTGCGGAACCCGTCGATCCACAAGCTGTTCGACCTGCCGCTGACGCCGGGCGTGAGCGAGGTGCTGTGCCAGGACGTGGACCCGAGTGACGCGGTGCAGCCGACGGCGGTGCCGAACCTGTGGGTCATCCCGGCCGGACAGTGCAGCACGCGGGTGATCGCGGCGCTGGCCCAGGGGCACCCGCTGGAGACGCTGTTCAACCGCCTCCGCGGCCAGTTCGACTTCGTGGTGGTGGACAGCTGCCCGGTCCTGCCGGTCGCCGACGCGCTGCTGATCGGGCAGCACGTGGACGGCGTGGTATTCTCGATCATGCAGGACGTGAGTCAGTTGCCGAAGGTGATGGTGGCGTCGGAGAAGTTGCACCAACTGAGCATCAACCTGCTGGGGGCCGTGGTGAACGGCGTACACATGGGGAGCGCGTACTACGCCTACGGGTACAACTACGTGAAGCAGTTGCCGGCGTGACCCGCCGAGATGGCCCGGGGACGGCCGTCCCCGGGCCTCGCAACACTCTCACTCTCACGCCCAAACGCCCAGATGCCCCCGCACCACCGCCCGCCGCCCGCCGTCGCCCCGCCCGCGCCGCTGACGCGCGCGGCGGTCGCCGGCCGGGCCGCGCTCGTGGTACTCGGTCTGGGCGTACTCGTCGCCGCGGCCGTGTTCGAGGGCGTCCGCACGAACCGCTGGGGGCGTCCCCGACGACCAAGCCGCCGCCGACCGCGTCGAGCGTGTCCCGCCCTCGTTCGGCGACTGGACCAGCGTCGAGGTTCCGGTCGATCAGAAAATCCTGGAGCGGGCCGAGGCCGTCGGTTCGGTGTCGGGGAGTACTGGAACCCCAAGACCGGGTCGGTCGTATCGGTGATGGTGCTGTGCGGGCCCGCCGGGCCGATCGCCTCGCATACTCCCGACATCTGCTACGCCGGCCTCGGTTATAAGATGAACGGCCGCGAAGAGAAGAAGACCATCGAGACGAGGCCGGTGCCGCGTCCTACTGGTCGGCGCGCTTCGACAAGGGGGACGACGACCCGGGCATCGAGAACTCGGGGCTCGCCGCCGCCGGCACCTGGGTTGCGGCGTCGAGCCCGCGACTGACTTCGCCGGCCACGGCGTCCTGTACAAGATTTACGCGACCCGCGGCCTCCGCGCCGCTGACACGACCGCCACACCCGAGAATGACCCGGTCCACGACTTCCTGACGGAGTTTCTGCCGGTCCTGCGCACGTCGCTGGACCCCGGCTGACGCCAACCCTCCGGTTCCGCCCTCCTCGGAGCCACGGCCTTCACGGACGACTATGAGTCTGACGCCCACACCGCCGCCCGCCGCCCGCGACCCGTGGCCCGAAATCGACCGGCTTGCCGGCGACATCGGCGTGAACGTCGCCCTGTGCCCGACGTGGTACAACGCGGGGAAGGTGGTGTTCGACTACGCCGTGGCGCTCGCGTCGCTGGTCCCGAGCGCTATTCCTGATCGGCCCGCGCGCTGTCGCGGTGAAGCCTACCCTCGCCGGGGCCGGTGTTCTACACGCAGACGCGGTCGGGCCTCCGCGGCCGCAGCTACCGGATCGTGAAGCTGCGGACGATGCACCACAACGTCGAGTTGAAGTCCGGCATCGTGTGGGCGAAGTCGGACGACGACCGCATCTTCCGCGTCGGCAGTTCCCGCCGCACGCACATCGACGAATTGCCGCAACTGTTCAACGTCCTCCTCGGGCAGATGAGCCTCGTCGGCCCGCGGCCGGAGCGGCCGGAGGTGATCGCCGCGAAGGGGCTCGAACGGCTCGTGCCCGGGTACTCGTCGCGGCTGCTGGTGAAGCCTGGGGTGACCGGCTTCGCCCAGGTGCAGCTCCCCGCCGACGCCGACGTGACGAGCGTGCGGCACAAGGTCGTGTACGACCTGTACTACGTCCGCAAGCAGAGCTTGTGGTTCGACCTGCGGCTGGTGCTGGCGACGGCCCTGAAGGCACTGGGCGTGAAGCCGCGGGTGATCCGCGTGGCGTTCCTCTTGCCGGGCCGCGACGCCGTGGCCGCCGAATTCGCCCGCGCCATCGCCGTCCGGCCGATCGTGCTCCAGCCGGCATGAGCCTCCCCCGCGTCCTCTGCCTGACGCACCGCGTCCCGTTCCCGCCGGACAAGGGCGACCGGATCCGCAACTACCACCTCCTCCGCGGGCTCGCCGCCCGCGGCCGGGTGTGGCTCGGCTGCCTCGCGGACGGTCGAACTGCTGGCGGGGGCGGGCGGAACTGGACCGGCACCTTGCCGCGTGGTTGCCGTGCCGGCGGGCGGCGGCGAAAGTACCTGGGCAAGCGGCCGGAGCGTGTTGACCGGCGGCAGCATCTCCGAAGGCATCTTCCGCGAGCCGGCGCTGTTCGACCTGATCCGCAGGTGGGCAAAGGAGGCGAATTTCGCCGCGGCCGTGGTGTCGGCGTCGAGCATGGCCCCGTACGCCTGGCCGACGCGGCGCTGAAGGACGTGCCGCGGTTCGTGGACCTGATGGACGTGGACAGTCAGAAGTGGCTCGACTTCGCCGCGACGGTGCGCGGCCCGAAGCGCTGGGTGTACCGCCTCGAAGCCCGCCGCGTGCGCAAGCTCGAACGCGGGCTCCCGACATGGACCGCGGCGCGGGCGGTCGTCAGCCGCGCGGAGGCGGACGTGTACGACTCGTTCACGTCGCCCGGCGCCGCGACCGTCGCGGCCAACGGCGTCGATCTCGACTACTTCACGCCGCGCGACGTGCCGGTCGAGCCGGCGCTGGCGTTCGTCGGGGCGATGGACTACCTGCCGAACATCGACGGGGCGGTGTGGTTCGCCCGCGAAGCGTCTGGCCGGAACTGCGGGCGAAGCACCCGCAGGCGGAGTTCCGCGTCGTCGGGCGATCGTAGCCCCCGAGGTGCAGCGGCTCGCGGAGTTGCCCGGCGTGACGGTAGTGGGCACCGTGCCGGACGTGCGGCCGTTCGTAGCGTCGGCCGCGGCCGCGGTCATCCCGCTGCGGCTGGCGCGCGGCATCCAGAACAAGGTGCTCGAAGCGCTGGCGCTGGCCCGCCCGGTGGTCGCCGCCCCGCCGGCGCTCGCCGCGCTGGGCACCGTCCCGGGCGAACACCTGCTGCGTGCCGAGACGCGCGCCGAGTGGGTCGCCGCGTGTTCGACGTTGCTGACCGACCACGCCCGCGGCACCGCCTCGGCGCCGCCGGCCGCCGCTACGTGGAGGCGCACCACCGCTGGGAGACGTGCCTCGACCCGTTCCTCTCGCGGATCGTGCCGCATGACCGCTGACGCCCCGGTCGTCTTCGACACCCGGGTCGTGACCGGGGCCGGCGGCGGGCCGGAGAAGACGATTCTGAACTCGCCGCGGTTCCTCGAGCCGCTCGGCTACCGGATGGTGTGCGGCTACCTCCACCCGCCCGGCGACCCCGGCTACGAGGTGATCCGCGCCAAGGCCGAGCAGGCGAAGGCGCCGCTGGTGTCGGTCCCCGACCGCGGCATCACGGACTGGCGCGCCGTGCGGCAACTGCTTCGGGCGTGCCGCGAACACAAGGTCACGATCTGGCACGGCCACGACTACAAGACGAACGCGCTGGGGCTGTTGCTGCGGCGCTTCCACCGGATGCGGCTCGTCACGACGGCCCACGGCTGGGTGCAGCACACGAGCCGCACGCCGCTCTATTACGGCATCGACAGGTGGTGCCTGAAACGCTACGAGCGGGTCATCTGCGTCTCGTCCGACCTCGTGGAGGCGTGCCGCGCCGCGGGCGTGCCGGAGGACCGCTTGCTGCTGCTCGACAACGGCATCGACGCGACCGACTACGCCCGCCGCCGCTCCGTCCGGGAAGCGAGGGGGTTGCTGGGCTTTCCGCCCGACTCGCCGCTGGTCGGCGCCGTCGGCCGGCTGTCCGGCGAGAAGGCGTTCGACGTCCTCGTCCGCGCCGTCGCCGCGCTGCCGGGCGTGCGCCTGGTGGTCGTCGGTGAAGGGGGCGAGCGGTCGGCACTGGAACGGCTGATCGCCGAACTCGGCGTCGCGGACCGCGTGACGCTCGCCGGCTGGCAGGCGGACGTGCGCGGGTACTTCGAGGCGATGGACGTGTTCGCCCTGAGCAGCCTCCGCGAGGGGCTCCCGAACGTGGTGCTGGAGGCGATGGCGCTGGAAGTGCCGGTCGTGGCGACGCGCGTGAACGGCGTCCCACGGCTCGTTCAGGACGGCGTCAACGGGCTGCTCGTCGAGAGCGGCGACGTTGGCGTTCTCACCGCCGCCCTGAAGCGCCTGCTCGGCGACGCCGGGTTACAGGATCGCTTCCGTGCCGCGGGGCGCGAGACGGTGGAGGGTCGGTTCAGCTTCGCGGGGCGGATGCGGAAGCTGGCGGCGGTGTACGACGAACTCCTCGGCCGCCGGCCCGCAGCGGGTGCTACAGTAGCGTGTGATCCGGCCGCCGGAGCCCCGCCCCGATGATCCGCCTCATGTCGCCGCCCGCCGCGGAACTCGCCGTCGTCGTCCACCCGCGCTCGGCGCTCGCGGCACGACTGCCGGCGCTCGCCGACTTCGTGCGCCGGTCCGCGCCGGTCGTGCCGCTCGGGAAGCACCCGGTATGGCTCGGCGTGCTGAACGCGGCGCTCGGGCACGAGGTGTTCGCGCTCGAGGCCGTGGCCGACGGGCGGACGCACGGGTTCCTGCCGCTGGCGCACGTCAGCGGGCCGCTGTTCGGCCGGTTCCTCGTCAGCCTGCCGTACCTCAACTCGAACGGCGTCGTCGCCGGGTCCGCCGACGTGCAGGCGCGGCTGGTGTCGCGCGCCGTCACCCTCGCCGACGAGCTCAACGTCCGCTACCTGGAACTGCGTCAAGAGGCCCGCGTCGATCACCCGGAATTGACGGCCGAGGTGACGAGCAAGGTCCACATGCGGCTGCCGCTTCCGGCGTCGGCCGACGCCCTGTGGAAGCGGTTCGACCCGAAGGTCCGCAACCAGGTCCGCAAGGGTGAGAAGCACGGGTTCGCGGTGGCGTGGGGCGGGGCCGAGTTGCTGAACGGCTTTTACGCCGTGCTCACCGAGAACATGCGCGACCTGGGCACGCCGGTGTACGGCCTGGAACTGTTCCGCGAAATCCTCGCCGCGTTCCCCGGCGGGGCCGAACTGTGCGTACTGAGCGCCGCCGGGAAGCCGGCGGCGGCGGCGCTGCTGCTCCACGGGTGGGGCACGACGGAAGTTCCGACGGCGTCGGCGCTGAAGGAGCTTAACCCGACGTGCGTGAACATGCTGATGTACTGGCACCTGCTGAAGCGGGCCGTGGAACGCGGGCAGAGCGAGTTCGACTTCGGCCGCTCGACCGCGGACGGGCCGACGTTCCGGTTCAAGAAACAGTGGGGCGCCGAGCCGCGGCCGGCGGTGTGGCAGTACGCCGGGCACGCCGCCGAGGGCCGGGCGCTGCGGCCCGATAACCCGCGGTATCAGCGGGCCATCCGGCTGTGGCAGCGGCTCCCCGTCGGGGTCACGAAGTTGATCGGTCCGGCCATCGTGCGCGGGATCCCGTAGGCGTTCCACCGCCGCGAGCGGCGGAAGAGTGTGGCACCTCCCCAGCCCCCCCGGCTAAGATGTGATGGTTGCGTGGTCCGGGGGAAGTGTGATGCGTTTGATCCGTTCGTGCGCCTGCGTCGCGGCCGCCGCGTTCGCGGTCGGGTGTCACCGCGAGCCGCCCGCGGCGGTGGTGGCGGCAGCGGAGCCGACTCCCGCACCTGTCGTTCCCGCACCCGTCGTTCCCGCACCCGCCATTCCCGCACCGGCCGCCGTACAACCCCAGCCTCAACCGCCCGCCCCGCCGCCGGTGTTCCCGTTCCCGAGCGATGCCGCGGGGAAGGAGTTGCCGAAGGTCGTTGCCCCGCGTGCGCCGGCGCCGCTGCCGGCCGAGCGGTTCGGGGCCGCGCCGAAGGAGCGTGCCCCGTCCGCCGCGGTGGGTGCGGATTCGCTCGGGAAGCTGGCCGTCACGCCGCCGCCGGCCCTGCCGAAGCGGCCCGCCGGGTTCGCGCCGCACGGCCCCGCCGAGCGCGTCCCATTCGACCTGGGTGTGGGGGCGGCCGACGTGCCGGCCCGGCCGTCGTTCGCGGTGGAGAAGTCTGAACCGGTGCGGGCGCCGGACGTGACCCAGCCGCCGCCGCTGGCGTCGCTGGCGCGGCAGGTATCAGACCGGGCGAGTCTCGAAGACCCTGCCGCGGAACCGGCCGGGGCAGTCATCGTGGCCCGGGTCGTGAACCCGGCGTTCGAGCGGGCGGAGTTCTGGCGGATAGTGCTGCCGGACCCGTTCGAGCTGGCAGCGCAGGTGCGGCCGGTGGTGCCAGCGGGTGTCGACCCGGGGCTGACGCCGGTGACGGTCAACCCGATGCGGCCGCGGTGAAGCCAAATGTCAGTGGACAGAAGCCAGAGGACATGCAGCGAAGGCACACTGGCTTCTGCCGTCTGTCCACTGGCTTCTGCCCTCTGACCGCTGTTCTCACCTCGCCCGTCGGCGTTCCTGGTACATCCCCGGCTCCGACGGCTCGTCGCTCACGAACCACGGCACGCCGTTCCGCAGGTACATCCGCCGCTGCTCCTCGCCGTTCAGCGGCCGCGCCCCCAGCCGGCCGAACACGCCGATCTGGTTGCCCGCCTCGTCCACGGCGCGGTCGCGGTCCAGGCCGCGGGCGATGCTGAGAATCTTCCCCTCGTGCGGCTTGAACGTCGCCACCAGCCGCGGGGTCGGCTTCGGGCTGAAGCCCTCGTAGCCCGGCGTCTCGGGCGAGGTCAGCTGCACCACCCGCATCCCGTTCTTGCCGTCGGCGACGTACCCGATCAGGCTCGTGTACGTGATGCCGAGCTTGATGTCGCGCACGTCGTTCATGCACCCGCCGGCGTCGAACACCTGGTCCACCTTCGGCTCGGCCGCGTTCCCGATGTCGAGGATCACCAGCCCGCGTTTCCCGGCCGCGACGTAGGCGTACGTCCGCGCCAGGTAGACGCTGTGCGCCTCCCCGCCCATGCGGATCAGCGACTTCGGCTGCGGGTTCGCCGGGTCGGTGATGTCCAGCACCTTTACGCCCTCCTCGTCGCACACGTAGCAGTAGCGGAGTTGCGTGGCGCTCATCCGCGGCTTCTTCAGGAACGGCTCGCCCACCACGTTCACCACCCGCGGCTCGGTCGGCCTGTTGATGTCGATGACCACGAGCCCCGCATCGCACGACACGTACAGGTAGGTGCCATGAACGTGGGCGTGGCGGGCGCCGCAGAGGAGGCCGTTCGGGTTGAACGTCACCTCGCGCTTGAGGAAGTTGTTCACCGGGTTGCCGTCCAGCGTGGACGCGGCGCCGGTCACGATGAGCCCCTCGTACTTGTCGCAGACGTAGAGGTAGCCGAACAACGGGTGGATCGGCTGCTCGTGGTTCCCCGGGCTCATCTTGCGGGTCGGGTCCACGGCCGGCGTGCAGGGCGCCGCGACGTAGGTCGCGTACCGGCTCGGCAGGTAGAACCGCTGCCCGGCCGGCGACACCGGGGCCGTGGTGATGCGCTCGGCGAAGCCCTTGTGGTCGATGAACGCGATGTCGAACACGCGGACGCCGGCGTCGCCACACGCGGCGTACAGGAACTCGCCGCGGTTCTGCACCATTAGCACTTCGGACTTCTTGAACGGCCGCACGATCCCCGTCAGCACGTCGCGGCCCGGGTGTTCGTGCGAGAACTCCAGCAGCCCGCCGCGATCGACGTGCTTGCGGTAGTGGTCCGGGTAGGCGAGGCGGTGCAGGTCGGTGCCGAACACCGCCTGCGGCTCGCTCGACTCGGCCACGTTCACGCCGAACAGCCCCTCCTCGCCGCCCGCCGCCCAGGCGTACTTGCCGACGAAGTTGACGAACCCGGTGCCGTGCATCAGCAGCTGGGTCATCCAGGCGTTGTTGTCGTTCCGCTGCGACAGGTGACAGTCGGTGCACTGCTTCGTCTCCCGCACGCCCTTGCCGCGCACGGTGTGCGGCACGTTCGTGCTGAACGCCTGGCCGCTGTACCCCTCGGCGGACACCGTCTGCTGCTGGATGTAGATCGTCTCGCGGTTGCCGTTCTGCGACGTGACGTGGATGGCGCAGCTGGACCGGCTCGGGTTGATCTTGTTGCCGGTCACGTTGCCGTCGCGGGCGAGCATGTACACGTCGTCGCGCAGCGTCTGGAAGTTGTACGCCGTGTAGTTCCGCCCCACGTCGCCCTCGGCGTGGAGGTTCGGCGCCTTGACGTTGGCCCGCTGCGGCAGGTGGCAGCCGAAGCAACTCGGGTTCCAGCTCGAGTGGCAGGCGATGCAACTCATGTTGCTGTTGCCGTGGGCGGCGCACTCGGCCCCGCCCTCGAGCGCGTCCATGTCACC
Source organism: Urbifossiella sp. (assembly GCA_044220735.1). Taxonomy (GTDB): domain Bacteria; phylum Planctomycetota; class Planctomycetia; order Gemmatales; family Gemmataceae; genus Urbifossiella. The sequence continues at coordinate 7,684 of JBGAQM010000035.1, read as the reverse complement.
CCATTCGAGCTGGCCCGTCTTCGAGTTGAACCGCACGGTCTTGGCCAGCGCCGCCTTCTTGTTGTAGCGCGCGTGCGTCGGGTCGATCACGTCGCGGGTCTGCACCACCTCCCAGCGGAGGCCGGGCTCGACGCACGAGTTCTGGAAGTACCGCTTCCCGCCGCCGGGCAGGTCTTGCACCTCGAACCGCGGCTTGCCGAACGGCGTCTTCATCGCCAGCAGGTTCCGCCCCTCGCCGTCCGGCGCCGACGTGTACGACGCCGGGCCGCTCGTCTTCAGCGTCGCGTGCTTCCCGACCGTGCCGTGGCAGTCGATGCACGCGATCTCGGTGGCGGCGCGGACCTCGGCGTGGAGGCGGTTGTTGCCGTGCATGTCCTGCGAGAAGTGGCAGTCCACGCAGTGCATCCCCTTCTCCATGTGGATGTCCATGAGGTGAACCGGCGTGCCGCTGCGGCAGTCGTTGTGCTTCTCCTCCGCCTTCACCGCCGCCTTCGGCCCGGTGACGGGGTCGGCGAACTCCTTCTGTTTCTCTTCCTTGTGGAACTCCCTGGCCTTGTTCGGCCAGTCCACCGCGGTCGCGAGCAGGTCAGGCGACGGCGGGCCGACGAGCGCGCCCTTGTGGTCGAGGAGGTTGCCGTGGCGGTCGCGCTTGAACACGGCGCGGTACGCCCAGCCGTGGCTGTGGAAGTCGCCGAAGAACTGGCGGCCGGTGTGCTTATTCAGTTGCGACATCTCGGCCGTGAACTCGGGGTCCGACAGGTGGCCGCGGGCCGCGGACTCGTTCGGGTTCCGCAGCATGGAGCGGACCAACTCCTCGCCCGTCGGGTTCTTCTGCCTGGTCGGGTACATCAGGTGGGCGTCGCTCTCCTCGTCCCACCACATGTAGCCGATGTAGCTGTTCATCACCGTCGTGCCGGGGTGGGTGTGGCACACCATGCACTGGCTGACCGGGATGCTGTTCGTGAATTTGTGCTCGATCGGGTGGCCGCTCTGTGTCTTGGAAATCATCGGGTCGGTGGTCGCGCTCCGGCCGCGGTTGCCGTACTTGGCGAACGGCCCGGAGTGGACCGGCGAGCGGTCGTTGGCGTAGACGACGTGGCACGCTGAACACCCGCTGGAGCGGTAGTCGCCGGGGTTGTCGTTCGTGCCGAGCATGTTCAGCGTCGGGTCGAACAGGCGCGTCTTGTTCGCGCTCACGAGCACGGGGTCGGTGCGGTTGCTGGTGCCGAGCCCGCGGAGGCTGAGACGCGCGCGGGGCCGGCCGGGTTCTTCCATCCGCTCGGGGTTGCCGATTTCCGGCTGGAAGCGGCCGCCGGGCTCGAAGATGCGTAGGACGTTGCCGGGCTGGCTCATCTCGAACCGCGGCAGCGGGTACAGCGCCGGGATGACGCCGCGCTTCTGTTCTTCTTCCGTCGGCGCGGGGTAGCTCTTGAGCATCAGCGGCGCCCCGGTCATGCCGTAGGCTTCGCCGAGGATCGCGGGCTTCGAGGGGAGCGTGCCGTTGTTGTAAGCGGCGGCGCCCCACAGCATGCAGCCCGTCGCCATGATCTGCTTGCGGTTCGTCTGCACTTCCTTGGGGTGGCAGCCGGCGGTGCCGCAGCTGATGTGCGCGACGCGGAAGTCGCCGGGGTTCACGAACCGGATGAAGTCGGGCGACTCGTGGTTGAGCAGCGTGTACGACCGCACCGGGTTCGCGCCGCCGGCCGGCCACAGGTGCGGGTTCCGCGGGGCGACGTGGGCCTGCTCCTTCACGGCGCAATTGGCGTTGCCGCCGTGGCAGTCGGTGCAGCCGATGCGGAGCGTCGGCTTGCAGTGCGGGTCGCCGACCGTCTGGTGGCAGCCGACGCAGCCCGTGGACTTCGCCGCGGCCTGTTCCGCGGTCTGCTCCATGAGGCGGACGTTCGCCCACTCCGGCGGCATCGGGAACGGGTCGGTCGGGTCGGTGGACCAGTTCGGGTTCTGAAGGTCGCGGGTGCCGTCGCCGTGCGGCAGGAGGACGTTCCGCGGCACGGCCGGGCGCGGCACGTTCGCCGCCGCCGGCGTCACTGGTTGACCGGGGGAGATGCGGGCGGTCCCGGGCGGGGGGTCGGTCGGCGTGATGCGCGCGACGCCCGGCGGCGGGGCGTCGGCGGCGGCGACGTATAGCGACAGGCCGAGCGGCGCGCCGACGAGGGCGGCGAACACGGCCAGCCCGGCCACGGCCGAGCGGAGCGAAACCGGCTTGTCGCCCGCGTCCATGCGGCACCCCCCAGACCCGCGGCAAAGGCCCACGGAACCCGGCGGCTATACCGTTCGGTGCGGGACGGTCAAGGCGAGTGTAGAGGGCAGGGCGTGGCTCCCCCGTTGCAACGGGACGGTGTTTGGGGCAGGAACTGCATCAGTGCCAACACCGCAACCAGCGTGCTGCTGAGCACCACGAGCGCGACCACCGCCCGCCACAGCCGCCCGCGGGCGGCGGCCTCGTAGTCCGCGCGGGCTGCGGCCCACGCCGTCTTCCGCGCCTCGCGGCTGCGGGCCACGGCTGCGGCCTGCTCGCGCTCGAACTCCCGCAACCGCTCTTCCGCCCCGGTCCGGTGCGCGATCAGGATCCCCGTCACGACGCCGGCGTCCGGCGGGCGGTCGTCGGGGTTGGTGGCGAGGCACGACTTCGCCAGTGCGACCAGTTCCGGCGCCGCGTCCGAGCGGTCGAGGCGGTCGAAGGCGTCGGCCAGGTCGGCGAGGCGGGCGCGGCGGAGGACGTCGTCGGCGTCGCGGCCGATGAACGGCGGCCGGCCGGTGAGGACGGCGCACAACACGCCGCCGAGCGCGAACACGTCGGCCCGCGCGTCCACCGGCTCGCCGCGGGCCTGCTCGGGAGCCATGTACGCCGGCGTCCCCTCGGCCACGAACATCGTGCGGTGGACGACGATCACCTGGTCCGGGCCGGTGGCGGTGCCGGGGACGGGGTCGAGGTCGTCGGCGCGGCGGCCCGTCGTGTCGAGCGCCAGCCCCCAGTCCATCACCTGCACCTCGCCGAACGGGCCGACCATGACGTTCGCCGGCTTCAGGTCGCGGTGGACGACGCCGCGGGCGTGCGCGAACCCGACGGCCTGGCACACCTGCTCCAGGATGTGCAGGGCGCCCGGCGAGTCCGGGGCCGTCAGGTCGAGGTCGGCGGTCGAGCTCGACGCCGGCCGCTGCCAGCGCGCGGCCAGCACCGCCGCGAGGGTGCGGCCGCGGATCAGCTTCATCGCCATGTACGGCCGGCCGTCGGCGAGGGCGCCGAGGTGGTACACCGGTGGCACGCCCGGGTGCGGCAGCCGCGCCGTGGTACGCACCTCGCCGGCGAACCGGGCCGCGGCGAGCGCGTCGCCGGCGACTTCGGGCAGCAGCGTCTTGATGGCGACCTCGCGGCCGAGGGCCAGCTCGCGGGCGGAGAACACGACGCCCATGCCGCCGCGGGCGATCTCGCCGAGCACCTCGAACCCGGGCACGACCAGCCCGCCGAGGCCGGGGAACGGGCTCGGGGTGTCGGTCCCGGGGCGGCGGACGGTCCGTTCCGGGTCGGCACCGCGGCCGGGGCGGGTGTACTCCGGGTCGGGGCGCGGGGGCGTCGGCGACCGGCCCGTCCCGAACGGGGCGCTGGTAGACATGGCGGCATCCTGGCGCGGGCACTTCGATTCTGGGAGCTCCCGCGCCCCGGTTCCACGACCGCCGCCGGATTCGACCGAATTCGCGCCGCGCCTCCGCCGGGGGCTGAATCCGCTCCGGCGCGAAGTGGGGTTGATTCGTTCCCGTCACGCGGTATGGGCGGGGTTCTCGTGTCGAAACACGTGCCTGGACGGGGGGCGGCCCATGCCGTGGGGGAACGGTCGGGTGCTGGTCGTCGCGGCGGGGCTGGCGTGGGCCGGCGCGCAAGCCCGCGCACAAGCACCGCTCGCGCCGGGGGCGTTCCCGCCGGCCGCCGTGCGGATCGGGGGACCTGTCGAGACACCGGTCATGCCGGCGGCGGCCAAGGCCGACCCGCCGCGAGACCTCCCGAGCATCCCGGCGGCACCGATCACGACGCTTCCCGCGGCGCCGGTCACGACGCTCCCCGTCGCCCCGGCCGCGCCGCCGGGGCACGCGGAACCGAACCTGTCCGGCGTCAAGGACCTGACGCCACCCGGCTTCGACCACCACGAACCCGCGCACGGGGCGAACGGGCACGGGGGGCACGCCGCGCACCACGAGGTGCCGGGGAACCTGCTGCCGTCGTACCCGGAGGAGGGCGGCTGGTTCGCCAGCGCCGACTTCCTCCTGCTGCGGCCGCGGCGCGGGGCGTTCGACTTCGTCATTCCCAGCACCGCCGGCGGGCTCGTCACCAACGGCCCGGTGCAGAGCCTGAACTACGAGCTGCGCACCGGCGTCCGCGCCGAGCTCGGCTACCGCCTCGGTGAGTCCCACTGGGAAGTCCTGGCCGGGTACACGTACTTCCGCTCCAGCGCGTTCGACGCCGTGACGGCCAACCCCGGCGAGGCGCTGCTGCCGACGTTCACCCGCCCCGGCCTCACCGACACCGTGTCGTTCGCCGCGGCCGACGCGAACCTCGTCTACAACGTTTACGACGCGCTGGTCGCGCGGCGGTTCATCGTCGGCGAGCACGTCGCGCTGCGGATGCTCGGCGGCGTGCGGTTCGCCAACATCCAGCAGAGCTTCAACGCCTACTACGACGGGATCGACGCCCGGCAGGCGCAGGTGCGGGCCGAGTCGCAGTTCCAGGGGTTCGGCCCGGTGTTCGGCGGCGAGGCGGTGTGGGCCGGGTGGAACGGCCTCCACCTGTACGGCCGGGCGAACGGCGGCCTCCTGACGGGGAACTCCGAGAACCCGCTGCTGGAGGGGAACGCCAACGGCCGCGCGATCTTCGCCAACACCCGCTACGACGTGCAGAAGGTGGTGCCGTTCACGACCGTCGCCGTCGGCGGCGGCTGGCAGTACCGGACGTTCACCTTCCGCGCCGGGTACGAGATCACGCACTGGTTCGGGCTGATCGACCAGCCGCGGTTCACCGACGACGTGGGCCGCGGGCGGTTCGTGCCGACGCCGGCGAACCTGTCGCTGGAAGGGCTTTTCGTGCAGATGGCGGTGCAGTTCTGAGGTGTTGCTGGAAGCGTAGTTGCCGCTTGCGGCTTCGCGGCGGGCACTTCGATGTGCCCGCCGCGAAGCCGCAAGCGGCAACCACACTTTCGCCAGCTCCCGCGCCAACTCGCCGACGCGCTTCAGGTCGAGTTTGCCGCTCCCGAGCGCCGGCAGCGCGTCCACCGGGTAGCAGTCGCGCGCGTCCGGGACCCACAGGTTCGGCAGCCCCCGGCCCGCCAGCTTGTCCAGCAGCGCGCCGATGCCGCCCGCCGCCTCCGGCAGCACCAGCACCACTAGCCGCTCGCCGCGCTTCTCGTCCGGCACCGCGGCCACCGCGAGCACCCGGTCGCCGCCGCCGTACAGGTCGTGAAGTTCTTCCTCCAGCCGCTCCAGCGGTACCATCTCGCCGGCGATCTTCGCGAAGCGACTCACGCGCCCCGTGATCTGGATGAAGCCGTCCGGCCGCACCAGCCCCACGTCGCCGGTGTTGTACCAGCCGTCGCGCACGGCCTCCTTCGTCTTCTCCGGCTGGTGCAGGTAGCCGGCCATCACGTTCGGCCCCTTCGCACACAACAGCCCCTCCGCACCGGTCGGCAGCGGCTCGCGCTCCTCCTGCGTGAACGCCCGCACCGCGACGCCGACGATCGGCCGGCCCACGGTGCCGCGCACGTTGCACTCCTGCGTCTCGCCGCCCACCGTAACCGCCGGCAGGTTCGCCGACACCACCGGCGACAGCTCGGTGCAGCCGTACCCCTCCAGCGGCAGGACGCCGAGGCGGGCGTGGAACTCGTCCTGGAGCTTTACGGGTAGCTTTTCGGCGCCGCAGATCAGGATGCGGATGGTGCGGAAGTCGTCCGGCTCGCAGCGCCGCAGGTAGAAGCGCATGAACGTCGCCGTGCTCAGGAAGATCGTGGCCGCGTTCTTCTTGATGATCTGCCCCACCTCCTTCGCCGCCCGCGGGTCGGGCGAGAGGACGGCCGTCGCCCCCGCCACCAGCGGCGCCCAGAGGCACAGGGCGTAGCCGAAACTGTGGAAGAACGGCAGCACCCCCATCAGCTTGTCGGTCGGCGCAATTTGGATGGTGCGGACCGAAGCGTCCACGTTCGACGCCACGTTGCGGTGCGTCAGGATCACGCCCTTCGGCTCGCCCGTGCTGCCGCTGCTGAACACGATCGTGAGCACGTCGTCCGGCCGGTGTCGGTACAGGCCGAGTACGAACCGCTCGATGGCCCACGCCGGCAGGAACAGTGCCATCAGGAAGGTGCGCGTCTGCTGCCCCTTCGTGACCGCGGCCAGCACGTCCTCCAGGTAGATCAGTTGAATGTCGTCGGGCAACTCCAGCGGGAAGCGCGTCAGGAACCGCTTCGACGTGACGACGACCTTCAACCCGCCTTGCCTGGACGCGGACGCGACGGCGCCGGCGCCGGCGGTGTAGTTCAGGTTCACCGACGTCCGGCCGAGGAAGGCGATAGCGAGGTCTTCGCCAGCGCCCCGCCGAGCGACGTGGGAGCCACACGCCCACGTTCTTCTCGGCGCCGACCCGGCCGCGGAGGTAGTTCGTCACGCACATCGCGCCGACGAACAGCTTTCCCCCGGTGAGCGTCTTCTCGCCCGCCGCATAGTCGATCACGGCCGGCCGGAACAGGCCGCGGAACGACACCGCCCGCCGCACGAACCCCTGATGGACCAGCGGCGTGTAGTCGCTGAGCCGGATCGCCAGCTCGGCGCGCAGCACCTCGACCGCCAGCCGTACTTCCGGCGTCGGCGTCGTCTTCGGCAGTGGGTCGCCGAACGTCACGCCGGCGGCGTCCGTGGGTTGCCCCGGGGAGAGGCTCCACCGGCCGCCCCACAGGCCGCCCGAACACGCCGGCACCACCACGACAGCCGTGGAAGTCGCGGCGAGAATCGCGTCGAGTTCCGGGCCGAACGTGCGGAGGTGGCCGCTGCCGGTCGGCCCCCCTTCGGGGAACAGCAGCACGCAGGCGCCGCCGTCGAGCGCCGCGGCGACGTCTGTCACGTCGTACCCGCGGTCGGGGAGGATCCGGACGCCGCGCGGGCAGGCGGCTCGGAACATCAACCGGTCGAGCGGGCCGACGCGGTTGGCGACGAGGAGGCAGCCGCCGGTACGCGGCACCCGCTCCCGGGCGTAGACCCGGAACCGGACGAGCAGCCGCACGACCAGCCCGGCGAGGAACGACAGCATTTTGGGTGGGCGGTGATGGGGTGGGAGAGGGCCGAACGCCACGCGCGGTAACGGGCGGGCCGCGGCGGGATGTCCGCTTGCGACCGCCGCACCCGGCCGTTATACGCCCCCCGGTTCACGCGATCACGCCGAAGGACGGGTTGTCAGGGGTGCCCGCGGGCGGGTGGGGGAACGGCGGGAAACCGCCGCCCCGCCCGCGGGGCCGATCACGCCGCCGGGCACTCTCTCGCCCGCGGCCGGGGGGCCGTTCATGCCGACGCCGTGTGACCCCATGCTCCGCCACGTCCTCCGCGACGAGGCGCTGACCCGGGGGCTCGGGGACATCGAGGCCAAGATGCTCGTCGAGTGGGTGACCGACTGGACCGAGTTGCTCGCCGAGGCGTC
>JBGAQM010000530.1:0-3090 GCA_044220735.1 Urbifossiella sp. | reverse complement strand
GTTGCCGCTTGCGGCTTCGCGTTGGGCGGTTCGAAACCCGCGACGCGAAGCCGCAAGCGTTCGCTCGGGTCGTTCCGTTGCCGCTTGCGACTTCGCGTCGCGGGGGGCCGAACCCCGAGGCGACAACGTTACAACCCGAGAGCGTCGAGGTCGTCCACGAGCTTGTCGAGGTCGTCCTTCGGCGCCGCGGGGCGGTCGGCCTGGCGCTTCGCCAGCCCCACCGCCGCCCCCACCGCGGCGCGGCCGTCGTTCAAGAGCTCGCGGTCGCGCTCGGCCACGGCCGTGCCCACGGCGTCGGCCGCGTCGCCGCCGAACAGCCGGCTCAGGTCGATCTTCAGCCCACCGACGGCCCCCGTCTCCGCGCCGGCGATCGCCGCCGACTTGTACTCGGGGAAGATGATCGCCTGCTGCGGGCACACCCGGCTGCACGCCGGACACCCCTTCTTGCACTGGTCCTGGTTCTCCGTCACGATCCGCTCCAGGCTGTCCACCCCGTACACGCCAAACAGGCAGAAGTCGAGGCACTCCAGGCAGTTCGTGCAGCGGCTGTAGTCGATCACCGGGTACCAGCGGCGGTTCGCCGGCGCCAGCAGCGCCTCCGGGGTGAACGCCGCGAACGCGGCCGGGACCTCGCCGGACGCGTCGGCCCCCGGGTCCCGCACCGCGAGCCCCAGTTGCAGAATCGCCGGGCTGTTCGCGGCCTTCTCCTGGGCCTTCGCCGCACGGCGGTCGCGGCACTCGGCGGCGATGCGGCGGATCTCCTGAACGAACGGCTCGGCCCGGTTCGCGTCGCGCAGGTCGAGGGTGTAGACGTGGCGGTCCGGAAGCGTCCCCGCGGCGCCGATCGCGGCCGGCTTGTCGGCCGCGGGCTCGGCGGGCGTGTCGTCCGCGTCGTCGTCGGCGGGCGGCTTCAGCTTCGTCTCGCCGAAGTGGCCCTGGATGCCGTCGCGGTCGAGGAGCCAGAACGCGGCCCGCGGGTACAGCCAGCTCAGCACCACCAGGTCGCCGCGGACGGCGCCGAGGAACAGCCGGCCGGTGTGGTCGGGGCCGAGGTCGTACAGGTTCGGCACGACCGACACTTCCAGCCCCGGCTCCATCAGCAGCGCGGCCACCACGCTCTCTTCGAGGGAGCGCTTCGCCGGGTGCTTCCCGGGCGCCTGGGACACGACGACGGTGAGGCGGGACATGCGGCCTCCGGCGGGGTGGGCTTCCTTCCGTTATATAACGGACGCCGTCGCCCCGTTCTCCCCGGAGGGTTCCCGATGGTCCGCCCGCTCGTGGCCGCCGCCCTGGTCGCCGTCGTCGTCGCGTGCGCAGGCGCGCAGGACCAGCCGGCCAAGGCGAAGGGGCCGCTCATCGGCCACATGGTCTACTTCAAGTTGAAGGACGGCTCGGCCGCCGGCCGGCAGAAGATGGTGGACGCCTGCGACAAGTACCTGAGCAAGCACGACGGCGTCGTGTTCTACTCCGCCGGCCCGATCGCCGCCGACTTCAAGCGCGACGTGAACGTCACCGACTGGGACGTGGCGCTACACCTGGTGTTCGCCGACAAGGCCGCCCACGACCGCTACCAGGACCACCCCGACCACGTGAAGTTCATCGCCGAGAACAAGGACGGCTGGGCCGCGGTGCGCGTGTTCGACTCGGAGCTGAAGTCGGCCGCCGGCGGCAAGAAGGACCGGAAGAAGGACGGGAAGTAGCGAGACCGCTTGCTGCGTAGCGCTGGGCGGCGCTACGCCGCGAGCGGCGGAAACCCGGGCACCATGCTCCACCCCTGGCCCGCCGCCGAGGCCGACGCCCTCGCCCTCCAGGCCGAACTGGCCGGGCGCGTCGACACCGCCACGCCCCTCACCCGGTTCGACACCGTCGCCGGGTGCGACATTGCCTACCACCTGGAAGCGCCCCGCCTGTTCGCCGCCGTTGTCATACTCCGCGCCGCCGACCTGTCGGTGGTCGAGGCGGCGACCGTGACGGCGGCAGTGACCTTCCCGTATGTGCCGGGCCTGCTGTCCTTCCGCGAAGTCCCCGCGCTCCTGGATGCGTTCTCCCGATTACGGACATTGCCGGACGTCATTATGGTGGACGGTCAGGGGACCGCGCACCCGCGGCGGTTCGGCCTGGCCTGCCACCTGGGACTGTGGCTGGACCGGCCGTGCCTCGGGTGCGCCAAGAGCTGGCTGGTCGGCGACTACGCCGAGCCCGGCCCCGCGGCCGGCGACGCCAGCCCGCTGACGGTGGGCGGCGAGGTCGTCGGCGCGGCGGTGCGGTCGGCGGCGGGGGCGAAGCCGGTGTTCGTGTCGCCGGGCCACAAGCTCGACGCGGCCTCGGCCGTGGACGTGGTGCGGCGGACGCTCAGCGGCTACCGCCACCCGGCGCCCACCCGGGCCGCGCACCTGCTCGCCAACGAGGTGCGGGCCGGTGACGCCGGTCGGTGAACCGGCGGGCTTGAGGCGAACCGGGGGGAGCCTGCGGGTCCGGTCGAGTCGGCGGGCGCAGCCGCGGCGCGACCCGCGGGCGGGCACCGAGTGTCGCGTCCGGCGCAGGGGGACGGGCCGGAGCGTCGGGGAAGTGCGACGGGGGAATCGGCACGCGATTTCCCTCAAGCCGGGCGGGCTTGAGCGGATCGTGAGAAACCCGGGGTGGAACAGGGGTTCCGGCGACCGCGCGATTCGCCCGCCGCGCGCTTTCGGGGCAACGTGTTCGCCGGACGCTCCCGAGAAAAGGAACGTCATCCGGGTGACGGAAATCGGTGTCGAGTTCGGAGCGGCACCGACGATGAGAGGGGCGTAGAATGGGCCGCGGTTCACTGAACGGGTGAACCGTATCCCGGGCGGCGGAGCCGCTGAGGTAAGCCGCCCGTGCCGGCGCGGGGTAGAACGGACCCCGCCCGACACGCCGCACGACGGCCGCGACCCCCGCAACCGGGCCGCGGCCCCAGACGAGAGACCCATGCGAGACGCACCCCAGTGTAACTGGCGGCGGTGGCGGGTGGCGCCGGTTGAGGGACCGGCCGCCCCCCCGCCCGCCCCCCGGTTCGCCCGCCGGACGACGACCATGATGTTGCCCGCCGCCGACGGCATCCGCCACGAC
>JBGAQM010000529.1:0-3101 GCA_044220735.1 Urbifossiella sp. | reverse complement strand
GCGAAGCCGCAAGCGGCAACTGCGCTTCGAGCTACGCCCGCACCACCTTCTCGCGCCCCTCGCGCACCCCGCGCGTGGCGTTGCGGGTGTCGATCACCAGCCGGCTGTGGCGCACGATCTGCTCGTAGTCGTAGGCGGTGTGGTCGGTGGCGATCAGCACCGCGTCCTGGGCCGCCAGGTACTCGGGCGTAATCGCCTGGCTCGCCATCGCCGGCAGCGCCGGCCAGTGGCGCATCCGCGGCAGCTCCGGGACGTGCGGGTCGTTGTAGGTCACCTTCGCGCCCTTGCCGATCAGCTTGTCGAGCAACTCGAACGACGGGCTCTCGCGCGGGTCGTCCACGTCCTTCTTGTACGCCACGCCGAGCATCGCCACCTTGCTCCCCTTCACGGCCTTGCCGGCGTCGTTGAGCGCGTCCGCGAGCTTCGACACGACGAACGCCGGCATGCCGGTGTTCACCTCGCCGGCCAGCTCGATGAAGCGGGTGTTGCAGCCGTACTTGCGGGCCACCCACGTCAGGTAGAACGGGTCCACGGGAATGCAGTGCCCGCCGAGGCCGGGGCCGGGGTAGAACGCCTGGAAGCCGAACGGCTTCGTCTTGGCGGCGTCGATCACCTCCCACACGTCGATGCCCATGCGGTCATAAAGCACCTTCAGCTCGTTCACCAGGGCGATGTTCACGGCGCGGTACGTGTTCTCAAGAATCTTGCACGCCTCGGCCGTCTCAGGGCTGTTGACGCGGACCACCTGCGGCACCACCGCCGAGTAGAGCGCGCACGCCGCGTCGCCGCTGCCGGCGTCGAGGCCGCCGACGACCTTCGGGATGTTGTTCACCGAGAACGTCGCGTTCCCCGGGTCCTCGCGCTCGGGGCTGAACGCGAGGAGAAAATCCTTGCCGGGTTCGAGGCCGGTGCGCTCCAGGATCGGCAGCACGACGCCGCGGGTGGTGGTCGGGTACGTCGTGCTTTCGAGCACGACGAGCTGCCCCGGCCGCAGTTGCGCGGCGACGGCGTGGGCCGACTCCTCGACATAACGCAGGTCGGGTTCGCGGGCGTCGGTCAGCGGCGTGGGGACGCAGATGAGCACGGCGTCCGCTTCGCCGAGGCGGTCGAAGCGGTCGGTGGCCTCGAAGCCCTTCTCGCGCATGCCGGCGATGGTGGCGTCGGGGAACTGCTTGATGTACGACTTGCCGGCGTTCAGCTTGGCGACCTTGTGCGGGTCGATGTCGAAGCCGAGGACGCGGAACCCGGTGCGCGCGAAGGCGCGGGCCAGCGGCAGGCCGACGTACCCGAGGCCGATGATGCCGACCCGTGCGGTGCGGTGGCGAATCTTGTCGATGAGCGTGGCGGCGGCGTCGGTCATGCCGTTTCCCGTCCGTGGGTGAGGCGACGGTCGGCATCGTGGCACGAACGGCGGCGGCGTGTCAACCGCGACCTGCGGCGGGATAAAATGCCCGTATGAGCACCTGGAACCCCGAGCTGTATCTGAGGTTCGCCGGCGAGCGAACCCGCGCCGCGGCAGACCTGCTGGCCCGCGTCGGCCTGTCGGAGCCGGCCCGGGTGATCGACCTGGGCTGCGGACCCGGAAACAGTACCGCCTTGCTCCGCGCCCGCTGGCCGGCGGCGGACGTGACCGGCCTCGACAACGACCCCGCCATGCTCGCCGCCGCCCGCGCCTCCGACCCTGGCGTGACGTGGGTGGACGCCGACGCCGCGGCGTGGACCGCGGGCGCGGCCTACGACGTGGTCTTCTCGAACGCAGCGCTCCAGTGGCTCCCGGACCACGCGGCCGTGCTGCGGCGCTGGTTCGCGGCCGTCGCCCCCGGCGGGACGCTCGCCGTGCAGCTGCCGGTGGCGCACCTGCGGTCGCCGCTCCATCTACTCGTACACGACGTGGCGGCGCTACCGGAGTGGGCCGCGCACACCCTCGGCTACGACTCGGCGGTCTGCCACGAGCCGGGCTACTACTACGACGCGCTGTGCGAGTCGGCGGAGCGGATCGACGTGTGGGAGACGGAGTACGCGCACGCCCTGGCCGACGCGCACGCGATCGTGACATGGATGCGCGCCACCCGGCTGCGGCCGATCCTCGCGGCGCTCCCCGACGACGCGACGCGCGGCCACTTCGAGAAGGTGCTCGCGGACCGGTTCGCGGTCGCCTACCCGCCCCAACTCGACGGGCGGGTGCTGCTCCCGTTCCCGCGGCTGTTCGTCGTCGCGCACCGCGGCTGACGTCGTTACTCCGCCCGCGGGGCACCCGGCAGCGCGGAGCGGCCGGCGACGGTGATCTTCCCGTCGCCGGCTTCCAGCGTCAGCACCTGCGTCGGGGGCGTCAGCGGCTGGTCGGCGAAGAACTTGAACAGGCCGACCGGGTTCCCGTCGTTGCGGTACCACGTCACGTCGATGTTCCACTCCCGCGCCGCCTCGGACACCGCGTCCAGGATGCTCTGCGTCCCCAGCGGCAGCCGCCCGGCGCGGAGCTCGGTCACCTCCAGCGCGGCCAGGTTCGTCTCGCCCTCGACGAGCCACACCTTGAACTCGATCCACACGACCGAACTCCAGAACCCCTGGCCGTACCGGAAGCCGACCTTCACCCGGTCGCCGTCCACGGCGATGCGCGGGGCGTGGAGCTTCTCCGGCAGCGCCGCGCCGTACCCGTCGCGGTCGCACATGTGCTCGGCGAAGAAGGCGTTCAGCTCGGCCGCGGTGAACGTGTCGCCCCACACCTCCTTCGACCGGATCTCGTTCTTGAAGTCGAGGAGGCGCGTCGGCAGGCGGGCGGCGCGCTCGCGCGTCTCCCAGTCGGCGGGGGCGCCGGCGCGGGTGTAGAACTCCGGCTCGCGGCGGGCCACGAACACGACCGCCCCGGCCGCGGCCGACAGCCCGGCGACGAGCAGGAACACGGCCAGCAGCTTCGACCGTCGGCGCATACCGGCCCCTCCGTGGGCCGGCGGGATACCACCCCGGGGCGGGCGGGTCAACCGCGGCCCGACGTGCGGTTGGGGTTTTGAGCCCGGAGGGCGACGGCGTGTAGCCCCGGGTGGAACCCGGGGCGGCGATGGGCGGGGTTCCGGGGGCAACGCGGTTCGAACTCCGCCGCAGGC
>JBGAQM010000034.1:3045-27017 GCA_044220735.1 Urbifossiella sp. | reverse complement strand
GGCGGCGCCGCTCAGCGTCAGCGCGAACGTCTCGTCGTCCTCGTCCCGCGCGTCCCCCGCCACCTGCACCGTCACCGCCTTCGTCGTCTCCCCCGGCGCGAACGTCAGCGTGCCCGACGTGGCCGTGTAGTCGCCGTCGGCGGTGGTCGCGGTCCCGTCGGCCGTCGCGTAGCCCACCGTGACCGTCTTCCCGCTCGCCGCCGACAGCGACACCGTGAACACGAACGCCGTCGTGCCGCCCGTCCCCTCCGCGAGTGCCACGGAGTTGATCGCCAGCGCCGGCGGCGCGTCGTCGTCGAGGATGGTGCCGGTGCCGGTGGCCGTGGCGACGGTCGCGTTGGCGGCGCCGCTCAGCGTCAGCGCGAACGTCTCGTCGTCCTCGTCCCGCGCGTCCCCCGCCACCTGCACCGTCACCGCCTTCGTCGTCTCGCCGGGGAGGAACGTCAGCGCGCCGCTCGTCGCCGTGTAGTCGGCCCCGGCGGCCGCGGTCCCGTCGGCCGTCGCGTAGCCCACCGTGACCGTCTTCCCGCTCGCCGCCGACAACGTGACGGTGAACACGAACGCCGTCGTGCCGCCCGTCCCCTCCGCGAGTGCCACGGGGCCGATCGACAGGCTCGGCGGCGCGTCGTCGTCGGTAATCGTGGCGACGCCCTGGCCGTCGCCGACGTTCGCGTTCGTCGGCTCGCCGAGGTTCAGCACGAACGTCTCGTCGTCCTCGTCCCGCGCGTCGTTCAGCACCGGCACGCTCACCGCCTTCGACGTCTCGCCGGGGAGGAACGTCAGCGTGCCCGAGGTCGAGGTGTAGTCGGCGCCCGCGGTCGCGGTGCCGTCGGCGGTCGCGTACGGCACCAGCACGGTGTCCGGCGAGGCGTAGGACAGCGTCACCGTGAACACCGCCGGCCCGCCGGCCTCGGGCACGGTCACGTCCGACACCGACGCCGCCGGCACCGCCAGCACCGCCCACGTGTCGGCGGCGTTCCCCGCCAGCGGGTTCTGCGCCGCGTCCTGCACCCCGGAGCCGGCCGCGGTCAGCGTCAGCAGGTACGTCCCCGGCGTCGCCGTCAGGCCGGCCAGGTTGCCGAGCGTCCAGGTGACGTTGTCGGCGGTCGTCAGCGTCTGCGCGCCCGTCAGCAGGTTGCCGCCGCCGTCGCGGGTCAGGCTCATGTCCGACAGGTCGAGCCCGGTCACCGGTTCGCTGAACACGACCGTCGCCGACGGCACCGCCGTCGTGCGCGGGTCGGGCGTCACGTCGGTGACGTCCGCGGTCGGGGCCGTGGAATCGGCCACGGCGCCGAAGTCGCGGGCGTGGTACGTCGATCCTGCGACGACGGACAGCGGCAGCCCGGCGGCGCCGAGCGTGGGGAGGAAGCCGGCCTGCCGCTCGACGCGGGCCGTCGTCGCGCCCGCGGCCAGCCCGGTCAGCACGTAGTTGCCGAGGGCGTCGGTCAGCGCGTTCGTCTCGCCGCCGTCGCGGACGCCGTTGCCGTTGCGGTCGTCGAACACGCGCCACCCGGCCACCCCCGGTTCGCCGGCGTCGCGGACGCCGTTGCCGTTCAGGTCGTTCACCACCTGCCCGTACACGGCGTTCTGCCGGGCGGAGCCGAAGTCCAACCCGGTGACCGACCCGCCGGCCGTCAGCCCCTGCGAGTACGAGCCGCCCGCGGGGCCGGTCGCCGTCCACCCGCCCGGCACGACGGTGCGCACCGCGTACGTCCCGGCCGCGAGGCCGGCGAAGGCGTAGGTGCCGCCCGCGCCCGTCGTCTGCGTCGGCTCGGCGACCGTGAGGGTGAGCGTCCAGTTGGAGATGGTGCCGGTGTCGACGGCGGCGGAGTCGCGGACGCGGAGCGTCCAGGTGCCGGCGGCCGCGGCCCCGACGAACGCGGCCAGCGCCTCCTCGGGGCGGAACGTGCCGGTGAACGGGGCGCTACCGCCCGCGATCGCCGTCCCCGCGGCGTCGTCGAACACGGTGTTGGTGAGGTTGGTGCCGGCGCTGCCCCGGCCGTTGAACAGCATCACCGACTGGCCGGACGGCCCGACCAGGTCGATCGCCAGGTCCGAGACGTAGGTGTGGGCGATCGTCACCCGCACCGTCGCCTTCGTCACCAGCCCGGGGGCAGACACGGTCTGGGAGCTGGTGGCGACCGCCCCGGTGGCGTCGGGGATCGCCACGTTCACCGTCCCGGAGTTGAACGCCACCGCGGTCGGGCTCGCGTCGTACACGCCGTTGCCGTTCAGGTCGAGGTACACCTGCCGGCCGGCGACGCCGGGGTCGTTCGCGTCGGCGGTGCCGTTCCCGGCCCAGTCCTCGTACACCCGCCCGGCGAGCGACGCGGCCAGCCCGGTGCCGGTCACGGCGAAGTCGAACGTCCCCTCGTCCGCGTCGTTCGACGTGAACGTGACGGTGCCGGACGCGGCGCCGGGGGCCGTCGGCAGGAAGCGGACGCTGAACGTGGCGACCTGGCCGGTCGTCAGCGTGGTACTGGTCAGCCCGCTCGCCAGCTCGAACGGGCCGGTCACGCCCGCGGCGCCGAGCGTCAGCGGCTGCGTCCCCTGGTTGCGGACGCGGAACGTCCGCGTCGCCCCGACGCCGCCGACCGGCACCCCGCCGAGGCTCACCGCCCCGGTGCCGTCGGGCACGTCGGCCCGGTCGTCGAGCACCTGCACCTCGGGCACGCCGACGCCGCGGACGGCCGCGTTCGCGTTCACCCGCCCGTACCCGTAGCCGACGGCGAACCCGGCCGCGTCGTAGTTCGGGCCGATCAGCTCGGTCGTCGCACGCATCAGCCCCCGCACCTGCGCGGCGGTGAGGGTGGGATCGACGGCCAGCACCAGCGCCCCGACCCCGGCCGCGAGCGGCGACGCCGACGACGTGCCGCCGAACCCGGAGGCGAGGGTGTTCGTGTAGTTCCCGGCGACGCCGGCCGCGGTGTTGTACCCGGCGGTCCCCGTCCGGTCGGTGGTGACGATGCCGTACACCCCGCCGAACCCCGGGCCGTCGCTCGGGGCCACGAAGTCGAGCTGCGGGCCGTAGTTGCTGTACGCCGACCGCGTCCCCACGTCGGTACTCGCGCCGACGGCGATGACGCCGGCCAGCGAGCCGGCGAGGCTCGCCGGGTAGGAGACCGCGGAGTCGTAGTCGTTGCCGCTGGAGACGAACGTCGGCACGCCCTGGCCGGCCTTGGCGGCGTTGCTCGCCCAGGTGAACGCGGCGGTGATGGCCGCGACCGGCGTGCCGCCACCCCACGAGTTGTTCATCACGTCGCCGGCCCGGAACGTGCTCAGCCCGTCGCGGCTCCGCCCGGCGGCGTAGTAGACGGCGGCGGCGACGTTGGCGTCGGTGGTGATGCCGCCGGTGGCGCCGAAGATGCGGACCGGCAGGATGCGCGACTGGAACGCGACGCCGGTGGTGCCGAGGCCGTTGTTCCCCACGCCGACGGCCACCCCGGCCACCGACGTGGCGTGGGCGTCGTTGGTGCTGTCGGCCCCGGGGTTCCGGTCGCCGGTCGTGCCGTTGGTGGTGAAGTCCCACCCGCACAGGTCGTCCACGTACCCGTTGCCGTCGTTGTCGGTCCCGTTCGCCCACCCGCCCGACGCCGTGAGGGCGAGGACGTCGTCCGGGTCGATGCGGCCGTTGCCGTTCACGTCCACGGCCTTGCCGGCGCCGATGTTGACCGCGTTGTTGAGGTCGTAGAAGGTGATGAGCCCGTCGCCGTCCACGTCCGTGAGCGCGGCCCGGACCGCGGCCGGGATCTCGTTCTGGTTGACGAAGACGTTCGCCGCCAGGTCCGGGTGGGTGATCTCCATGCCGTCGTCCACGACGGCCACGACGACGTTCGGGCTCCCCGTCGTTACGTCCCACGCGAGCGGGGCGTCCACGTCGGCCCCGGCCGTCTGCCCCGGCTGCTGGACGGTGTTGTTCAGGTGCCACTGACTGCCGTAGAGCGGGTCGTTCGGGGTGAAGTGCCGGCGGAAGTCCTGGTAGAAGTTCGGCTCGGCCCAGGCGAACCGCGGGTCGGCCGACAGGGCGGCGGACAGGGCGAACGTCGCGGGGCCGTACCCGGCGGCGGCCGTCACCACGAACTGGTCGGGCGTGCCCGGCAGCGGCTCCCAGCTGGTGAATCGCGGGTCGGCCAGTGCGGACCGGTCGGCGCCGGGGGCGAGGGCGACGATCACCTCGTTGGTGGCGACGAGCCAGCCGCCGGTGTCGGGGTTCTGGTACACCGGCGCGGCGAAGGCGACGCCGGGTATCGCGCCCGCCTCGGGAACCAGGCCGGCCGCGGCGGGGGCGGCGAGGACGACGAGGTCGGGCGTGAGCCAGCGGTTGGCGGTCAGGCCGGCGAGCGGGCCGCCCGCGGCGACCTGCGGGGCCAGCGCCGCCGCGCCGCCGGGGAGGCCGATCACGAACTCGTCGGCGCGCGCGTCGAGGGCGATCGGGTGCTCGCCGACGCGGTAGCTGGCGACCCCGGCCGCGGCGACCGGTTGGGCCGCCGGCAGGGTGCGGTCTTCGAGCCGTTCGACGGCCAGCCGCTTACGGGGGCGGGGCGTGCGCATGCGCGGATTCCGGGGGCGGGACTACGGAACCCCGCCGCGGTGCGAGTCGGGGACGTCGGGCGGCTCGGAGACGTACTGAATCAGGTTAATGTTAAGACGCCCGCCCGCCGGCCACAAGAGACGGCCGCCCGGTTCAGCCGGTCCGACCGGTCGCTCGTGCCCCCGTTCGGTGGGTTCGCGCTCAATCCCGGGGCGGACAAGGCGAACGACGGGACCGCACGCTTGCCCCTCGGCCCGGCTGGGGTTTATTACCCCCGTCGCTTCCGCCCGGGTCGTCCGGTGATGTTACTTCTCCGCGTCCCGCCGCTCGCCTGGCTCCGGCTCGTGCCCCCCGGGCCGGCCGGCGTCGTCGGGCTCAAGCTGTTCATCCTCGGGGCCGTGCCGCCGGGCTAGGTCGCCGACCTGTAACCGGCCGTCGGGTGCGGCGTACTCGGCGTCGCGTGGCTGGCGGCGATGCCGTCGCGGATGTTCCACCGCACCCAGAACCGCCTGTTCTGGCCGCTCGGGATTAGCGCCGCGCTGGCCGCGGCGGTCGTCCAGCCGGCGTCGGAGGAACTGCCGTGGGTTGGTGGGGGGCTCGGGCGGGTCGCCGGCCTGTCGGGGCTGGCCCACCGGGTACAGGAGTATCTGACGCTCCCGGAGGCGCTCGAGGAGGTCGTGCAGTGGTCGGACGCGATCGAGTACGCCGCCCTGTTCGACGTGACCGCCGACGGCCCGGCCAAGGTGCTGTGCTCGACCGACCCGCACCTCGTGCCGGCAACTCCGCCGGCTTGCGCTCGTCCCGGCCGACGCCGACGACAAGGCCGCCGAGTGCCAGGTGGCGGAGTGGGACCGGGCGGCGCGGCACCTGCACGACGGGCTGGCCTGGCTCGACCGGGCGTTCGCCGCGACCGGCCAGGGGGAGAACGTCCGGGCCGTGTTCGACATCGACACGGGCGGCTTCTTTTTCACCCGTCTCCACGCGACCCGGTTCCTCTTCGCCGCGACGCTCGACCAGGCGGTGATGAACGACGACTCGTGCGACCGGGACGTCCGCGCCCTGGTCCGGGCCATCACCCTGCGGACCAGCGCCCACCGGGCCGCCGACGTGGAGTGACCCCGTGCACTGGTTCGCCGTCGCCCTCGACACCGCCGCGTCGCTGCTGGCCGTCGCCGGCACCGCCCACTACGTCCTCATCCCGTGAGTGAAGCGCCACGCGCATCGGCCGCCGCCTTCTCGGTCACCCCGTCCCCCCGATTTTCGATCCCGCCGACCATCGACCCGGTCCGCGATTTCGCCGAGCCGTTGTCGATGACGACCACGGCGAAGCTGGCTCGGGTGCCGGGCCGGGTCTGGATCTCCGCCCGGAGGTGGAACCGCCGGAAGTCCTGCCCGACGGTCTCGCGGTGGCTGGTGTCGCGGCCGGTGAACGTGATCGCCCCGTTGACGACGGCCCACTTCACCTTGTTCGGCGGCGGGGGTGCGGGAGTCGGGTCCTCGCTCCGCTCCGGAACCTTCCGGTTCGCCAGGTCGCGGCCGTTGAACAGTCGTCTCGTCGAACGCCGGCCACTCATTGTCGCCGACGACGACCACCGCCGCCTTCCCCTTCGGCGTGGCGACGTACCCGACGGTGCGGTTGTCGGCCCACCAGAACAGGTCGGTTCCGACCGCCGCCCACTCCTTCGCCTCCTTGCCGTCCACCACGAGGTGCGATTTCTGGGTTTCGGGGCGGGCGGCGAAGTAGGCGTGCCGCTTGCCGTCCGGGCTGAACGTGAAGCCGTACACCCTCGGGAACGTCTTCTTCACCTCGCCGTTGATCGACACGGTGCGGTCCGTAGACTTCTCGGTCCGGAAATGGAGGCCCAGGCAGCGCCGTTCGGGCTGATGATCGCATCTTCCGGGTAGCTGCCAGGGTCACCCGCCAACTTCCACACAGTCCGCTGCACGTCGCGACGGGCGAACCCGCCGGCGTTTCCCCGGAGGGGCCGGGCCGGCAACCGCAGCCGGACAGGGTCACACCTACCAGGAGGGCGAGGAGTGCCGCGTGCCGGATCGATGCGGAGCATGCGAGCCCCGGGTACGGTGTGGAGCCGCGCGGACATGCGCGACGGGTTGACGCTCCCCAAGATTCGAGGGTGCCAAATAAACGGTATCGACTGATCCCGACACGTGTAGTTCACGGGGCCAGGCCGGAGAGCAGCCGCTGGCGCACAGTCGTGGGGGGCTGCGATCCCCCAGTCGGCCTCGGCCTGTGGGAACCCCCCCGCGGCGCAAACCCAGCGGCGGGCCACAGGGGGCGTGTGGTCCGGGGCGGCGACGACCGAGCACAGCCCGACCAGGCACGGGGCGGCCCGGCCGACGGTCTTCCGCGAGCCGCCCCGGATCGTCCCCGAGCCCCAACACGAGCGGCCGTCCGTAACCGTCGTCTCGATCGACCGGTGACAGTACCCCTGGGGTTCGCGGGGCGCGTACGATCAGTCCGCGCCCGCGGAAGTGGAGACGGTCGGGAGTGGGGCGTCGGCCTTCGACTGGCAATCCGTGAGCACCCGCGGCGTCGAGGCCGCGCGGAGGGCGTTCAAGACGGCGAGGACGTCGATCACCTCTTGCGCGAGGGCGCCGGCGACGGGCGGGAGGTATCCCGCCGCGGCGACGACCATCCCGACCAGGCTCAGCGCCATCCCGCCGACCGCCGACTGCAGCGCGACCGCGCGCATCCGCCTGCCGATGTGGAGCAGTTCGTCCACCCGCTCGAGGGAGCTCTCCAGAATGACCGCGCCGGCGGCTTCGGCGGTCACGTCGCTCCCCTGGCCGAAGGCGATCCCGACCGTCGCGGCCGTCAAGGCTGGCGAGTCGTTGATCCCGTCGCCCATGAACACGGTGCCCGCCTTCCGGCTCTCCTCGCGCACGAGCGCCAGCTTCTGTTCCGGGCTCTGCCCGGCGCGGACTTCGGAGATCCCGACCTTCCCGGCCAGGTACCGGACCTCCGACTCGCGGTCGCCGGACACCAGCATGACGCGCTCGAACCCGTGGTGCGGCTTCAGGTGGCTGATGAACGCCCTCCCCTCGGCCCGCGGCTCGTCGCGGTAGCGGAACGTCCCCGCGTACCGCCCGTCGATCAGCGCGACGCACTCCAGCCCGCCCGCGAGCGGCGGGAGGAGCCCCGCGGACGCGGGCGACTGCGCGACCAACTTCTTGCGACTGGTCACCTGCACGGCGCGTCCGCCGATGGTGCCGCGCAGCCCTTCCCCGGGGCGCTCGCTCACCTCCGCGGCGCCCGCGGGGGCGAGACCGGCTTTGTCCGCCGCGGCGACGGTTGCGGCGGCCAGCGGGTGCCGCGAGTACCGCTCCAGGCTCGCGACCGCGCCCAGCACTTCCTCGTTGGTAAAGCCCTCTCCCGGGAGGACGTCGGTGAGTTCCGGGCGGCCGTAGGTGAGCGTCCCCGTCTTGTCGAAGATCGCGGTGCGGCAGGTGTCGATCTTCTCGAGCACGGCCGGGTCCTTGATGATGATGCCGCGCCGGGCCGCGAGCGAGACGGACCCGATGATCGCGACCGGAATGCCGATGAGCAGCGGGCACGGGGTGGCGACCACCAGCACGGCCAGGAACCGCAGGGCGTCGCCGCTCGCCGCCCAGGCGACGAGCGCGACGGCCACCGCGACCGGCGTGTACACCGCGCCGAGCTGGTCGCCGAGGCGCCGCAGCGCGGGCCGCCGCTGTTCCGACTCGCGCATCACCTTCATGATCTTCGCGTACCGCGAGTCGACCGCGGTCTTCTCCGCGCGGACCGTCAGCGCGCCCTCGCCGTTGATGGCCCCGGACAACACCCCGGAGCCCACGACCTTGGACAGGACGTACGGCTCGCCGGTGAGGTACGACTCGTCCATCGTGCTGTGCCCCTCCACGACGACGGCGTCGACCGGACAGGTCTCGTGCGGGAACACGACGAGCAGGTCGCCGACCGCGACCTCGGCCAGCGCGACCTCGGTGACCCGCCCGTCCCGCTTGCGGTGCGCCAGCGACGGCATCCGCCGCGCGAGCGCGAGCAGCGCCGACGACGCCCGCCGCACGGCGTAGGCTTCCAGCGCCTGCCCGCCCGACAGCATGAGTACGACGAGCGTGCCCGCCAGGTATTCGCCGAGTACGGCGGCCGTGACGATGGAGATGCCCGCGAGCAGGTCCGACCCGAACTCCAGCCGCACCAGCCGGAGCACCAGCCCGCCGACGAGGGGAATGCCGCCGACGATCAAGGCTCCGAGCAGCGGAACCACTGACGTGGGGAACCCGAGCAGTGATCCCCCGATGTCGTGGGCGTAGCGCAGTATCAGGTGTGTCGCGATGGCCGCGAGTGCGACCCCGGCGATGACCGGCTCCTTGGAGCACCACCGGGAGCCTTCGGGCGCGGGGCCGTTCATGGTGCCTTTCGGTGTTCGGCGAACGTGCCGACCGCACCCGTGTCGGCACGGATGCGGTCTGGAATGGTCTGAACCGTGGGTCCTCCGCAACAAGTAGCACTTTCCGCGCCCGGAGCGTATGGCTGCGGTACGCCCGGCCGCCCGTCAGATCGAGTTCAGCCCGCTGAACAGCTCCTTGGCGGCGCCGAGCAGGCCGCCGTTGCCGTTGTACAGCACCCCGTTTCGGGCCTGGTTGTTCACCGCCAGGAGGAGCTGGTACACGTTCAACTGCGTGTTGTTCGAGACCCCGACCGCGGCGCCGTACCCGCGGACGTTGTACGACCGCGCCCCGAGCCCCGCGGCCGACACCTGGAACCCGGCAGCCGCGCCCTGGGTGCCGCCGAGCGACGCGGTCGTCGCGTACACGTTCAGGGCGGTGGCGAGCACCTGTGTGGCCGCGCCGTCGCCGACCGCGAGCCAGAGCCGCTGGAACAGCGCGGCCACGTCGGCGTTCGTCCTCCCGGTCAGGTCGTTCGCCCCCGCGGCCGCGCCGTACAGGTTGCCGAAACTGGTCGCCAGCCAGGAGGCGAGCTCGGTGTGCGTGGCCCCGCCGTTGAAGCTGCGGATCAGGGCCTGCCCGGTGTTCTTGTGCCAGTACTCCGCCTCCCGGGTCTTCCCCGCGGCGAGGCCGAGGGCGGACACGGTCGCGGCGCCCGTGGTCGTGGTGGACAGGCCGAGCCAGAGGGTATCAACCACCGTCACCCGGATCGTCGCGGTGCCCACGCGGGCGTAGGTGTGGGTGCCCGTCACCGTGAGGGACGCCCCGGAGCCGCTCACGACGCCCGCCGAGGTCGAGCCGTCGCCCCAGGCGATCGTGGCGGAGTAGGCCGCCGCGGAGCCGAGCGCGTTCACGACCGCCGCCATGGCTCGCGTGACCGGGGCGCCGGCGACCGCACTCACGTTGAAGCCGGTGGCCTCGATGCCGCGCGGGGCCGGCGTCACGGTCAGCGTCGTGAGGCCGTCGGCGCTGGCGTTGAAGTTGGCCCCGTCGCCGGCATAGCTCACCACCACGGGGTAGGTACCGGCGGGGAGGAGCGCGGTCGAGAAGGTCAGCGAGAAATTGCCGGACGCGTCGATCGCTCCGGACCGGGTCACGCCGTCGAGCGTACCCGTGACGGCCCCGCCGACCGGCACCACGCTCCCCGCGGCGAGCCGCCCGGTGACCGTCGCGCCGGCACCACCCTCGCCGATCACCGGGGTGCTCAGCTCGGCGAACGCGGGGGTCGCCTTGCCGATCAGTACGGTCCCCGTCGCGCTGCCGCCGGAGTAGTTGGCATCCGTGCTGGTGAAGGTGGCGACGACGGCGTAACTACAGGCGGCGACGGGGAGCGCGGCCGACCCGTTGTAGGTGAAGGCGAAGGTGCCCCCGACCGTCGCACCCCCGACGCCCGTCGCAACGGCCGTCGCGGCGTGCGTCGCGGCGTCGTAGGTGAAGGTCCCGCCCGTCACCGCGAGCGTCGGGGCTGTGGCACCGATCGTCAGCGTGGCGGTTCCGCTTGCGGCGGCGTAGTTGGCATCGGTGCTGGTGAAGGTGGCGGTGACGGCGTAGGTGCCGGCGGCGACGGGGAGCGCGGCCGACCCGTTGTACGTGAAGCTGAAACTGCCCCCAACGGTCGTGCCCCCGATGCCCGTCGCGGTGGCCGTCGCGGCGTGCGGCGTCCCGTCGTAGGTGAAGCTCCCGCCCACGACCGCGACCGCCGGGGCCGCCGGGCTGATGGTCAGGGTGGCGGTGCCGGTCGCGCCGGTGTAACCCGGGTCGGAACTGGTGAAGGTGGCGACGACGGCGTACGTGCCGGCGGCGACCGGGAGCGCGGCCGACCCGTTGTAGCTGAAGGCAAATGTGCCGCCGACCGGCGCCCCGCCGATGCCCGTCGCGGCAGCCGTCGCGGCGTGCGGCGTCCCGTCGTAAGTGAAGCTCCCGCCAACGACCGCGACCGTCGGCGTCGCCGTCGTCGCGGTGGTGAGGTGGCTCCCGAAGTCCACGCCGCTGCTGACCTCCCCCTCCGACAGATCCTCGAACTCGTAGCCGTCACCCGGGACCGGGGTGCCGAGGACGACCGGGATCGAGCCGAGGACGACGTTCGTTCCGCTGCGGACGAACTGCAGGTCGAACCGGTGGGGAATCCCGTCGCCCACGAACTCGATGTCGAAGGTGGCCGTCTGCCCAGACCCGACGCCGGCGCGGACGCCGGTGTGGTTCACGACCCGCACCCGCGGGTCGGACGCCCGGACCGTCACGTCCACCGCCACGTTCGTGACCGCGTTCTGGATCGCGGTCGTGACACCGGCGGCGACGCTCCCGGCGAACCCGGACGCGATCTGGAAGTACAGCGGGTCGCCCGGGGCGATCGGGTCGGCGGTGCCGTTGGCGATCGTGGCCGCGGACCGGTTGACCGCCCCGGTCAGCCGGGAGAGCGACTCCAGCCCCTGACGCGGGTCCACGGTCGCCTGGGCGTTGGTGCCCAGCCCGATGACCAGGCCGCCGAGCGCGTTCAACGCCGTGACCGTCTCCTGGATGCCGGCGCCGGAGTTGAACGGCGTGGTCGGCCGCGACGTCTGGGTGAACGAACTCAGGGGGAGCGTGGCGCCGCCGACCCCGGTGATCGTGGTCTCGCCCTTCGGCTGGTAGGCGAAGCCGATGTCGGTCGCCACGAGAATGATGGGCAGCGCCCCGGAGCGGAACCCGCCGCCGCCGAGGCTGCCGGCCGCCGCCATCACGTTGTTGGCCGGGTCGGCCGTGAAGGACGCGAACGACGGCACGTCGCCGCTCGCACCCGGGGCGAGCTGGGTCGAGGCGAGCCCCGCGGCCCCGCTGTCGAGCACCGAGCCGTTGTCGTTGCCGTCGAACCCGCGGCCGGTCACGAGCTGGTACAGCGCCTCGATGTCCGTCTCCGGCCCGTCCCCGCCGTAGCCCGGGGTGGTGCGGTTCAGAGCGGCCTGAATCGCGGTCATGTACCCGGCCGTGCTCGCCGCGACGATCGGCTGGTTGAGGATGAAGGGCCGCCCGGTGGCGTACTCGGCCGCGAAGTTCCCGTACTCCTCGAACCGGCCGACGCCGAAGCCCAGGTCGATCCCCGGCAGCGACGACTGGAGCTGCGAGATGATCGTGGGGAACGCCGCCCGGACGATCGGGCTGTTGTTGACGAAGCTGCCGGTGTCGTCGAACAGCAGGAACACGTCCACCACGTTCGTGAGCGCGCCGGTGTTCGGGAGCGTGATGCTGACCGACTGGCGCAGCGACTCGCCGGCGGCGAGCGACGCGGTGATGCCGCCGGGCGTGACGTTGCCGGCGGCGGGGTTGCTGACGCCCTGCGGCCAGAGCGTGCCGCCGACGGTGCCGGGGTAGGTCGGCGAGTACCCCGGGGCGAGGACATCCCGGACGACGTACGCGCCCGGCGCCAGCCCGGTGAACGTGTACGACCCGTCCGCCGCGGTGACCGTGCTGGGCTCGCCCGCGTCGAAGACGGTGTCCCGGTCGAGGTCGACGAAGACGGTCGCGCCGCCGACGGCCGGCTCCCCGGCGTCGCGCCGGTGGTTCCCGTCGAGGTCGTCGAACTTGACGCCGTGGATCTCGGTCGGGCGGTAGCGGGCGGCGGTGTCCACGCCGGACCGGCCCTCCGCCCCGGCCAGGGTGACGGTGTGGACGAGCTGGTCCGCCGGGGTGGCGCTCAGCGCGACCGGCACGACGGTGCGGACCGTGTACGTGCCCGCGGCCAGGTGCGTGAACTCGTAGCTGCCCGCCTCGTCGATGGCCGGCGTGTAGAAGTGGTCGGCCGAGGTCGCCGCCTGCGGCTCGCCCGCGTCGAGCGTGCCGTTGTTGTTGAGGTCGAGGTAGACGGTGATCCCGTCCAGCCCGCGCTCGCCGGGGTCGCGGGCGCCGTTCGCGTCGGTGTCTGCTCGCGGACCCCGGATCGCGTCCTGGAGCGCGCCCAGTTGCCAAGTCGAGGCCGGTGGCGTCCTCGGCGTTCCGCAACGCGATCGTACGACTCCCCGTGACGGGGGCGGTCGGCCGCCAGCCGGCCGCGGGCCGCTCGACCACCGTGACGGTCCCCGGCAGGACGCCGGAGATGGTGTACGAGCCGTCGGCCCCCGACATCGCGCTCGCCTCTGTCGGGTCAAGGACGCCGTTCGCGTTGCGGTCCACGAACACCGTCACCCCGGCCTGCCCGGGGTCGGTGAACGCGCCGCCTGCCGCGTCGCGCACGCCGTTCCCGTTCACGTCGTTCCACACCGTCCCGCTCACGGACCCGGCCGTGGCGGTCGCGAGGTTGAAGTTGGCCAGGGCGGGCGCGACCGACTCGGCCCCCGAGTAGACCCGCACGGTCACGTTGTCGCCGTACCCGGTGGTCGGCTCCCACCCGGTCGGCAGTACCTCGCGGACGTCGTAGTCGCCAACCTGGAGGTCGGCGAAGGTGTACCCCCCGGCGGCGTCCGTGACGGCGGTGGGCTCCGTCGGGTCGGCGACGCCGTTGCCGTTCAGGTCGAGGTACACGCCCCACCCCGCCAGCCCCGGGTCGGTGAACGCGCCGGCCGGCGTCCGGTCCCGCACCCCGTTCCGGTTGAGGTCGTTCCAGACGGTGCCGCGGACCGAGCCGTTCAGCACGGTGAAGTTGGCGAAGTCGCCGGCGGTCGTGGCCTCGCCGGCGAACACGGCGACGGTTTGCCGGCTGTCGTACCCCGGCGACACGTCCCACCCGGCGGGCAGCACCTCCGTCACCTCGTAGTCGCCGGCCGGCAGGCTGATGAACGAGTAGTTCCCGGCCGCGTCCGTGACCGTCGCCGGCTCCCCGGGGTCGGCCGCGCGGTTGTTGTTCGCGTCGAGGAACACGGTCCACCCGGCGAGGCCGGGTTCCGTGAACGCACCCGTGGCCGGGTCGGTGTTGCGGACGCCGTCGGCGTTGGCGTCGTTCCAGACGGTCCCCGTGATCGACCCGTTGAGCAGGCTGAAGAAGGCGTAGTCCTGCGTGGCCGTCGTGCGGGCCTGCACGGCCACCGTCTGGCGGTTGTCGAACCCCGGCGAAATGTCCCACCCGGCCGGCAGGAGGACGGTGACCTCGTAGTCGTTCGGCGGCAGGTTGACGAACGAGTAGTTGCCGTCCGCGTCGGTGAGCGTGGTGGGCTCCCCGGGGTCGGCCGCGCGGTTGTTGTTGGCGTCGAGGAAGACCGTCCACCCGGCGAGGCCCGGCTCGCCGGGGTCCCGGGTGCCGTCGGCGCTCAGGTCGTTCCACACGGCCCCGGCGATGTCGCCGCCGCTGAAGTTGAAGAAGTCCGCCCGCGTGCTCCGGTTGTTCACCACGACCACGTCCTGCGACACCGGCGCGGTCGGCTCCCAGCCGGGCTGCATGACCTCGGCGACGCGGTAGGTGCCCGGCATCAGGTGGCCGATGGTGTAGACGCCGTCGCGGTTGGTGACTGCCGACGGTTCGAGGTCACCGGCCGCGTCCCGGTTCAGGGTGCCGCTGTTGTCCAGGTCGAGGTAGACGGTCCAGCCGCTGACGCCGTTCTCGCCGTTGGTCCGCGTGCCGCTCGAGTCGAGGTCTTCGTACACGGTGCCGGTGACCGTCGTGCCCGCCGTCCCGCTCAGCACGTAGGCGACCAGCGGGGCCGGCACCACCCGGGCTTCCAGCGAGTCGAGCCCGAGTCGCGGCCGGCTGCGGTCCCGGCCCGGCGCGCGGCCGGCGGTCGGGTACTTCCGACGGACCCCGAGGCGGAGCAACCGGGCGAACAGGCGCCTGATGGTGAGCGGCACGGCGAGCCCCCTGGAGAGTGCGGCGGCGGGGGCGGCGACTGTCCCGCACGGCGGTGCGGGGGTGACGTGTGTCGGCCGTTCGGACCCCGTCGTACAGGGATCCTAAAATCCGACCGCGAGGGGCGGTATCAGGCGGGATGGCAATCGGTGGGGGGCGTGTAGGGCAAGCGCTGACACGCCGTCACCCCGGTCGGTCGGGGCGGTCGGGCGGCCCCGTGGCCGTCACGAACTTCACGAACTCGGCGGTCGTCCGCAGGCCGAGCTTCTCCCCGATCCGCGCCCGGTAGGTGGCGACCGTCTTCGGGCTCAGTTCGAGCAGGTCGGCCACCTCCTGGTTGGTGTGCCCGCGGCCGAGCAGGTTGAGCACCGCGGCTTCCCGGTCGCTGAGGTGGGCGGCCGCGGCGGCGCGGGGGCCCTTCGGCGGGCCGAGGTAGCCGAACACCGCCGCCGTCTTGGCCTCGTCGCCCAGGTTCACCACCAGCTGCCCGAGGCGGACGGCCCGGACGGCGGCGAGCAGGTCCTGCTCCCGGACCGTCTTCACGACGTACCCCGTCGCCCCGGCGGCGAGCGCGGCCCGGACGTACGCCGGGTCGTCGTGCATGCTCAGGATCAGAATCTTCGGCCCGCCCAGGGAGCCCGCGAGCTTCTCGACGAGCGGCAGGCTCCCACCCCCGGGCAGGTTCAGGTCCAGGACGAGTACGTCCGGCCGCCGGTCGCGCGCGAGCGTTGCCGCGTCGGCGGCCGTCCCGGCCTCGGCGACCACCTCCAGGTCGGCCTGCCCGTCCAGCAACGCCTTCAGCCCGGCCCGCACGACCGCGTGGTCGTCCACCAACATGACCCGCGTTTTGCTCACGGCGACCGGCCCTCCGCGGGAATCACGACCGTCACCCGGGTCCCGCGCCCGGTGGTGGAGTCGATCGACAGGGAGCCGCCGAGCAGCGTCGCCCGCTCGCGCATCCCCGCGAGACCGAGGTGGCCCGCCGGCGGTGAGCGGAGGACGCCCGGGTCGATCCCACGGCCGTCGTCGGTGACGGTCACCTTCACGGCGCCACCCTCCGACCAGACGCGGACCGCGGCGCCGGCCGCGCCGGAGTGGCGGAGGACGTTCGCGAGCGCTTCCTGAACGATCCGGAACACGGCGGTCTCGACCCGGTCGGACAGCCGCACGTCGGCCAACCCGCCGACGTCGAGGGTCAGGGCGACGGGGTGGTGCTCCCGGATGTCGGTGACGACCCGCTCGAGCGCCGGGGCCAGTCCGAGGTCGTCGAGCAGGCTGGGGCGCAGCCCGAGGGCCAGCCGCTTCACGTCGCGGAGGGCGGACTCGGCCAGCCCCTGAAGGTCGAGGCAGCGGCGCGCGACGTCCGCCGGGGCGGACGCGTCGCGGGCGCTGCGGAGCCCCGAGACGAGTAGCGAGAGCGACTGCCCGACGCCGTCGTGCAGGTCGTGGGCGATCCGCCGCCGCTCGGCCTCACCCGCCGCGAAGAGGTCGGCCAGGAACCGGGTCCGGATGCGGAGCATCCCCCGGAGCGGGCGGACGATCGACAGCCACAGCGCCGGGCCGACCAGGGTCGTTAGCAGGACCGCGTCGATCGCCGCTTCGAGCCACCGGGAGTGGTCGGCCGGCAGGACCCACGGCAGGGTGAGCATGACGAGGTATTCGGCCGCGAGGACGATCAGCATCACGCCCCCCCAAACCCGGATGGGGCTCGTCCAGGCGGCCGGGCTGGGGGTGAACGGCATGGGCGGATTCCGGAGACGACGGCCGGCGCGGCGGTGCGTCGGATGGGATTCGGTGTTCTCGCCACACAGATTCGTGGTATAATACTCGTATCCCACCCTCGACTCCCCTCGCCGACGAATGGTTTACCCCGGACGAACGCTGCTCGCGTGCTGGCTCGCGGTGGTCCTGACCGGGACCGTCGTGGGGCACCGTCACGCCGCGGCCCCGTCCCACGCCCACGGGTACGGGTGGGCCGTGGTCCCGGGCACGCCGGGGCCGGACGCACTCCCGCTCGAACACCGCCACCTCGTGCTCCTCGGCATCGAGTTCGGCCCGACCGGCATTCCCGCGGACGGCGACACCGTCTCCAGGTCGGGCTCGGCGGCCGGCGTGCTCGCCCTCACCGAGGCCGAGCCGCACGAGGCCCCGCTCTCCGCAGAACTCTCGCACCTGACCCGGCACTTCGCGCCCGCGTCCGCGCCTGTCCGGGTTGCCCTGGGCGCAGCGCCCACACTCGCCACCTCCTGCCCGCTCGTCACCCACGCCCGCACCGGCGTCCTCCTCTCGTAGCCCTTTCCGGCTTCCCCGCCTCCTTACCGACACCCCACACCCGGCCGGGTCTCCGCGCCCGCGTCCACCCATTCCCGAGGAACGGACCATGTCCGTCGCAGCCCCGCCGCCCCCGGCCGGCCCACGGCCGAAGCGCCCGTTCGTCCGCCGGCTTGCCGCTGCTCTGCTCCTGCCGCTCGGCGCCGCGCTCGGCGTCGCCGGTACCCGCGCGCTGACCCCGCCGTCGGCCCCGGCGCCCGCCCCGGCCGCCGCGCCGGCGGCCGACCCCGAACCGACGGCGGTCCGCTTCGCCCGCGACCGCTGGGAGTCCGCCGGCGTCCGCACCGAACCGGCGACCGCCACCCCGCTCGCCGACCACGCGTGGCGGACCGGCCGGGTGGTGCTGAACGACGACCGGGTGGCCCACGTCTCGCCGCCGGTCGAGGGGATCGTCCGCGAGGTCCGCGTCCGGCTCGGGCAGGACGTGGCCGCCGGGCAGGTGCTCGCCGTGCTCGACAGCAAGGAGGTGAGCCAGGCCAAGCTCGACCTCGTCACCACCCGGGTCGCGCTGACGGCCGAGCGGGAGCGCGAGGAGTGGGCGCGGACGACCGCCGCCAACACCGAACAGCTGGTCGCCGCCGTCGCCGGCGGGAAGTCGGTGGCCGAGATCGACGCGGCGTTCAAGGACCGCCCGGTCGGCGACCGGCGGCAGCAGCTCATGGCCGCGTACACCGGCCGCAACCAGCTCAAGGCCCAGCTGGACTCGGACCGGGCCAGCCCGGGGGCGATCCCCGGCATCGTCCGGCGGAAGGCGGAGGCGGACTACGACGCGGCCGAGGCCGGCCTCCAGGCGCTGCGGGAGGAGTTCCGGTTCCAGGCCCGGCAGCAGGCCCGGACCGCCGACCTGAAGCTGAAGGAGGCGGCCGCCGCACACGACGTGGCCCGCACCCGGCTGCTGACACTCGGCTACAAGGCCGACGAGATCGAGCGGATGGACCCGGTGAAGGAGGGGCCGGCCGCGGCCCGGTTCGAGGTCGTCGCCCCGTTCGCGGGGACGGTGGTGGAGAAGCACGCGGTCCTGTCCGAGCGGGTGTCGGCGCAGTTCCAGCTGTTCCAGATCGCTGACCTGTCGGCCGTGTGGGTGCAGGCCGACGCCTTCGAGGCCGACCTCCACCTCCTCCGCGGGCTGGGCGGGCGCGGGGTCGTGTTCCGCGCCCCGGCCGCCGGGGTCGGCGAGCGGCCGGCGACGGTGTTCTACGCGGGCGACCTGGTGGACCGGACCTCCCGGGCGGTCACCGTGTCGGCCGCCGCCCCGAACCCGGACCGCGCCCTGAAGCCCGGGATGTACGTCGAGGTCGGGCTGCCGCGCGGCGCCGCGGCGCCGGTCGTCCACGTCCCGGCCACGGCCGTCCAGCGGCACCAGGGCGGGACGTTCGTGTTCGTGCTGCACGGCGGCGACGAGTTCCGCCGCACCGACGTCGAGCTCGGCCGGGAAGCCGGGGACCGGGTGGAGGTGAAGGCCGGGCTGCGGCCCGGCGACGTGATCGCCGTCGCCGGCGGGTTCGTGCTGAAGTCCGAGCTGTACCGCGACCAGCTGGCCGGGGACTGACCCCACACCGAACCGGAGACGCCCCGTGACCCGCGTGATCGACTTCGCCCTGGCGAACCGCTTCCTCGTCATCCTGGGCTCGCTGCTGCTCGCCGGCGGCGGGTTCTGGGCGATGACCAAACTCCCGGTGGACGCCGTGCCGGACGTGACCAACGTCCAGGTCCAGGTGATGACCACCGCCCCGGCCCTCGGCCCGCTGGAGGTCGAGCAGTTCATCACCGGCCCGGTCGAGGCCGCGATGAGCGGCATGCCGCGGGTCGAGGAGATCCGGTCCGTCTCGCAGTTCGGGCTGTCCGTCGTCACCGTCGTGTTCGAGGAAGGGACCGACCTCTACTGGTCGCGGCAGATGGTGGGCGAGCGGCTCCAGCAGGCCCGGGAGCGCATCCCGGCCGGGGTGCCGAGCCCGCAGATGGGGCCGATCGCCACCGGGCTCGGGGAGATTTATCAGTTCGAGGTCCGCTCGAAGCCCGGCCACAAGCACAGCCTCATGGAACTCCGCGAGGTGCTCGACTGGCAGATCGCCTACCAGCTGCGGAGCGTCCCGGGGGTGATCGAGGTCAACACCAGCGGCGGCGAGTTGCGGGCGTACGAGGTGCGGATCGACCCGCGGCAGCTGCACGACTTCCGGGTGTCCATCTCACAGGTCGTTGAGGCGCTCCAGCAGAACAACGCGAACGAGGGCGGGGGCTACCTCATCCTCCACTCGGACGAGCAGCGGATCGTCCGCGGCGAGGGGCTGGTGCGGTCGCCGGCCGACATCGAGCGGATCGTCCTCGACACCCGGGCCGACGGCACCCCGGTGTACCTCGGGCAGGTGGCGGCGGTCACGTTCGCCCCCGTCATCCGGCAGGGGGCGGTGACCCGCGACGGCAAGGGCGAGGGCGTCGTCGGCATCGTCATGCTCCTGGCCGGGGAGAACTCGCGGGCGGTGGTGGGGCGGGTGAAGGAGAAGATGGCCGAGATCGAGCGGACGCTCCCGCCCGGCGTCGAGGTCGCGCCGTTCTACGACCGGACCGAGCTGGTCGAGCGGACGGTGAGCACGCTGACCAAGAACCTGATCGAGGGCGGCGTGCTCGTCGTGGTCGTGCTACTGGTGCTGCTCGGCAGCCTCCGGGCCGGGCTGGTGGTGGCGCTGGCCGTGCCGCTGTCCATGCTCGGGGCGTTCGTCGGGATGCTGTACGCCGGCCTGTCCGGGAACCTGATGAGCCTCGGGGCGATCGACTTCGGGCTGATCGTGGACGGGTCGGTGGTGCTGATCGAGAACGTCGTCCGCCGGGTGGCCGAGCACCGGCACGAGCACAAGGAAGACCGCGCCCCGGTCGAGGTGGTGCGCGACGCCTGCCGGGAGGTGGCCCGGCCGGTGGTGTTCGGCGTCGGCATCATCCTGCTCGTGTACCTGCCGATCCTCTCCCTCCGCGGGCTGGAAGGGAAGATGTTCCGGCCGATGGCCCTGACCGTCATCTTCGCTCTCCTCACCTCGCTGGTGCTCGCCCTGACCCTGATGCCGGTGCTCGCGTCCGTGTTCCTCCGCGGCGTGAGCGAGACCGAGCCGTTCCTGATCCGGTGGGCGAAGGCCGTGTACCGGCCGCTGCTGCGGGCCGCCGTCGCCGCCCCGGCGCTGACGTTCGGCGCGGCCGCGGTGGCGTTCGGCGTCAGCGTGGTGGTCGCCACCCAGCTCGGGGCGGTGTTCATCCCCAAGCTCGACGAGGGGTCGATCGCCATCCAGGCGGTGCGGCTGCCGAGCGTGTCGCTCGAAACGTCGGTGGCGATGACCACGAAGATCGAGACGTGCCTGCTCAAATTCCCCGAGGTCGCGTCGGTGGTGTGCAAGACGGGCCGGCCGGAGATCGCCAACGACCCGATGCCGGTGAACCTGACCGACATCATCGTCACCCTCAAGCCCCACGCGGAGTGGCGGTTCGCGGGCAAGGAGGAACTGGTCGAGGCGATGGAGGCGGCCCTCGAGGCGGAGGTGCCGGGGAACGCCTTCAGCTTCTCGCAGCCGATCGAGCTGCGGGTCGCCGAGCTGGTCGCCGGGGTGAAGTCGGACGTGGGGATCAGCCTCTACGGCGACGACCTCGACCTGCTCCGGGCGAAGGCCGAGGACATCTCGAAGGTGCTGTCCCGGGTGCCGGGCGCGGCGGACGTGTCGGTCGAGCAGACCGGCGGGCTGCCGGTCCTGCGGGTGGTCGTGGACCGGGCGGCCGTCGCCCGGCACGGGGTGAACGTGCGGGACGTACTCGACGCCGTGGCGGTGATCGGCGGCAAGGAGGTCGGGCAGGTGTACGAGGGGCAGCGGCGGTTCCCGGTCCAGGTCCGCCTCGGCCCGGAATGGCGGGACCGCCTGGAGGCGGTCCGTCAGATTCGCGTCGCGGACAAGGCCGGCCGCCCGGTGCCGCTGGAGCAGCTGGCCGCGCTGAAGCTGGAGGAGGGGCCGGCCCAGATCAGTCGGGACGCGATCCGCCGGCGGATCGTGATCCAGTGCAACGTCCGCGGGCGCGACCTGGCCGGGTTCGTCGGCGAGGCCCGGGCCGCCGTGGACCGGGAGGTGACGCTGCCGACCGGGTACACCGTGGCGTGGGGCGGGACGTTCAAAAACCTCCAGGAGGCGAGCGCCCGGCTGGCCGTCGCCGTGCCGGTGGCGCTGGTGATGATCTTCGTGCTCCTCCACTCGACGTTCGGCTCGTCGAAGCTCGCGCTGCTGATCTTCATGAACGTGCCGATGGCGGCCACCGGCGGGGTGTTCGCGCTGTGGCTGCGCGGGCTGCCGTTCTCGATCTCGGCCGGCGTCGGGTTCATCGCCCTGTTCGGCGTCGCGGTGCTCAACGGCGTCGTGCTGGTGACGTACATCGTGGACCTCCGCAAGGAGGGCCGGGCGGCGTCCGCGGCGGCGTTCGACGGGGCGATGATGCGGCTGCGGCCGGTGCTGATGACCGCCCTGGTGGCGACCCTCGGGTTCATCCCGATGGCCGTGTCGTCGAGTTCCGGCGCGGAGGTGCAGCGGCCGCTGGCCACGGTCGTGATCGGCGGGCTGGTCACGTCCACCCTGCTAACCCTGTTCGTGATCCCCGCCGTCTACCGCTGGTTCGACCCCACCGAAGAAGCGGCCCCCGCGACGGCCGCCTGACGACGGCCGCGCCCCGTACCCGCGTCCCCCGGACGCCAACCCGAGAGGTGTGTCATGGTCCGACTGCATTCCGTCTCGCTCGCCGTCCTCGTGGCCGCGGTCACGGGGCGGGCGCCCGCGGCCGACCCGATCGTGTCGAAGGCCGACCTGGGTGACGTGACCGGGACGGTGGTGAAGGCCGGCCCGGGGTCGATCACCCTCAAGGTGCCGACCGTCACTCAGACCGGCGTCACCCGGAAGCACGTCGGCGGCCGGCACGGGCCGACCGTCGCGGTCCCGAAGTACGGGACCAAGCAGGTGGAAACCAGCTACACCCTGGCCCCCGACGTGGTGGTCAAGACGGCGGCCGGGAAGTCGGCCACCCTCGGGGAAGTGGCGACGGGCAAGCCGGTCCGCCTGCACGTGTACCGGGTGACAGAGCGGACGCCGGGCGAGCAGCCGGTCAGCCACGTCGAGGTGCGGCGGATCGACATCCCAGACCCCCCCGCCAAGCAATGACGCGGGCGGCCGCCGCGTCACCGGCCGACCCTGGTCGTGACCCCCGCCGTGTACCGCTGGCTCGACCCGCCCGATCGCCCGACGACCGCCCGACTCGCTCGTGTTCTGTGTGACGAACCCGTTTCAACTCCTCAGGAGACCGAGATGACTCGCAGCCGTGACCGCCGGTTCCGCCCGGGCCTGGACGCCCTGGAAGCCCGGGACGTGCCCGCGATCGTGTCCCCGATTCCCGACGACTCGATCGCCGTCGGCCCCGACGACGGCGGCATCCCGCGGGTGAAGATCATCGACCCGGCGACCGGCGAGGACGTCGCCGAGGTCGAGGCGTACGAGGGGGCGTTCCGCGGCGGCGTCCGGACCGCCCTCGGCGACGTGACCCGCGACGGGGTGGACGACCTCGTCATCGCCCCCGGCCCCGGCGGCGGGCCGCGGGTGAAGATCGTCGACGGCCGGACCGGCACCCAGCTCGCCGACTTCTTCGTGTACGAGCCGACGTTCACCGGCGGGCTGTACGTCGCGGTCGGGGACGTGAACGGGGACGGGTTCGGCGACGTCATCACCGGCACCGGGAACGGCGGGGGGCCGCGGGTGCGGGTGCTCAGCGGGGCCGACCTGGGGCGGACCGTGCTGAAAGACTTCCTCGCCTACGAGGGGTCGTTCCGCGGCGGGGTGCTGGTCGCGGCCGGCGACGTGGACGACGACGGCCGGGCCGACGTGATTACCGGCACCGGCGTCGGCGGCGGGCCTCGCGTCATCACCTTCTCCGGGGCCGACGACCGCGTGCTCGGCAACTTCTTCGCCTACGAGGACAGCTTCCGCGGCGGCGTCCTGATCGCGGCCGGCGACGTGGACGGGGACGGGGACGACGACATCCTGACCGGCACCGGCCCGGGCGGCGGGCCGGTCGTCCGGGCGGTGGACGGCCGCGACGGCCGCGAACTGCGGCGGCTGCTCGGCGACGACGCCGGGTTCCGCGGCGGCGTCCGCGTCGAGGCCGCGGACATCAACGGCGACGGCCGCGACGACGTCATCACGCACACGCGCCACGGGAACGCCGTGCTCCTGCTGGGGTTCGACAGCGTGACCGGCGTTCAGATCCGCACCCTCACCCGCACGGTGGACGACAACCCGTCGGCGACCGACCTCGCCGAGGGCGGCGGGGCCGGGTCGGGCGGCGGCGGCGGGGGGGCGGCGGCCGCGGCCCAGGTCGAGGGAACGGTTACCGCGGTGGACGCCACGGCCGGCACGGTGACGATCCGCCTGGCGAACGGCACGACGGTGGTCGTGAAGACCGGGCCAGGCACGCGGGTCGAGCGGAACGACGCACACGCCACGCTCGCGGCGTTCCGCACCGGCGACGCCGGTCAGGCGAAGTTCGGCTCCGACGGAGTCGCCCTGAAGGTGGAGGCGACCGGCCCGTAGTCGTTCAAGGGGTTGGATCAAGTTGCCCCCCGGGCCGGGCCGATTGTGAGGGATGAAGCGGTCGTAGGCCCGGCCCCAGAGGGTGAACCTTGACGCGGTGGATCATCCCGTCACGGCGGTGGACGGCGTGTCTCAGCCTCCGGTCCACCGCACTTGCTGCGACGTGCGCGGCGGGGTGTGCGGCGCCCGAACCGTGGCGGCCGACGCCGGTGCCGCTGCCGCCGCCCCGCGCGGCGGCGGCACGCGACCCCGGACTGGTCCAGCCGGTCGGCTTCGACGCACCCGCGGGTCAGAGCCCGCCCGCCACGGACCCCGC
>JBGAQM010000034.1:0-3032 GCA_044220735.1 Urbifossiella sp. | reverse complement strand
CTCGTCCGGGTGGCGGTCGAGCGGAACCCGCGGGTCGCCCGCGCGGGGATCGCGGTAGACGCGGCCCAGGGGCGGTACGTCCAGGCCGGGCTGTACCCGAACCCCGACTTCGCCCTGGCCTGGGACGAGATCGGCGACCGGACCGGCCCCGGCGGCATCGTCACCGCCCCGCGGGTCACCCAGACGATCGTCACCGGCCGGAAGCTGTCGCTCGCGCAGGCGGTCGCCGGCCGCGAGGTGGACCAGGCCGCCCTCGACGTGCTGACCGAGCGGTACGCGGTGATCGGGTCCGTCCGCGCCGCGTTCTACGACGCCTACACCCTCCAGCGGCGGCAGGAGATTCTCGCCGAACTGGTGCGCCTGGCCGAGCAGGGCGTCGAGCAGGGCAAGACGCTGCTGGCCGCCCAGCGGGTCGCCCGGCTCGACCTGGTCCAACTGGAGGTAGAACTGGAGCGGTTCCGGGCGGAGGCCCGGGCGGTCGAGCGGGAGTTGCCGGCCGCCTACCAGCGGCTCGCGGCGGTGACGGGCGACCCGCACCTGCCGGTCGGGCGGCTGACCGGCCCGTTCCACGCCCCGCCGTCGTACGACCTCGACGCCGCCCGGGAGTCGGTGCTCGGCTACCACCCGCAGGCGCGGTCGGCCCGGGTGGGCGTGGAGCGCGCCCAGGCCGCCATCCGGCAGGCGGAGGCCCAGGTCATCCCGAACGTGTCCGTCACCGGGGCGTACATCCGGCAGTACGAGAACCAGTCCCACGACGCGGCGGTGGGGCTGTCCGCCCCGATCCCGGTGTGGAACCGGAATCAGGGGAACATCCGGGCGGCCCGGGCCGAGTTGGGGATGGCGATCCAGAGCGTCGGCCGGGTGGAGAACGACCTGACCGAGCGGCTGGCGGTGGCGTTCGGCAGTTACTCCGCGTCCCGCGAGCGGGCGGAGCGGTACCGGGCCGAGATCGTGCCGCGGGCGGAGGAGACGTACACGCTGTCGCTGGAGGCGTTCCGGGGGGGCCAGTTCGAGTACCTGCGGGTGATCCAGGCGCAGCGGGCGGTGGCCGAGGCGCGGCTCGAACTCAACCGGTCGCTCGGCGACGCGTGGCGGGCGGCGGGCGAGATCTCCGGGCTGCTGCTCGAAGAGGCGTGGCCGGGACCGGCACCCGGCCCCGGTGCCGGGCCTGTGGTCCTGCCGGCGCCGCGGTAGGGTCGGGGCCGATGCCCTGCCGGCCACACCGCGGACCTCGTAATGCGGTCCCTCCTCCTCCGCCGCTCGCGGCCTTCACCCGGCCGCGTCGAGGGCGTGCCGGACCGGGCGTGAACCCGATCAGGTCGTAGACCGCCGCCTGCGCCGGTTCGGTCACGTTCCACTTCCCTTCAGCCGCGCGCCGGTGGCGCATTGCGAATCGGTCATCACATTGCCAGCGCTGGCGTGCGTCGCCACGCCCGGGGGTCGCCCGGCGCACGAGGCGGGCGGCCGGTCGAACGGGCGCATGTGACCGAACGTGGGCGTGCGTGCCCGGCGGTGTACCAGACGATCGGCGCATTGTCGCACCTCAACCCTCGCAGTAATAGGAAAGGAAAACACCGGTCTGCTTTTGGCGTTCTGTCGCCTAACCCCTTGGGTGCGCGCCCATGTCGTCGCCCAATGCCGACTTCGTCCCGGAACGCTACCGGGGGTACCTCCTCGTCATCGTGCGCCGCAACTGGTCCGCCGCCCTCCAGTCGTCCGGCGAGCCGGAGGATGTCGTGCAGTTGGCGACAATCGAGGCGATCCGCTGCCGCGACCAGTTCCGCGGCCACACGGCCGAGGAGTACCGCGGGTGGCTCGGCAGCGTCCTGACCCACACCATCCGGGACGTGGAAAAGCACCAGCGGCGGCAGAAGCGCGACCACCGCCGCGCGTGCCCGATCGAGGACGAGGTGGGGCGCTCGTCGGACGCGCTCTGCCGGTTCGCGGCGGTCGGCCCGTCGCCGAGCAGCGAGGCGGCGAAGGAGGAGGCGCTCGTCCGCCTGTCGGACGCCCTGGCCGCGCTCCCCCCCGACCAGTTCACCGCCCTCTCCCTCCACCACCTCGACGGGCTGGCGCTCCAGGCGACGGCGGAGCAGATGGGGCGGACCCGGGCGGCGGTGGCGGGGCTCATCCGCCGGGCGATGGAGGGGCTGCGGGGGAACCTGGGGGGCAACCCGTGAGCGGCGACCCCGGCACGCGCGCGTCGGCCCTGCTCGACGAGGCGATCGCCGAGTACCTGGCCGGCCGCGACTCCGGTCGGGCCCCGGACCGGGACGCGCTCCTGTCGCGCTACCCGGACCTGGCCGACGGGCTGCGGAAGTACTTCGCCGACGAGGACGCCTTCGCCCGCCACGCCCAACGGCCGCCGCGGGCCGACCCGTTCCCAATCCCGCACCGGCTCGGGCGGATCGAGTTGCAGGCCGTGCTCGGCCGCGGGTCGTTCGGCACCGTCTACCGGGGGTGGGACGCCGGGCTGACCAGGACGGTGGCGGTGAAGGCTCTACGACTCCCCGCCGGGGCGCCGCCGGCAGCCGCCGCCCGAGCCCTCCGCGAGGCCCGGGTGGCGGCCCAGCTGGACCACCCGGGGGTGGTAAAGGCGCTCGACGTCGGCGAGGCCGACGGGGTGCCGTACGTCGTCAGCGAGTACGTCCCGGGGCCGACCCTGGCAGTGCGGCTGGAGGGCGGCCGGCCGTCGGTCCGGGAGGCGGCCGGCATCGTCGCGGCCGTCGCCGACGCCCTCCACCACGCCCACGGGCTGGCGGTCGTCCACCGGGACGTGAAGCCGGCGAACATCATCCTCCGGGACGGGGTGGCGCCGCGGCTGACGGACTTCGGGCTGGCCCAGTGGCACGCCGCCGACGAGACCCACACGGCCGTCGGGTCGGTCGTGGGCACGGTGGCGTACATGAGCCCGGAGCAGGCCCGCGGCGGCGAGCCGGTAGACGCCCGGAGCGACGTGTACAGCCTCGGCGTCGTGCTCTACGAGCTCCTCCCCGGCGAGCGGCCGTTCGTCGGGACCCCGCAGGGTGTGC
>JBGAQM010000033.1:0-27124 GCA_044220735.1 Urbifossiella sp. | reverse complement strand
GGTGGAGCGCCTGGAGTGGCGTGTTGCTGCGGTTGCGCTTCGTGCACGCCGTCTGGGCGTCGGCGCCGTCGAACGTGGTCAGGAGCGGGTGCTGGCTCTGCCGCCAGATGTACGTGTAGACGCCGCGGCGATAACGGTCCGGCCCCTTGCTCTCGGGCCACGTCCGCTGGCTCTGCGTGAACGCGAACACTTCCTTCGGCTGCGGCGGGTACACCCCCGGGCCGCCGACCTTCGTGTTCAGCTTGCCGCTCGCCGTCAGCGCCGCGTCGCGGATCACCTCGGCCTCGAGCCGCAACCGCGACTGCCGGCCGAGCAGCAGGTTCCGCGGGTCCCTCTGCGTCAGATCGGGCCGCACCACCGACGCCTGCCGGTATGTGGCGCTCGTCACGATCTGCCGGTGCAGCTTCTTCATCGACCAGCCGTGCCCCTCCACGAACTCGGCGGCGAGCCAGTCCAGCAGTTCGGGGTGCGTCGGCAGGCTCCCCTGCATGCCGAAGTCGTTCTCCGTCTCGACGAGGCCGCGGCCGAAGAACTTCTGCCACTCGCGGTTCACGGTCACGCGGGCGGTCAGCGGGTTGTCGCGGCTCGTCAGCCAGCGTGCCAGGTCGAGGCGAGTCAGCCGCTTCCCGCCGGCCGGGGCCGACACGCCCGACAGTGCCGCCGGGTAGCCGGGTTGTACCGCGTCGCCCTTGCGGAGGAAGTCGCCGCGGATCTGCACGTGCGTCACGCGCGCCGCGGCTCGCTCGCGCATCACCAGCGTGGTCGGGGTCTTCCCCTGGACGCGCTTGATCTCCGCTTTCACCAGGTCGATGTCCTCGCGGCTCCCGCCGTTCTTCTGGACCCACGCCTCCATGTGGTTCAGCCTGGCGATCGTGGCCTCGATCGCCGGGTTGCCGCCGATCGGCATCGTCGGCTCGTCGCACGAGTCGAAGAAGGCGTAGAGGCGGTAGTAGTCGTGCTGCGTCACCGGGTCGTACTTGTGGGTGTGGCACTGGGCGCAGCCGACGGTCAGGCCGAGCCACACGGCGCCGGTCGTGTTCGCGCGGTCCACGGTGCGCTCGACGCGGAACTGCTCGGCGTCGGTGCCGCCCTCCTCGTTGAACGACGTGTTCCGGTGGAACCCGGTGGCGACCTTCTGGTCCAGCGTCGCGCCCGGCAGCAGGTCGCCGGCGAGCTGGTGCGTCGTGAACTGGTCGAACGGCAGGTCGGCGTTGAGGGAGCGGATGACCCAGTCGCGGTACGGCCAGATGCTGCGGGGGCCGTCGATGGTGTAGCCGTTGCTGTCGGCATAGCGGGCCATGTCGAGCCAGTGGCGGGCCTGCCGCTCGCCGTAGTGCGGCGACGCCAACAACCGGTCCACGACTTTCTCGAAGGCGTCCGGCGACCGGTCTTCGAGGAACGCCTGCACCTCGGCCGGCGTCGGCAACAAGCCGGTGAGGTCAAGCGTGACGCGGCGCAGCAGCGTGGGCCGGTCGGCCTCCGCGGACATCGTGAGCCCGGCCTTCTCCAGACGGGCGAGTACGAAGGCGTCGATCGGGTTCGGCACCGGCGCCTTGCTGTTGGGCACCGGCGGTCGCTGGACGCGCTGGAAGGCCCAGTGCGGCCGGTACTCGGCCCCCTCGGCGATCCACTGCTTCAGCGTCCGCACCTGCTCCGCCGTCAGCCGGACGCCGGCCTCGGGGGGCGGCATGCGGCCGTCGTCGTTCGGCTCGCACACGCGCTCCACGAGGGTGCTCTTGTCGGGGCTGCCGGGCACGATGGCGCCGGACTTCACCGCGGCGTCGCGGGAGTCGAGGCGGACCTTCCCCATCTGGCTGGCGGGGCCGTGGCACTTGAAGCAGCTGTTCGACAGCAGCGGCCGCACGTCGCGGGCGAAATCGACCGGGTCGGCCGCGCGGGCCGGCGTCGGAACCAGCAGGAGGACCGCCGGGGCCAGGCGGGCGAGGTGCGGCAGCGGCATGGCGGGGTCGGACCGGGGGGAGGGCAGGGCGGCGGGTCACCCGTCAGCATACCCGACCGGGTCGCCGGGGGGAACGGGCAAGTTCGGGCGGGCGTCAGTTGTCGTTCGGGCTCGGCGGCGACGGCGTCCCCGTGCGGCGACACGCCTGCCGCCACACCACCGGGTCGATCGTGTACCGCAGCAACCGGACCGACCCGTCCGCGAACCCGGCGCAGAACACGCCGGCGGGGTGCGAGGCACCGAACCCCGCACGGGGGTCCAGATTCCCCGGCTCGTTCACGTCCGGCGCCGGCGGCACCGCGGCCGTTCGGTACGCCTCGTAGTCCGGCCCCCAACCGGCCGTGGCGAAGGCGTCGTCGTCGTCACGGCTGACGCCGAGCGCGGCGACGTTGAGGCGCTTCCCGGCGACCACGACCACCCCGGAGGCCCCACCAGTCAGGTCCGACACCCGCAGCGGGGTCACGCCCGTCGGCGCGATGACCCCGCTCGACGGGTCCGCGTCGGTCACGCCGTTGACCGCGAAGTCGAGTTTGGCGAGCCCGGAGCGGTCGGCCGAGGTGCGGCGGGCCGCGCAGAGGTACACGTCCACCGTGCCGCGGCGGACGACCTCCGGGTCGGGGTCGCGGAACAACTGGTCGTGGCCGAGGTGCGGCAGCAGCACGTAGGCCCACGACCACCCGCCCGTTTCGCGGGTCGTCGGGG
Source organism: Urbifossiella sp. (assembly GCA_044220735.1). Classification (GTDB taxonomy): domain Bacteria; phylum Planctomycetota; class Planctomycetia; order Gemmatales; family Gemmataceae; genus Urbifossiella. The sequence goes on along the minus strand of JBGAQM010000033.1, from coordinate 24,462 downwards.
TCGCGGCCGCGCGGTCGGGGTCGGACGCCCCGCCGGGCGGGAGGTGACCGCGGGCGTCGTGGTAGGCGAGGAGGCCGTGGCCGAGCTGCCGCAGGTGGTTGACACACCTCGCCCGGGCGGCCGCGGCGCGGACCTTCGTCACCGCCGGGATTAGCAGCCCGACCACGACGAGGACGAGCGCCGTCGCGACGACGACTTCGAGGATCGAATACCCACGGGCGCGGGCCACGACGAGGCTCCCCCCGGCGGGTCGGGTGAACGAACGTGACGCGGACGAACGGGTCGGGTCGGGGTAGGGTGCGAGTCGACCCCGACACGCGTCAAGTAGACGCGGCGGGTCACGGGCCGTCAAGCTCGAAATGAGGAAAATCTGAAAGCACGGCCAGAGTATCACGCCGTTCGCGCCCCCGAGCATCCGACTGTCGCGGTCCTGCGGGTCGTGGCGGTCCGTGCGGCGTTGCGGCGCGGATAACCGGATCGTCACGATTCCCCCGACCGGCCTGCGGCGGGTATCATCGCATCGTCGCTACCCCTGGTGCCGCCCGTGATCCGGTTCACCTGCTCGAACTGTGGCCGCGAGTACCACCTGCCCGAAGCGCTGGCCCGGCTGGCGCTGCTGTGCAAGGGGTGCGGCCGGCAGTTGCTCGTGCCGGACGCCAGCACCGTTCCCGAGCCGTCGGATCAACCGCCCGATCCGCTCTTGGAGCCGTCCGGGATCGTGGGCACGGTAGACCTGTTTCCCGACACGGACATGGTTCGGAAGCCGGCTTCCAACTCGCGGGTGGAATTCGACCTTCAAGACTCCGTTGACCTGTTCCCGAAGGCGGACACCGAGCCCGCCCCCGCCGTCGTCGCCGCGCCCGAGGCGCCGGTACCGCGGGTGAAGCCCGACGCGACCTCTGGGAGTCCGAGGACCTTGCCGGCCGGGCGCGGCCGGGCGCTGGGGGTTATCGCCGACGTGGCAGCCGGGCTGCTGCTGGCGGGGGTGGGGATGCTCCTGGGCGAATTCGCCACCGGCCGGGGAACGGGGGACATCCTGCGGGAGGCCGGCGGGGCGCCGAAGTTCCCGCCGGTCGATCTGCTGCTGTGGCTCGGCTGCGTGGCGACGCCGGTCCTGGCGTACGTGCTGTTCGCCAACCGCGGCAAGTCGGTCGGGGCGTGGGTGCGGCGGCGGCTCGCGTGAACCGAGATCGACGGTTACGGATCACGCCTTCGCCGGCTTCCCGGCCGGCGTCCGCTCCGCCAGGAAGCGTGCGACCGCGGTGTTGAACTCCTCGGGGTTTTCCAGGTTCGACAGGTGCCCGGCCCCAGAGATGGTTACGAGTTCGCTGCCGTACACGCGGCCGGCCATCGCGGCCGCCAGCGTCGGCGGCGTGACCGCGTCGTGCTCGCCGACGAGTACGAGCAGCGGGGCGGTGAGCGCGTCCAGCCCCGGGCCGGCGTCCGGCCGGTCGCGCAGGGCCGCCAGCGCCGCGGCGACGGCGTCGGGGGTCTGCTTCGCCCCCAGGGCGCGTACCGTGTCCGCGACGCCGGGCCGGTTCGTTCGCGTCTCTTCGCCGAGCAACTTTGGCAGCATCGCGTCGATGATCGCCCCGGCCCCATCAGCGCGGGCCGTGGCGATTAGCTTCTCGCGGTTCGCTTTCGCGGCGGCGTCGTCGGGGTCGGCGCGGGTGTCGGCGAGGATGAGGCCGGCGAGCCGTTCGGGGAAGCGGCGGGCGAACGCCATCGCCACGTACCCCCCCATCGACAGCCCGCCGACGACGACCCGCCCGCTGAGGCCGAGAGTGTCCAGCAGCCCGGCGACGGCGTCGGCCGCGGAGTCGACCGACCACGGCGCCGGCGGCAGCGGCGACTTCCCGAACCCGGGCAGGTCCGGGGCGATGACGCGGGCCGTTCCCGCCAGCGCCGCCAGCTGCGGCCGCCACATGTGGCGGTCGAGCGGGAAGGCGTGGAGCAGGACCAGTGTCGGGCCGGCGGCAGTGTCGGTGTACGCCAACGACATGGGCTTCCCTCGGTGAAGTAGGACGGGTCTCAACCGTTCTCGTCGGCCTGGAGGTGCGACTCCAGGAAGTACAGCGACTTGTCGAGGAACCGCGACACGCCCGTGAGCAGGTCGGCGGTGTCGGCGTCGCCGTGCTCGTCGGCCTGGGCGATGCCGGCGCGCGCCTCCTTGCCGGCGACGGCGTAGCGGTCGGCGAGCACCGCCACGACCTCCAGCCCGGCGTGGACGCCGTCGGGGAACTCGTCCAGCCGGCTGTTCGCGGCGGCCAGGCGCGCCGTCCCCTTCGCCGCACCGCCGAGCGCGGTGATCCGCTCCGCCGCGTCGTCGATGAACGGCTCGACGCCCTCGGCGAGCGTGTCAAACATCGTGTGCAGGCCCCAGAAGTTGCCGCCCTTCACGTTCCAGTGGGCGTGCTTCGTCTGGGTATACAGGTCGGTGAGGGTGGCGAGTTGACGGTTGAGCATCGCGACGACGTGCCCGCGGACGTCGGCGGGCAGGTCGATGCGGGTCGGGAAGCGGGCGGCGGCTTTCGCTTTCATGGCGGCGGAACCTCGGGTACGGTGCCGGTCAGGAACTGAGCAAACCGGGTGCCGGCGCGTGGGCGCCGCGCCGCCCCGGTTGCTTTCGCCCCCCACGTCAACCACGACTCCCTACCCTGAGAGCAACCCCGCGGAAGCCTCCCCATGCCGCCGTTCGCCGTCGCCCTGTACCACACCGACCCCGTCACCGGCCGGTTCATCCTGCACGCCATGCCGGTGATGATCGTCGTGCTGTGCGTGCTCGCCATCGCCTACCGCTACTACTCGGCGTTCCTGGCGGCGAAGGTGGCGGCGCTCGACGACAGCCGGGTGACGCCGGCGCACCGGTTCAACGACGGCCAGAACTACCACCCGACGAACAAGTGGGTGCTGTTCGGCCACCACTTCGCGGCGATCAGCGGGGCGGGGCCGCTGATCGGGCCGGTGCTCGCCATCCAGTACGGCTACGCCCCGGGGCTGGTCTGGCTCGTCATCGGCGTGTGCCTGGCGGGGGCGGTGCAGGACATGCTCGTGCTCGCCGCGAGCGTCCGCCGCGACGGCAAGTCGCTCGCCGAGATCGCCCGCCACGAGCTCGGCTTCCCGGCCGCGGTGATCGCCTCGGTCGCCATCCTGTTCATCGTGGTGATTGCGCTGGCCGGCCTCGGCTTCGTGGTCGTGAAGGCGCTCGGCGGCGAGGACGTGAAGCTGCCGGCGGGAATGCAGATCACCCCGGCCGTTGGCACCGGGTTGGCGGACGGTCCCCCGGGCAACTCAGTTTACACCTTCCCGCCGGGGTGTCGGGTCCGGTATGCCCCGGACCAGTCGGACACGGTTCGGACGGAGTCCTTCCAGGTCCGGACGCCAGCCGGGGTGGAACTGCTGCCGCAATTCGGCGGCCGCGGGACAACGTACAGCCTCCCCGCCGGCTGCGTGCAGGTCGTCCCCGGCAGCTCGTGGGGCACGTTCACGATCGCCGCCACCATCCCCATCGCGCTGCTCGTCGGCCTGTGGATGTACCGCATCCGGCCGGGCCGCGTCGTCGAGGCGTCGCTCATCGGCGGCGTGCTCACGCTCGGCGCGGTCGTACTCGGCGAGCCGGTGTCGCGGTCGGCGATGGGGGCGTGGTTCTCCCTCACCCGCGACCAGACGATCTTCGCCCTCGCCGCCTACGGGTTCGTCGCGGCCGTGCTACCGGTGTGGCTGCTCCTCGGCCCGCGCGACTACCTCTCCAGCTTCCTCAAGATCGGCACCGTCGCGTTGCTCGTCGCCAGCGTCATCGTCGCCAACCCACCGCTGCAGGCGCCGCCGATCAACACGGTGTTCCTGAACGGCGGGCCGACCTTCGCGGGGAACATCTTCCCGTTCGTGTTCATCTGCATCATGTGCGGGTCGATCAGCGGTTTCCACTCGCTCGTGTCCAGCGGCACGACGCCGAAGATGATCGAGAAGGAGAGCCACATCCGCACCATCGGCTACGGCTCGATGCTCATCGAGGGGCTCGTCGGCGTCACGGCGCTGGTCGCCGCCGCGGCCCTGCCGCCGGACCTGTACTACGCGATCAACGTCCCCATCGATCAGGCCCAGAAGTACGACGAGGGGGTGAAGCGGGTGGACGAGTTGTACGGCTCGCGGCCGAAGCTGCCGCCCGAGGCCGGCGACCGCCTCCACGCCGCCAACGTCGATTCGCCGACGCACCTCGATCTGGGGTCCGTCGAGGAGAAGGTCGGCGGCGAGTCGCTGCGCGGCCGCACCGGCGGGGCGGTGACGCTGGCGGTGGGGATGTCGGTGGTCTTCGAGCAGGCGTTCCGCTGGCTCGGCGTCACCGGCGACTGGCTGCTGAAGTACTGGTACCACTTCGCGATCATGTTCGAGGCGCTGTTCATCCTCACCACCATCGACGCCGGCACCCGCATCGCCCGCTTCCTGCTGCAGGAGACCGCCGGCCGCGTGTACGCGCCGCTGGCGCGGCCCGACTGGCTGCCCGGGGCGGTCATCGCCAGCGCGCTGGTCACCGCCGGCTGGGCGATGCTGGTCCGCGGCGGGACGATCCTGACCATCTGGTCGATGTTCGGCATCGCCAACCAGATACTCGCGGTGCTGGCGCTGACGCTGGTGACGACGTGGCTCGTGAACAACGGCCGGGCGAAGTACGCCCCGGTGACGTTCCTGCCGATGCTGTTCGTGGCGAGCACGACGCTGACGGCGGCGACGAAGATGGTGACGGGGCCGTTCGCCGCCGACATCGAGCAGGGGAAGCTGAGCGGCTACCTGAACGCCGGGCTGACGGTGTTCGTGGTGGCGAGCGTGTGCGTGCTGATGCTGTGGGCGGCGGCCCGGTGGGTGGTCGTCCTCCAGGCCGGCCCGCCGCCGGCGCGTCGTTAGTCGCCGAACACGAACCCGAAGATCGGCTCGGCCGCCTTCTGCCGCTCGACCTCCAGCAAGTTCGCCTGCTCCTTCGCCGCCTTGATGGCGTCCTGGAGCTTGTGGACGCGGCTCAGAATGGCATTCTTCCGGTCCGTCGGCAGGCACCCGCTGTACACGATCTGCGTCCACGTCCCGACCGGCACGTCCTTCGTGAACAGCTCGGTCTGCGCCGGGTGCTCCTTCGTGGCGTCGTACTTCACGATGACGGTCGGCTCCTTCGACGTCCGCACCGACTCCGTGGCCCGGCTCCGCAGCAGGCCGGTGTTCGGGTCGTGCGCCCACTCCTCCGACGGGTCCGGCGTCGGCAGCTTCGACACAAACGTTTCGAGGTCGTTTACCTGCTTGTCGAGAAACAGCAGCGTGGTGACCGGCACGGTGGGGAGGACGACGCGGCCGTCCACGACGACGTCGGCCCGGGCGCTCTGGTTGCCGGTGTCCTGGGTGTACACGAGGTTCCACAGCTCGGACCACTTGTCGCGGGCCTGGCGGATGAGGTCGTCGGCCCGCTGCTGGACGCGCTGGCTCTCGGGCGGGAGCTTCTGCCCGTTCACCTCGTCGAGCGGCCGGTAGGTGCGCTCGCGGCCGACGAACAGGGCGTCCTTCTGGACGAGCTTGTACAGCTCGCCGACGGCCTTTTCGGCCTCGTTCTTCCGCGCCGAGAGCACGGCGTTGACCTGGTTCAGCTTGGGCACGGGCGATCCTCCGGGGGGTGGTGCTGCGGATTGTACCCGCACAGACGCCGCCCGCGGCGCCGGGGTTCACGCCGTGCGGGCGAACGCGACCAACTGCGGGTAGAACTCGCGGAAGTCGGCCGCGAGGTCGGCGTCGGCGGCGGCCAGCGCGGGCATGGCGTCGCGGAGCCGGACGGCCCGCGTCGGCATCCGCGCCGCGATCCGCGCCGACACCCGGTCGAGCGTGTCGGCGATGCCGTCGGTCGTGCCGTAGCGGACGAGCCGGTCGTCGGCCGCGAAGTGGTGTGCGAACCGCTGCCCTTCGGCGGGCAGGCCCGGGGCCGCGTCGCGGAACAGGGCGTAGCAGCGGTCGGCGAAGTCGCGGAGCGGCTCGGCGGCGTAGTCGTCCCAGCCGCGGGCGAGGAGGTGGTCGTAGTACACGTCCACGACGATGCCGCTGAACCACCCCAGCCCGTCGGCCACGCGGCGGATGCTCCGCTGCACGACGGGGTGGCGGTCGGTGAACCCGTCGATCAGGCGGTGGAGGCGCACGCCGTCGCGGACGTCGGCGGCGAGGGCGGCGATTTCGGCCGGCTTGAGCAGGTCGGCGAGGACGCCGCCGAGCATGCGGCCGCGGCCCGGGGCCGCAAGGTGGAGGTGGGCCAGGAAGTTCACGCCGGCATTCTACCCGCGTCAGGCGAACTCCGGCTCGAAGTACAAGCCCGCGCCGCCGAGGGCCGAACCGCCGCGGGTGAAGCGCGGGTCGAGCTTGTCCACGGGCTTGCCGCCCGTCGCCTTCTTCAGGCCGGGGCCGTGCGCCTTGGCGAAGTCGCGGCCGTCGGCCTGCGCGGCGGTCAGCACCGCCTCGCGGAGCGCCGGCACGAACATCCCGCCGCCGGTCAGCACCAGCTCGGAACTCCCGTCCGTGCCGAGCGACGAGAGAAACTGCCGCACCTCCGCGGCCAGCCCGGCGCCGAACTCGGCGACCGCCTCGCGGATCGCGTCCAGCTCGGCGCCGGCGCCGATCGGCCCGAGGGTGCCGGAGCGGACGGGCTTCCCCTCCGTGTAGACCGACTCGCGGAAGCCGTCCACCTCGTCGGCCGACCGCGCCCGCAGCCACGCCGCCTTGTCCGCCGGTAGCACGCGGAAGACCCGCTCGTCCAGGTCACTCATGCCGAGTGCCACTGAGTGCTCGCGCACCGTGAATGCCCGGTCGGGGTCGGACTCCGCCCCGTCCGGGCGCATCGTGAGCGCCGCGAAGTCGGTGGTGAACGCCCCGACGTCGATCACCACCGCCCGGTACGGGGCGTAGTGGTCGGGGTCCTTCAGCGCCGTCACGAGCGGCCCCCTCCCGAACGTGCCGCCGAGGTCGAACTTGTCCTTCTTGAGCAGGTTCACGCCCTTCGTCAGCACGCCGACCGCGTTGGCGTAGGGCTCGCTCACCAGCGGCCGGGAGGGGTGGAGCGGCCAGCCGGCCTTCGCCGCGGCGGCGGTCAGGAGCTGGCAGCCCGGGTGCGTGGTCACGTCGGCGCCGTGGGCGAACGCCGGCACCGTCAGCCGGGTCGGGATGCCGTCGTAGCGGAGCCCGGCGTGCGGCAGCCGCTCGCACTCCCGCAGCACCTCCTGCCGCAACCACGCGAGGAAGTGGACCGCCAGCGAGGCGGCGAACTGCTGGTGCTGGGCGTGCCTCCCGGCCGGCGGGATGCCGACTCCGGCGAGCATCTCGCGGGCCGACGCCACGACTTGCCGCAGGTGGTTGAGTTGCCCGGCCGTGACGCCGTGTTGGGCCGCGAGCCGCGCCAGGTCGTCGGAGCGGAGGAATGCTTCGAGCGGGTTGGCGGTCGGGTCGTCGGGGCCGGACGAGAGGAACAGCCGCTTCTTCCAGTTGGCGTGGACCTCGATCCCGCTCGACGCCGTCCGCCCGGCCGCCTTCTTGCCGAACTCCGGCACCGGCTTCGGGCCGGTCCGGTCGATCACGACCACGCTCGGGAAGCAGAAGTCGGCGGTCTCGATGTCGTGGTCGTTGATGAGTCGGGCCGTCGCCCCGGGGTCGGGGCGGAGGGCGACCTTCGTGAACCCGCTGCCGAGGTCGATGCAGAACACGCGCTCGGCCATGCCTCACCTCATCGCGCCACTTTGGCTTTCAGAATCACAACCTGGCGGTCGTCGGCCTCGTCGATCGCCCACCCAGGCCGCACCACCCGCACCGGGGTGTCGGTCGACACGCCCTCGTCGGCCTCGTGCGCCTGGCCGTCGAACCGGACCGTCTCGCCGGTGTCGCCGACCTGACGGACGCCGCGGACGTTGCCGATGCCCGCTTCGAGGAACCGGGCCGGTTCCTCGCGGCCGAGTTCGACCGCTTCCCGCCACGCCGCGGCGAGTCGGCGGATCACCTCGCGGCGGAAGCCGTGTTCCTCGGGCGTTTGCGGCGCGAGCGGTTCCGCGGTCGCCGGGCGTGGTGCCGGGGTCGGCAGGTCGGTCGCCCGGCCGCCCTCCGCCTCGAACTCGCGGCGCAGGGCGTCGAGTCGGTCCTGCTGCCGGCGGTCGAGCAGGGCGAGCCACTGCGTCAGTGCCGCCCGGCTGGCCTCCTCGCGCTCCCGCCGCTTCGCCGCGGCCGCGACCCGGGCGTCGGCCTCGGCCCGCGCCGCGGTCACGGCCGCTTCCAGCTCCGGCAGAAGTTCCGGCGCCGCGGTCGGAGTTCGACGGACGAGTTCTTCCAGGAACGCGACGCGGTCCGCGGGCCCGAGCCCGGCCGTGAACGCCTTCGCCAGCGGGCCGACGCGGTCGTCGGAGAGCTTCGGCAGGACGCGGAGGAACCCGGCGGCGGTGAGCCGGACCGCTTCCGCCTTCGCCTTCCCCTCCACCACGACCAGCGGCTCGGCCGCCGCGGTCAGGCGCTCGATCACCGCACCGTTCGGCCCCTTCTTGTCGGGGACGAGCGGGTTCGCGTGGCCCTTCGCGCTCAACCCCGGCGGCGTGTCGGCGGTCGCCACGGTCAGCAGGGCCGCGTCTACGAGAGCGTCCACGTCAACAGCGGGCTTCTTCGCCACGTTTTCATCCTTGGTCGGGGAGAGTGGTATCCGTGGGGCCGGCTTCCGCAGCCCCAGGGCAAGGCTGGAAGCCGGCCCCACATCAGAGCACGCCCTTGGTGGACGGAACCCCCGGGGCCCGCGGGTCGGGCTCGACGGCCGCCCGCAGCGCCCGCGCGCACGCCTTGAAGATCGTCTCGACGACGTGGTGCGTGTTCCGGCCGTGGTGCAGCACGACGTGCAGCGTCAGCAGCCCCGCGGACGACACCGCCCGCCAGAACTCCTCCGCCAGCTGCGACGAGAACGTGCCCAGCAGCTCCAGCGGCACGTCGGCCCTCCACACCAGGAACGGCCGGCCCGACAGGTCCACCGCGGCCGTCGCCAGCGCCTCGTCCATCGGCAGCGTACAGTCGCCGTAGCGGCGGACGCCGGCCTTCGTGCCGAGCGCCTGCGCGAGCGCCTTGCCGAAGCAGATGCCCACGTCCTCGACGGTGTGGTGGGCGTCGATGTGGAGGTCGCCCTTGCACGCCACCGTCAGGTCGAACAGGCCGTGCTTGCCGAGGTGCGTGAGCATGTGGTCGAAGAAGCCGACGCCGGTCGCGGCCTGGACGCGGCCGGTGCCGTCGAGGTCGAGGTCCAGCTCGATCGTCGTCTCGGCCGTCTCCCGGCGGACCGACGCGGTGCGGGGCATGGCGGTGACTCGGTCAGAGGATGGATCGCAGCTCGGCCAGCAGCCGGTCCGTCTCGGCGTCGCTGCCGACGGTGACGCGGAGGCCGTCGGTCCCGGCGTAGTTCATGTAGCGGACCAGCACCTTGCGGCGCTTCAGTTCCTCGTAGAGCGGCTTCACTGGCCGGTCGGGGCGGCGGCACCACACGAAGTTCGCGTGGCTCGGCGTCACGTCGAACCCCAGCGCCGCCAGCGCCGCCGCGAGCCGGCCGCGGGTGGCGACGATTCGCGCCCGGGTCTCGCGGAAGTACTCCTGGTCCTCGACCGCGGCGGTCGCGGCGGCGAGGCTCAGCACGTCGCAGTTGTAGCTGTCCTTCACCTTCACCAGCTCGCGGACGACGGCCGGGTCGGCGACCGCGAACCCGAAGCGGATGCCGGCGAGTGCGTACGACTTGCTGAGGGTGCGCGTCACGACCAGGTTCGGGACGCGGCCGAGGAGCGACAGCCCGTTGGCGTCGGCGAAGTCGGCGTAGGCCTCGTCGAGCACCAGCGGCGCGGGGGCGACCGCGGCGGCGAGGCGCTCCACCTCCGCGAGCGACACGACCGTACCGGACGGCGAGTTCGGGTTGGGCAGGAACGTGATGTGCCCGCCGGCCGGCCACGACCGCGGGAGCTGCCAGTCGGCGGTGAACGGGACCGTCTCGAAGCGGGCGCCCTGAATCTCGGCCAGCGACTTGTACAGGATGTAGCTCGGCGTCGGGGCGAGGACGAGGCCGCCCTCGGGGACGAACGCCCGCGTCAGGATGGTGAGGATGTCGTCCGAGCCGTTGCCGATCAGGATGGAATCGGGATCGACGTTCAGGACGCGGCCGGCGGCGCGGCGGAAGGTGTCGCCGAGGGGTTGCGGGTACTTGCGGAGGCGGTCGCCGGTCAGGGCGGCGCGGACGGCCTCGAACACCCGCGGGCTCGGCGGGTACGGGTTCTCGTTCGTGTTCAGCTTGACGATGTCGGGGTCGTTCAGCTGCTCGCCGGGGACGTACCCGGCCATCGCCCGGATGTCGCTGCGGATGGAGAGCATGGCGCGTTCGAGTGTCACGGGGAAAGCCCGGGGGCACTCGTCCCCGGGCTTTCGTGGTGGGTGACGGGCGGGGCCGACCGAGCTTACTTCTTCCCGCCCGCTGCGGCGGCCGCGAGCACCTTGTCGGGCTTCGGCTTCGGCCGGGCGGCGGGGCCGTTGTCGTGCGCCCGCTGCTCCACGCTCGCCGCGTGGCCGGTCAGCCCCTCCTTGTTCGCCAGGAAGATCACGTCGTCGGCGATCTCCTTCAGTCCGTTCCGGGTGAACCGGAGGATGCTCGTCCGCTTGCGGAAGTCGTTCGCCGTCAGGCCGCTGCTGAACCGCGCCGTGCCGCCGGTCGGCAGGACGTGCGACGGGCCGGCGGCGTAGTCGCCGAGCGCCACCGGGGTGAACGGCCCGAGGAAGACCGCCCCCGCGCTCTCCACCTCCTCGACGAAGGCGTCCGGGTCGCGCGTCTGGATGTGCAGGTGCTCGGGGGCGAGGGCGTTCACGCAGTCGATCGCCCCCTGCTTGTCCGGGGCCAGTACGAAGGCGCCGTACCGCTCCAGGCTGTCCCGCGCCAGGTCGGCCCGCGACAGCTTGGCCAGCCGCTTCTCCAGCGCCACCTGCACCTCGTTCAGCAGCGGCTCGTACCACGTCACCAGCACGGGCACGCCGGGCGAGTGCTCGGCCTGGGCGATCAGGTCCAGCGCCACGTAGTCCGGGTGCGCCGAGTCGTCCGCGACCACGACGACCTCGCTCGGCCCGGCGATGCAGTCGATCGCCACCTGCCCGAACACCTGCTTCTTGGCGAGGGCGACGAACTGGTTGCCGGGGCCGACGATCATGTCCACCGGCTTCAGCCCGTCCACGCCGTAGGCCATCGCCGCGATGGCCTGGGCGCCGCCGAACCGGTAGACCTCGGACACCTTCAGCTCGTGGCACGCGGCCAGCATGTCCTGGTTGAACCCGCCGGTGTCCTTCGGCGGCATGCACACCACGATCTGCTCCACGCCGGCGGCCTGGGCCGGGCAGATGGTCATCAGCAGCGTGCTGGGGTAGGCCGCGGCGCCGCCGGGGCAGTACACGCCGATGCGCTTCAGAGGCCGGTAGCGGAGGTGCAACTCGTGCTTCCCGCTCACCCGCATCTCGGCGTCGCGGTGCAGGAGCCCGGACTGGAATTGCAGCACGTTGTACTGGATCTGCCGCAGCACCTCGAGGAACTCGGGCGACGCCGCGGCGTGCGCCGCGGCCAGTTCCGCCGGCTTCACCCGGTACTGCTCAGGCTTCAGCTTCACCTTGTCGAACTGTTCGGTGTACTGGAGCACGGCCGGGAGGCCGCGGTCGCGCACGTCGTTGCAGATGCGGGCGACAGCCTGGGCCGGCGTCAGCGGCTCGCCGAACACGGCCTGGGTGAGCTTCTTGCTGGCGGGGGAGACGATGTCGCCTTCCGTACGGAACTGGTCGCGGAGTTTCGTGAGCTGGGCGTTGGCGTTCGGGGCCGTGAGGTCGATCCGCCGCAGCTTCAGGGTCGGCATTGGGGAACCTCGGGGCGCGGCGGGGCCGGCGGGAAGGGGGTGCCCCTTCCCGGGACGGCCACGCTGCTACCCGTCCGGGATCGTGTGTCGGGATGTCGGCCGTGGGGAGGGCGGCCGGTTAATTCACAACATCCGTTATAGCGACCCGTCCGGCCGGGAGCAAGGAACTGACGCTCGGGTAAGCCCTGCGTGGGGCGCAACCGATGACGGATGTGCGGGTTGTGCCGGCGCGACGGATTCGGTTCTCACCCCCGGCCGACGGTCAGGGGGTGTTCACGTCGATCACCACGAACGAATCCACCGGCTCGACGCCCGACGCCTCGGACAACGACACCGCGAACGGGTGTCGGCCCGCGGGGAGGGTTGCGGGCAGGTTCAGCGTCCATTCGGCGCTCGTACGTCGGCCGGGAGCCACTTTCGTCTCGACGGGCCGGTCGCCGAACACGCCGCGGCCGCGGAGGGTGAGCGTGACCGACTCCTCGGCAGGGCCAAGGCCATCCAGAAAGGCCGTGACGCGAACCACGTCGCCGGCCTTCGCGGCGAGTCGAACTGGCTCGACGGAGACGCGGTGCGGCGTCCAGTCGCGCAGGTGGCTGCCGCCGGGCGAAATCGCGTCGCACGCCTTCGCCGCGGCCGCGCCCCAGCGCTCGCGGCGGCGGTAGTCCTCGGCGTTGAAGACGTAGGGGCCGCCGTGTTCGGCGAGCACCCACTCGGGGGCGAGGTTTAGCACCTTGCGTGCGCTCGTGCCGTACACCGCGGGCGAACTGCGGTTCAGCCCCATCCAGCCGCCGGAACCGCTGTACTGGTCCTGGTGGAAGAAGTTGTCCGCGGTGAAGACGCAGCGCTTGCCGTCGATCGTGGCTTCGATGCCGGCGGTGTAGTGGGTCTGCCCCGGGAGGTGGTGGAACTTGAACTCGTAGCCGCCCCACGCGGCCGTCTCGCCGTCCTTGAGTTCCTTCGTGAACCGGATCGGCCGCTCGTCGAGGAACGGGGCGCGGAAGCGGAACGGCTCCTTCAGCGGCCCGGCGACGGTGTCGAGCCCCCACACTTCAACGCGGTCGCGGCCGGCCATGTAGTACAGGCCGTCGAAGTGGTCGTAGTGGGCGTGGCTGAACGCGACGACCTCGACGGGGCCGAGTTTCTCCGCGGCGCGGAGCTTCTCGATCTGCGCGGCGATGCGCTCGGCCCACGGGTCCAACACCAGGCACCCGCCGCCGTCGCGGGCCTTCAGGACGTAGGTGTTGCCGGTGATCCACAGGTGGTCCGACACCCTGGACCACGGCTTGTCGCCGCCGCTGCCGACCTGCTCCTTCGGAACCAGGAACGGGTACTGCGGCGGGTTCCCCTCGCGCTTCGAGTAGCGCTCGAAGCTCTTGAGGAACGCCGCCTCCTCGACCCGCACCGCGGTGTCGGTGAGAGCCCTGACGCAGTCCGTCGCCAACACCGGGCCGTGTGCGGGCAACAGGTGAGTGGGGTTCAGTTTCGCCAGCGCCCGCAGCGACTCGGCGGCGGGCTTGAGGCCGGCGTCGGTCCAGTGGTCCCAGTCGGTGGTGTACGGCGTCCACATCTTGCCGGGCGTCTGGAAGGCGTCGCCGCAGCAGACGAGGTTCGTGCCGTCGGCCTTCGTGAGGTGGAAGGCGAGGTGGTCGCGGCTGTGCCCCGGCGTGGCGACGGGCGTGACCGTCCACGGGCCGAACGGGATGGCCGTGCCGGGCGCGAGCGTGCAATCGACGCCGGGTACGCCTTCGGGAAGGAGGAAGTAGCCGGTGCGCGAGTTGCGCAAGGGCACGGCGTCCTTCCACGCCTTCGTTACGGCTTCGGGGGTGAGCCACTCGGCCGCTTCCTTCGCGGCGCGGACGGGGACGCCGGCCTTGCGGTACGCCGCGGCGTGGGCCGCGGTGTCGCGGTGGTGGTGCGTCAGCAGAACGGATTCGACCGCGTCGATCGGAAGGCCCACTCGATCGTCGGGGGGCGTAGTCGCGTCGATGAGGATGGCACGACGGCCGCTCACGACGGCGTAGCTGTGCGGGGCCGTGGCGGTGCGGAAGACGCCCGGGACGACCTCGCGCCAGCCGGTGTCGGCGGGCTGCGGTCGGGCGTGGGTGAGCCACGCGAGCGCGGCGACGGCGGCGACGCAGGCGGATGCGAGGACGAGGCGCGGGCGCATGGGCAGACCCCCGGGAGGCGCCTGACATCGTGGCCAAGAACGGGGGGACGATCAAGAGTGGACTGGTTCGCCGCGTGCGGCGTTGCGGCGCGTGCAACGCCGCACGCGGCGTGGAGACTACTTCACTTCGCGCGTCGGGTCGCTCACCACCGGGTCGATCGGTTCGCCGTTCAGCGACCGCATGAACAACACCAGGTCGGCCTTGTCGTCGGCGGTGAGGTTCAGCTTCAGCGGGATGATCGGCTTCTTCGACGGGCCGAACACCTTCACCGCCGCGTCCACCGGCTGACCCGCCGCCTTCGCCCGCAGGTAAGCCGCCTCCGCCGTCGTGTCGCGGAGTTTGTCGCTCAGGTACGGGTTGGCGTTGCCGCCGCGGTCGTAGAAGTCCACCACGGCTTCGAGCGTCTTCTCGTCGCCGCTGTGCATGTACGGGGCGGTGTCCACCAGCCCGCGCAGGCCCGGCGTCTTGAACGCCCCGACCAGGTTCACGTCCTTGTGCCCGGTCCGCAGGATCGAGAACCGGCCGAACTCCTCGTACGGGATGTCACCCTTCCCGTCCACGCCGACGCCGAGGTTGTGGAACCCGCCGTCGGAGAACGTGTCGCCGGTGTGGCAGTTCGAGCACTTCGCCTTGCCGAAGAACAGCGTGCGGCCGTTCAGCAACTTCTTCCCCACGGCGTCGGCCTTGCCCGCGTCGGCGGCCGGGTCGAGGTTGAGCGCCTTCAGCGCCGACGCTTCCTTGGCGTCGAACGCGGCCTTCAGCACCGCGGCGTAGTCTTCCGCCTTCAGGTCGAACTTGCCGCTCTCCTCCTCGGTCACGCGCTTCTTCATCGCCGCCTCGGCCCGGTCGTGGACCGAGTTGCCCGACAGCACCGTCCGCTCGTAGGTGGCGATGGCCTTCGCGGCCGAGTCGCGGGTCGGGGCGTGGCCGAACACCTGCGCGAACGCCTTCACGTACTCCGGCGTCGTGCGCAGCCGCAGCACGGCCTCCTCCCACGGGTCGGCCTTGCCGCCGAACATCTCCTTGTTGTTGCCGACCGGCCCCTGCGACTGGTCCTCGAGCGTGTCGGCCCGGCCGTTCCAGAACTGGAACTTGGCGTACGCCGAGTTGATGACCGTCGGCGAGTTGATCGGCCCGAGCGCCCCGCCGATGCCGGTCGAGGTGCGGCGCTGGTCGGAAAAGCCCTTGGTCGGGTGGTGGCACGTCGAGCACGACACGGCGCCGCTGGTGGACAGGATCGGGTCGTAGTACAGCTTGCGCCCGAGGAGCCACTTGGCGAGCGTCATCGCGTTCTCGGCCGGCACCGGCGGCGCCTGGTTGAGCCCGAGCGGCACCCGCACCTTGATCGCCCGCCGCGTCACCTTCTCGCCGGTGGCGGGGTTGACGGCGTCTTCCTGGTAGTCGGTGAAGAACGCCTTGAGGTCGGCCCACCCCGGCTGGTTGCGGGTGACAAACGTCATCGGCACCTGATCCTTGAACGGGATCATGAGCGACTCGTTCGGGAGGAGGTAGTCGGCCGGTTCGGTGAGGCCGGCGAGGCTCGGCTTGGTCGGCGGGTTGGCCGGGGCCGGGCCGGGCACGATGGCGAGCGCGGCGAGCGCGGCCGCGGCGACGGCGGGCCGGGAGAAGCGCCAGACGGCGGACATGGGTGCGTCCTTTCGCGGGCGGGACGGGTCGAGGTCGGCGGGATGTGTTCATCGTTACTCGCCGCCGGGCGGGGAGTCAACGCGGCGGGGCATCGGGGGTACGATTCCCGGGCATCGGCGGCGGCGATGGGAGGGCGGCGAGCAGTCGTGAAACGGCGGGGCGGTCGGCCGGGTCCCGCGAGCGGTAGGCGAACTCGATGCGGCCCGCGTCGTCGAGGATGAAGTCGCCGCCGAGTTGTAGCACGTCCTCGCCCTGGTAGGGCTTCCGAGGGGCGTACCCGCGGAACATCCCGGCGAAGTAGCCGAGTAGCACGCGGGGCCGGAGAAACGTGCGGAACGGCGTCCGCTCCAGACCGAAGGCGTGGTAGGCCACGCGCTCCGGGTCGGACGCGAAGGCGACGCCGTAGGTCCGGCGCGTGAGGTAGTGGGCGAGGAAATCGGGCTTCGCCTGGCTGACCACGAGGACGGAGCACCCCCGGGCCGCGAACTCGTCGCGGGCGGCGTCCACCTCGCCGAGGTGGGCGTTGCACAGGATTCAGAGGAGGTGACGCACGAAGACGACGAGCAGGTGCGGCCGGTCCAGGAAGGCACCGAGCGTGGTCGGCGTGCCGTCGGGGAGAAGGAGGGGCAGGGCGGTCATACCGACCAGTGTATCCGATTCACCACCGGAGCCGCCGCCCGACTTCCTTCAGGAAGCCCCACGCGAACCCAAAGTGAATGCCGACGATCACCGCCGGGATGCGCGCGGCCACGCCCGCCGGCTTGCCGCGACCCAGCACCGCCCCCGCGCCGAGCAGCACCGCCGCGTAGAGCGCCAGGCTCGCGCCCCAAACCCACCCCAGGTACGGTACCGCGAGGCTGAGCAAGCCCCCGAGCACCACCCACAGCGCCCACGCCGGCGGCACCAGCGCCGGCAGCGTCAGCGACCGCGGCGCCTTGAACGCCAGCCGCGCCCGCCCGAGGCCGTAGCGCCCGAGCTGGACGAACAACGCCCGGAAGCTCGCCCGCGGGTGGTACACCACCTTCACCGCCGGCGTGAAGTAACACGACATCCCCGCCGCCTCGACGCGCTGGTTGAACTCGACGTCCTCGCAGGCGTCGAACGCCTCGTCGAACAGGCCGATGCGGGCGAACACCGACCGCCGGTACGCCACCGCCGTGTTCTGCGGCGGGACGAACTTCGCCTCGTCGGAGAAGATGTCGGAGTCGGGGTTGTGCCCGAGCCGGCTGGCGCGGGCGGCCGACACGGCGACCTGAAACGGCGTCGGGTCCGGGGCGTCGAGCGGCTGCGGCCGGCCGAGGCTGTCGGCGCCGCTCGCGGCGAACGCGGCGGCGACGTTTCGCAGGTACTGGCGGTCGGGGACGGTGCAGTGGCCGTCCACGATGACGGCCACGTCCTTCGTGGCGTGCCGAAGGGCGGTGTTGCGGCCCGCGCTGGAGAGACGGCCGGCGTTGAACACCAGCTTCAGGTTCGGGAACTCGCCCTGGAGTCGCCGCACGATGGGGACGGTGGCGTCCTCGGAGCCGCCGTCGGCGACGATGACCTCGAACCGGTCGGCGGGGAAGTCCTGCGTCAGCAGCGTCCGCAGGGCGGGCTCGATCGCCTTCGCCTCGTTGCGGACCGGCACCACGACCGAGACCGAACAGTTGTCCGTCGTCAGTTCCAAGGTCGCAGTCGGAGACATGCGGATTCCTTCCGCGGGCGACGGGGGCCGAGTTGGGCAGATCACGGAACACGGATGACGGACGACTCCCGCTACTCCGTCGGCACACGAGGCTTCCGCTGGTAGAAGCGCTTCAGCCCGAGCAACTTCAACCCGGTGGCAACGAGCACGACCAACTCCATCCGCAGCGAGCGGTGGCGGATGTAGAACAGGTCGTAGGCCAGCTTGTTCTTCACGCTGCGGACGCACGTGTCCGGCGGCAGATGCACCTGTGCGAACCCGGTGATGCCCGGCTTCACCGCGTGCCGGCGGTCGTACCCGGGCACGCTCAGCCGCAGCCGCTTCACGATCTCCGGCCGCTCCGGCCGCGGGCCGACCAGGCTCATGTCGCCGCGGAGCACGTTGAACAGCTGCGGCAGCTCGTCCAGATGCAGCTTGCGCAGGGCGCGGCCGAGCGGCGTGATGCGCGGGTCGCCGGGGAGGCTCCAGCGCGGGCCGGTCAGGCTCTCGCAGTCGTGGACCATGCTGCGGATCTTGTACAGCGTGAACACCCTCCCGCCGCGGCCGACGCGCGTCTGGCTGTAGATCGCCGGCCCGGACGAGGTCAGCCGCACCAGCAGGACGCACAACCCCATCAGCGGCAGGCCCGGGATCAGCATCAGGAGTGCGGCGGCCGTGTCGAACGCCGGCTTCACCCAGCCGGTGGGCCGTGCCACGACGGGGACTGGCGGCCGGCGGGTGACAGGTTGGAGCGACACGGCGGGGGTTCGCAACGCGGTCTTCGGGGTCGCCGCCACGGCCCACGGCCGGGTGGTACGGTCGGTCATCGGTGCGGTCCTTCGCGGTGATGCCGGGGGGCGAGCCCGGCCGTCGGTCGTCCGTCAGCGGGCGAACGCGGCGGCGTACTGCGCGAACGCGGCGGCGGCGAACGCGCGGGCCGTCGGGTCGTCCTCCGTCCGCTCGTCGTCGCCGTCGGGGAGAGGGGTGACGACGTACACCTTGTAGAGTACCGGCACCTGCGCCAGCCGCGCGGCGAATTGCCACCGCGGGCTGTCGGGGGCTTCCCACGCCCCGTCGTTCGCGCCGGTGTGCCACGCCCAGCGGACCCGCACGCGGTCCTGCCGCGTCGCCGTCGTCTTCTCGAAGTCGGCCACGTAGTACGTCGCGGTTCCGCCCGGCAACTCGATCGTCTCCTTCTTCGGCCCCCGCAGTGTCTTGTAGCCGCTGCCCGGGTAGCACACGTCGGGCGTGTGCGTCGAGACCGACCCCGGGATGCCGCTGATCATCGTGATCGCGCCGGAGCGGCCGGTGCTCGCCGACTGGTAGCGGCGCGACGTGGCGGTGCTCCGCTCGTTGGTCGGCATGTCGGTCGGGATCGGCGACGGCTGCCAGTCCTCGAAGCGGAGTTCGAGGGCGTGGAGGCGGTCGTTCTGCGCCTGGTCGGGCGCGAGCGTCTCCCACCGCTGGATGGCCGCCCCGTGGACCAGGGCCCCGGCCGCGACCAGAGCGACGACGACGACGAGCGCGGGTGTCTTTAGCATGGTGCTTCTCCGCAGAGGGCAGAAGTCAGAGGACAGAGGGCAGTACGACCCTGCATCGCTGTCCTCTGATTCAGCACAGCGCCTCGGTCTCGGTCGCCCCGACGTACACGACGCCGCTGTACGGGATCTCCATCGCCGCGACGCGGTCGGTCGCCTTCTCCAGCAGCGGCAGCTTCGTCTCGCGGTAGCGGGCGCACACCAGCACCACCTCGCACCGCCGCGCCACCGCCACCGACTCGGCGACCGTCAGCAGGGCGTGGCCGTGAAGGATGACGCAGTCGAACGGCTCCTTCAGCTTCGCCAGCACCGCGTCGAGCCGGCCGCCGACCGCGGCCTGGCGGGCCTCGTCGGACCACTTCCCGGCCGGGAGGAAGGCCAGCCCGCTCGGCAGCGTGACCACCGCGGACCGCGGGTCCGTTTCGCCCCGCAGCACCTCGCAGGCGCCGACGTTGTTCGGCACCCCGGCGTAGACGTGCAGCGCCGGCTCGCGGAGGTCGAAGTCGGCGAGGAGCGTCTTGTACCCGGCCTGGGCGAGCGAGCTGGCGAGGCCGAACGCGGTGAACGCCTTCCCCTCGTCGCCGAGCGGGCTCGTCACCGCCACGCACGTCGCCCCGCGGCTCAGCCACGACTGCGCCACGTAGGCCCGGAGCTTGTCGATCGCCTCGTTCGCGGCGGCCCGGCGGGCCGGGTCGCGGCCGGTGGCGTCGGTCGGCAACCCGGGGATGACGCCGACCACCGGCGACGGGCCGACCGCCTTCAGGTCGGCGAGCGAACTCACCCGCCGGCTGACGGTCTCGAACGCGACCACGCCGAGGGCGACGAGCACGTACCCGAACAGCCCGCCGGCGACGGTGCCGAGGACCTGCTTCTTCATGTCCTTCTGCACCGGGCTGGAGCCCGGCTGGAGGAGCTGGATGCGCTGGCCGGCGACCATGTCGAGCTTGAGCGCCTCGTGCTGGGAGACGAGCCGGGCGTACATGCCGTCGCGGGAGCGGAGGTCGGTGTCGGACGGGCTGTACTCCGGCGCGAGGGCCGGGCCGCGGCCGTCGGTGCGGACGACGTCGGGCGCCTGCGGCAGGTTGTTGAGCATCTGCTCGACGCCCGCCAGGCTCGCGCGGGCGGTGACGAGTTGGGCCTCGTAGCGGGCCACCTGGTGCTTCACCGTCCCCCACTCGGCGGCGAGTTGCTTCATCTCGCCGGCACGCTTGCCGCCTTCGAGAACGTTCGCCTTCTCGCGGCGCACCTCGCCCAGCTTGGCGACCTGCGACTCCCAGATGCGGCGGAGGTTCACCACGTCCGGGGCGTCCGGCCGGCCGGCGCTGGCGGCGAAGTCGTAGTTGGCCTTCGCCCGAGTCACCTTCGCGGCCTGCTCCCTCACCTGCCCGTCCGCGTCCACCGCGGCCATCGTGGCGGCGTCGATCGGTGCCGTCTTCAGCGCCTCGATCTGGCCTTCCAGCTCGCGCAGCCGCGCCTTGCCGGCGCCGATCTCGATCGGCAGCGTCCGCTCGACTTCGGTCTGGAGGGCGGCGAACCGGGCGACGAGCGAGCGCGGGTCGAGGCGGGCGAGGAGTGCGAGCCCCCCCACCGGCGGGGCGGCGGCGGGGGCCGCGGGCGCGACGCCGGCCGGGAGCGGCGCGGGCACCCCGTCCACGGCCTGCACCGGCGTGACGCCGTCGCCGGGGGCGGGGTTCTTGGCCACGTCGTGCCGGCGGCTCAGGTTCTGCAGCGCCTTGTGCATGTCCTGCATGGCGATTTCGGACTGCTTGAACCGGTACTGCTTCGTCGCCACTTCCTTCTGCACGACCTCGGCGAGGAACGCCTTCTGGACGGCGTTCACGATCTTGTTGGCGTCGGCCGGGTTGTGCGACGCCATGGTGATGCGGATGACCTCGGACCCGTCCGGGGCGCTCACCTGCACCTCCTCGCCGAGGTACTTGATGGGGTCCTTCTGGGCCCGGACCGTGGCCAGGTCCTTGAGGTCGCGCATGGCGGCGTTCAGGACGAATTCCGACTTGATGAGCCCGCTCATGGTGCGGACGTAGGTGGTGAAGTCGGTGCGGGCCTCCTGGGCGTTCGCCTGCTGGGCCAGCGCCGGCGGCACCTGCGACACCTGGAGGAGGCCGTACGACTCGAACTTGCTGGCGAGCAGCTCCCACGCGGCGTAGGACCCCACGGCCCCGAGCAGGGTGCCGCAGAACAGAATCATCAGCCAGTGGAGCTGGAGGTACGTCAGGACGCGCAGCCCGCTGCCGTCGCCGTCCGGCTTGGCAGCCGGCCGGGCGGCCGGCCGCGCGGGCGCCGGCTTCGGGGCGGTGAGGGCGGGGGCGAAGGTCGGTCCGTTCATGGGCTCTGCGTCCTTGCAGGCTCAGACCAGGAGTGAATCGGTGATCCGCCGCGTCAGTCGTTCGTGACCAGCTTCTTCAGCACCCACAGCTCCAGCGCCAGCAGCGCCAGGCCGACCGGCATCATCAGCCAGCCGTAGAAGTCGTGGAGGAACTCGAGCGTCCCCTTGTCGGAGAGGACGAGGTACGCCAGCCCGGTCGCTGTGATCCGCAGCACGTTCGTGAGGATGGCGATCGGGACGATGCCGAGGAGCACCATCCCCCGCTCGAACCACGACCGGTTCATCATCAACGCCGCGCCGACCGAGAACGCCGCGAACGTGACCAGCATCTTCAGGCCCGAGCAGGCGTCCACCACGCCCAGCCGTATCTCGTCGATGAGGATGAGGTTGCCGTCGCGGATCGCCGGCTGGCCGAGGGTTTGCAGCAGGTACGTGCTGCTGACCGTGGCCGCGGTCTTGAGCGGCTGGCCGACGTTCCGCTCCAGCTCGTACGGGAGCGGAACCATGAACAGGAGGAACAGCAGTCCGCCGCCGACGCGCTTCAGCAGCGGCAGCCCGCCGGCCGCGAGCGTGACGGCGACCAGCGCCAGCATCAGGCTGGCGGCGTCGAGCTGGTGGAACAGGAGGCTGCCGGCGAGCGGCCGCACCGCCATCGCGACGGCGAGGAGCCCGCACCCGAGCCACGGCCGCGGCCGGGGCACGAGCGGCCCGGCCTGCCACGCCTTCCACACGAGGTACGCGGAGAAGAACGGCACAAGCAGGCCGTGCGAGTACTGCGGGTCGTTGATCCACTTGTCGAAGAAGACGCGGAGCATGGGCAGGTACGCCCACACGAGCAGCCCGACGAGCCCGGCGACCTGCCACGGCGGCGGGCGGAACGCGGGCGCGGGGGCCGGCGCGGTGACGACCGTGACGGGCGCGGCGAACGGAGCGGCGGTCGTGGGCGGCGGTGCGGGTGCGGCGGTGCTGAACGACATCCCTGTCCCCACGGGGGGCGATAGCTCGGCGAGGGGGGATTGTTGCACCCGCCGCGGGTGCGACGCAACCCCACTTCGGGCGGCGAGATTTCCAGGCGAACGGGCACCGAGTTACTAGAATGAGTCTTTTACGGCCCCCCCACAGACGTGACACCATGACCGACCCCGAACCGACCCCGCCCGCCGACCCGGCCCCGCCCGAGGCGCCGAAGCCGGAACCTGCCGCCGAGTCGAAGTTCGCCGGCCTCGGCCTCGACGCCAAGCTCCTCGCCGCGCTCACGGCGCTCGGCTACGAGGAGCCGACGCCCATCCAGAAGCAGGCGATCCCGATCGTCCTCCAGGGGACCGACCTCGTCGGCCTCGCCGCCACCGGCACCGGCAAGACGGCCGCGTTCGCGCTGCCGCTCGTCCAGCGCCTCGCCGCCGGGGCGAAGGGGAAGCCCGCCGCACTCATCCTCGTGCCGACGCGCGAGCTGGCGATGCAGGTGGCCGACGCCGTCCACAAGTACGGCCGGCCGTTCAGCACCCGTGTCCTGCCGGTGTACGGCGGCGCCGCGCTCGGCCAGCAGGCCCGCGCCCTCGAGCGCGGCGTCGACGTCGTCGTCGCCACCCCCGGCCGCGCCCTGGACTTCGTCCGCCGCGGCACCCTCAAGCTCGCCGACGTCGCCGTCGTGGTGCTCGACGAGGCCGACGAGATGCTCGACATGGGCTTCGCCGAGGACATCGAGGCGATCCTCGCGGAGACGCCGAAGGAGCGGCAGACGATGCTGTTCTCGGCGACGATGCCGCCGCGGATCGAGGCCATCGCGCGGAAGCACCTCCGCGCCCCGGCCACCGTCCGCGTGGCGCAGGAGCCCGTCGCCCCGGGCCAGATGCCGAAGGTGAAGCAGATCGCCTACGTCGTGCCGCGGCAGTTCAAGGTGGCGGCGCTCGTCCGCGTGCTGGACGTGGACGCGCCCGAGGCCACGCTCGTGTTCTGCCGCACGCGGACCGAGGTGGACGAACTCACCGAAACGCTCGCGGCCCGCGGCTACCGGCCGGAGGCGCTGCACGGCGGGCTGTCGCAGGAGCACCGCGACCGCGTCATGCGGATGTTCCGCTCCGGCACCGCCGACCTGCTCGTCGCCACCGACGTGGCCGCCCGCGGGCTCGACGTGGAGCATCTCACGCACGTCGTGAACTTCCACATCCCGGCGGAGGTGGAGGCGTACGTCCACCGCATCGGCCGCGTCGGCCGCGCCGGCCGCGAGGGGACGGCCATTACCCTGGCGGAGCCGAAGGAACACCGGCTGTTGAAGAACATCGAGCGGGTGACGAACCGCAAGATCGAGGTCGGCCGGGTGCCGACCGTTGCCGACCTGAAGGCCCGCCGGATGGAGCTGACCCGCGAGGCCATCCGCGAGGTGATCGAGGCCGGCCAGACGGACGCCTTCCGCGTCATCGTCGAAACGCTGTCGGCCGAGTTCGACGTGATGGACATCGCGATCGCGGCGGTGAAGTTGGCCCACGACGCGGAGACCGGCGAGAGCAAGGAGAGCGAGGTCGAGATTCCGGCCCCGCCGCCGCCGCGGGAGCGGTTCCAGGCGCCGCCGCGGCCGACCCGCTTCGAGGGCTCGCGGCCGGGCGCGCCGTTCTACCCGCAGGGGGCGCCGCCGTTCCGCCCCGAACGGCAAGAGCAGGGCGGCCCGCCGCGGCCGAACCCGCGCCGCGGCGACGGCGGCCCGCCGACGGCCCGCTTGTTCTTCAGCCTCGGCCGCGAGGCTGGCATCCTGCCGCGCGACCTGGTGGGGGCGATCGCCAACACCGCCGGCGTGCCCGGTCAGGACATCGGCGCGATCGAGGTGACGGACCGCTTCTCGCTGGTGGAGGTGCCGGAGGACGCGGCCGACTACGTGATCGAATGCATGCAGGGCGTGCGGCTGCGGGGCCGGCCGGTGATGTGCCGCCGCGACCAGCGCGAGGGCGGTGGCCGCGAGTACCGGCCGGCCCCTCCCGGCGGCTTCCGGCCGGGCGGCGGGTCCCGCCCGCCGGGCGGCGGCGGGTTCGGCGGCCCCCCGCCGCGCGGCGGGTTCGGCGGGCCGCGGCCGCGTCCGTGGGCCGACGACGAGGAGTAGTCGAGCTGATCGATCAGGCGCGGATCATTGTTTCTGGGAAAGAGAGGGACCCCGTCCCAAAAGCATTGAGTCAATTGTAGGGATCACTATTGGAGCGATGCCGGT
>JBGAQM010000032.1:0-27585 GCA_044220735.1 Urbifossiella sp. | reverse complement strand
GGCTTCGCGCTTCCCAGCGCGAAGCCGCAAGCGGCGGAACCCGGCTACGCCAACACCTCCGCCACGAACGCCCCCGGCAGCGCGTCCGCAGCCCGGTCGAGCTGCCAGAACGTGACGGCGTGCGCGCTCTTCGCGTCCGCGGGGTGCTGCTCGCACCCCGTCACCGTGAACGACAGCCCCGCGAGCAGGTCCACCGGGAACGTCGTCGTGCCCGCGAACTCGCCCTCCACGACCGTGAGGTACAGCCGGTCGGCGCGCGGCAGGAACGCGCGGTACACCTCGCCGCCGCCGATCACCACCGCCTCGTCGGCGCCGAACTGCGCCGCAACCTCCAGCCGCTTCGTCCGCCGTGTGAACGACGCGCACGCCGGCTGGGGTGTAGTCCGTCCGGCGCGTCAGCACGATGTTCGGGCGGTCGGGCAGCGGCCGGCCGATCTGCTCGAACGTCGTTCGTCCGAGGATGATCGGCTTCCCCAAGGTGAGGCTGCGGAAGTGTTTGAGGTCGCGCGGCAGGTGCCACGGCAGGCCGGTGTCCGTCCCGATGACATGGTTCCGGCCCATCGCGACGATCAGCGCCAGTCGCATCTCGTGTCCCAGGCGTGGCTTCGGGCAGCGGCGTCGATCTGATGATCTTTTGTGGCATCGACTCAATTCGTGCCTCGACCCCCCGGGGGGGAGCCGTACACACAATGGCCCCCGCCCGACCGACGCCGGAAGTTCAAACGGCCACCTCGCCCTTGATGGGCGGGTGCGGGTCGTAGCCCACCACGCTGATCTGATCGACCCGCACCGCGTCGAGGCTGGTGATGTCGTCGGCGATCGCGAGCGTCGGCAGCGGCCGCGGCGTGCGCGTGAGCTGCTCGGCGACCTGCTCGAAGTGGTTCTCGTAGACGTGGGCGTCGCCGAACGAGTGGACGTACTCGCCGACGCCGAGGCCGGTCACCTTCGCCAGCAGGTGCGTGAGGAGGGCGTAGGACGCGATGTTGTACGGCACGCCGAGGAGCATGTCGGCCGAGCGCTGGTACAGGTGGCACGACAGCCGGCCGTCGGTGACGTTGAACTGCACGAGCGTGTGGCAGCCGGTCGGCACCTTGGGGTCGGGCATGTCGCCGGGGTTCCACGCCGTGAGGAGGAGCCGCCGGGCCGCGGGGTGCCACGGGTCGTCGGCCACGGCGCGGATGTTCTGCACGAGTTCGGCGACCTGATCGACGCGCCGGCCGTCGGCCGCCTGCCAGCGCCGCCACTGCTTGCCGTACACCGGCCCGAGTTCGCCGGTGTCCTTGTCGGCCCAGGCGTCCCAGATGCGGACGTTCTGCGCCAGCAGGTCGTTGTTGTTCGTGGACCCGCTGAGGAACCACAGCAGCTCGACGGCGACGGGGCGAATCGCCATCCGCTTGGTCGTCAGCAGCGGGAAGCCGGCGGCGAGGTCGTGGCGGATCGGGTCGGGGCCGAACAGGCTGCGGCACTTCAGGCTGCGCCCGCCGACCTTCGCCCGCTGCGGCTTGTCGACCCCGCGGGTGAACACGTCGCGCAACAGTTTCAGGTACTGGTCCATGCTCCCGCCATTCCCGGCCGCCCGGCGCACGCCGGACGGGTTCGATTCTATCGGGACGGGCACGCCGCCGACTTCACCGGCCCCGCTCACCCGGCTCACACATTCTTCACACGACCGTCACGTGATCCACCGCGCGGGCCGGTAGAAACACTCCGCACTCTATCCGAGTTCGGAGATGCCATGCGTACCGCTTCGCCCCGCCGCGGGTTCACGCTGATCGAGCTGCTGGTGGTGATCGCCATCATCGCCATCCTGATCGGGCTCCTGCTGCCGGCCGTCCAGAAGGTGCGCGAGGCCGCCGCCCGGGCCAAGTGCCAGAACAACCTGAAGCAGTTCGGGCTGGCGATGCACAACTACGAGGGGACGAACGGCCGGCTGCCGCGGTCGCGCCCGCTCGACCTCGGCGGCCGGCCGATGAGCTGGACGATCGTGGTGCTGGACTACATCGAGCAGGGGAACCTGGGCCGGCTGTACGACAAGAACGTGGCGTGGAACACGGGGACCAACGCGGTGACCGGGCGGCAGCCGGTCCCGGTGTTCATCTGCCCGTCGGTGCCGGTCGGGGACGTGCGGCGGCCGGCGGCCGGGACCGCGTCGGCGATCGACGGGACCGCGATGGGGCCGCTCGACTACCTGATCATGCACCGCCTCCGCCACCGGTTCTACACGGCCAACGGGCTCACCAACCCGGGCGGCACCATCGACCACGACGGCCCGCTCGTGTCCGGCGCCGACACGCCGATCCTCGGCATCACCGACGGGACGAGCAACACCATGATGTTCATGGAGAGCGGCGCCCGGCCGAACTGGTACGTGCTCGGCCGCGACCAGGGGTCGATCCTGCCGCGGCCGGAGGGCTTCGGGTGGTCCGACCCGGACGGCGGGGCCGGGTCGATGGACGGGACGGACGCGACCACCGGGGCGATCAACGGCGGCAGCGGCACCGGCCGGTGCGTCATGAACTGCAACAACGACAGCGAGCCGTACTCGTTCCACACCGGCGGGATGAACGTGTGCATGTCCGACGGGTCGGGGCGGTTCGTCCGGTCGAGCGTCAGCGCCGCGGCGTTCGCCGCCATGCTGACGGCCAAGGCCGGCGACGTGAACACCGACAACTGACCGCCGGCACGACACGACGACCCGGGGGCGACGACATGGCGAGCGGGCGGCTGGTCGGGGTGGCGGCGCTGGCGGCGGCGCTGGCCGGGTGTGCGGGCGGCGGGCCGCCGCCGAAGCCGGCGGGCGTGGCGGTGAGCGGCAAGGTGTTCCTGGCGTCCGGCGCCCCGCTCGCCGGCGGGGTGCTCGTCCTCCGGCCGGTCGGCGGCATCCACGGGGCGTCGTCCCCGGTCCAGCCGGACGGGTCGTTCACGCTGACCGACCCGGCCGGCGAGCGCGCGGTCGTGCCGGGCACGTACCAGGTGTACGTGCGGGTGAGCGACCCCGCGCAGAAGGCGGTGCGGGCGGCCGTCCCCCAGCGGTACCAGAACACCGAGGACGGCGACTCCGACGTGACCGTGGAGATTCCGGCGGCGCAAGCCGACCTGGTCATCCGGCTGAAGAAGTAGCGCCCGACCCGCCGCCCGGCGTCGCTACAATCCGCCTCGTGCCCCCTTCCCCGCACGAGGTCCGCCCGTGGTCCGCCTCCTCCCCGCCGCGCTGCTCGTCGCCGCCGCGGCCCTGCCCGCCCCCGCCCCCGCCGCCGACGAGAAGGCGCCCGCCCCCGCCGGCGAGTTCTTCTTCAAGCCCGGCGACCGCGTCGTCTTCCTCGGCGACAGCATCACCGAGCAGTACCAGTACAGCACCTACGTCGAGCTGTACCTCACCACCCGCTTCCCGGCCGGGAAGATGTCGTTCCTCAACGCCGGCATCGGCGGCGACACCGCCGCCGGCGGCGCCAACCGGTTCCAGACCCACGTCCTCGACGAGAAGCCCACGGCCGTCACCATCAACTTCGGGATGAACGACGGCGGGTACGGCAAGTTCGACGCGAACCGCAACAAGGTGTACGTGGAGAAGACCGAGGCGATGCTGAAGGCGGCGAAGGCCGCCGGCCTGCGCGTCGCGCTGCTGTCGCCGAACGCGGTGGACCGGCGGAACAAGTCGAACGGGTCGGAGTACGTGGTGACGCAGAAGCAGTTCTACGCCCCGCTCGCCGGCCTCGCCGGGAAGTACGGGTTCGCGTTCGTGGACCAGTACGCGATCACCAAGGCCGCGACCGACCGCATGGAGGAGGCCGACCCGAAGGCGAAGACGGCCGTGCCGTACTACGACGGGTTCCACACGGCGTCGCCGGGCGGGCTGCTGATGGCCCACGCCATCCTCACGGGTCTCAAGGCGCCGGCGGCGGTGAGCGAGGTGACGATCAACGCGGCCGGCGGCACCGTGCTGGCGGAGAAGGGGTGCAAGGTGTCGAACCTGGCCGGCACGCCGGCCGCCCCGATGACCACGGTGGCGTTCACCCGCCTCGACGACGGCCTGCCGATGCCGGTGCAGAAGGACTGGGTGTCGATGCTGCCGTACACGAACGGGCTGAACGACCTGAACCGCTACGGGCTGACGGTGAAGGGGCTCGTGGAGGGCGACTACGCGGTGACGATCGACGGCAAGGAGGTGGCGAAGTACACGGCGAAGCAGCTGGCCGACGGGGTGAACCTGGGCACGGTGACGGCCGGCCCGGTGTGGGAGCAGGGGAACAAGGTGCTCCAGGCGATCAACGACAAGAACAAGATCGTGCACGGCCGGTTCCGCGGCATCCTGCTGAGCGGCGACCCGTACTGGAACACGGCGGCGGGCCAGAAGCGGCGCGCGGCCGAGCTGGCGACGCGGCGCGCCGAGATCGACGAGGCGCAGGCGGAGGTGTACAAGCTGGCCGCGCCGCAGGCCCGCCGCTGGGAGGTGCGGGCGGCGCGGTGACCACAACGGTCGAACGGGCGGGGCGAATCAAGATTGCCCCCCCACTTGACATGTTTGTTCGGACGGAAGCAATCGGGACAACCGATTCCTTCTTCCGGGCCGCCCCGTGCCCCTGAAGCCGTTCCGCCCGCGGTTCGAGAGCCTGGAATCGCGGGACGTGCCGTCCGCCGGGTTGGACCCCGCCGACTTCCCGACCTCGCCGGCTACTCCACCCCACGAGTCGGCCCAGGTGGATCTCGCGCCGCTGCCGGGTGATGGACCGACGCCGTTCGGGCAGAACGACGATCCGACACCACCGGCACCCCCGGCGCCGGGGTGGCGATTCGCCGCAACCGCCACCGACCGACCCCGCCCCCGGTACGGAGCCCCTCGATCCCTGCGCGGATGCTTCGGGCGGGTGCGACCCGGGCTCGCCCCCACCCGCATTCAGGGCTCGGAGGCCACTTGCGGACTCCACTCAACGACCTCGGTGATCGACGACGTGGTCCCGGACCGGGGTCCGCTGAAACTCGGGAATGTGCAGGACGAGATCGTCTTCAACGACGGGAAGGGGCTGAACGAATGCCAACTCGTCAAGTTCCTCGACACAACCTGCCCAACGGTGCAGCGGTGACGCGCTTCGGGCAGACGGAAGATCAGTTTCTAGCGCTCCTCACCCAAGGCCAGGTGCTCGCGGCTACGGATGGCAACCACTGGGTCCGTGTACTGGGTGTTGTTCAGGATGGGGGTAGAACGTGGGTTCGGATCTACGACCCAGCCCGCGGGAACTACGAGCAACTCCTGACGAGTTTCATGACCCGCGTGTTTCGACCGGATCAACCGGCGGACGCATCCAACGTGTTCATCTTGGTCCGCACCGGACGGTAAATCTAATGCCTGTGTCTCTCGGCAAGCAGGCCGCCGAGCCCGACGACGCGCGGTTCTGCCGGCTCTACGGAAAGCAACTCCTGACGGGATTGCTGACGTTCGACGAGTACGCGGAGAAGATGACGGCCGCGCTCGTTGAGGCGCGGGAGGGACTTGTGTCGCGCTGCGTGGACACGATCCCGCCGGAGGCGCTTCACCGCTACGCCGGCTACCTCCGGGCCAAGCTGGTCCCGGTGGACTTCATGCCGCACCCGTTCATCTTTTTCGTTGACAAGGACACGGACACCGAACGCGAGCGGATCCGCCGGCAGCGCCGGCCGCGGTACGTCGAGATTGACGCGGCGGTGCTGGCCCGGCTTCCGGCGGGCGGCCGCGACGGAGCGACTACGGGCGTGCCGGGTTGAGCGCGTCGCGTGGCCCCGTCGCCCGGCGAGGGGTTGAGCATGTCCGGTGAACCGACACGGTTGCCCGTCACGACGGACGAACTCGTCGTACTCAGCAACGCGCTCAACGAGGTGTGTCACGCGCTCGAACCGGACGAGTTCGAGACGCGGACTCGGGCCGACCGCGTGTTCGCCCAAGCCCTGCTGAGGAAGGTGCAAGCCGTCCTCGATGGCGGGCCGTAGTCCTGGGGTTCGTCCCGCCCGCCTCCATTCCCTTCCTGCCCCCCGCGGCCGCGGGTACAATTCCCCACACCGCCGCGCAGGACGAGGGGAATCGGGCGATGAAGTGTCAGCGCTGTCCGAAGCAGGCCACCCTGCACATCACCGACATCCTCGGCGAGGACCGGGTCGAGGAGTCGCACCTCTGCGAGGACTGCGCCCGCAAGCACATGGCCGACCCCGGCCCCGGCAAGAAGCCCGCCGGCGGGGGGAAGAAGGCCGCCGCCGACGCCCCCGCGGCCGACCCGGCCGACGCCCCCGCCGACGGCACCTGCCCGACGTGCGGGATGCCGTTCGTCGAGTTCCGCAACCACGGCCGGCTCGGCTGCCCGCACGACTACGACGCCTTCCGGGCCGAGCTGCTGCCGCTGCTGGAGGGCGTCCACGGCGACGCCACGCACGCCGGCAAGGCCCCGCGCCGCGGCCCGAAGGTCGCCGCCGCCGCGTCCGAGCTGGACGCCCTGCGGCGGAAGCTGGCGAAGCTGGTGACCGACGAGAAGTACGAGGACGCCGCCCGCGTCCGCGACCAGATCCGCCGGCTCGAAGGCGGCGACACCTGACGCCGGGCGGGATGGAGTCTTCGGCGCGGGTCGGCGGGTTTGATGTGGGGCCGGTTTCCACCCGGCCGGCGCGGACACGGCCGGTTGGGAACCGACCCCACACCGGCGGCCCGGCCTGCGGGAACAGCCGGTTCGGCTGGTCGGCCCGGCCCGCGGTGTGGTAGGGGAATGCCATGACCTGTCAATTCTGCGACGCGCCGGCGACCGTCACGCTGACCAAGATCGTCGCCAAGCACAAGCACAAGGTCCACCTGTGCGACCGCTGCGCCGGGCAGAAGCAGCTGTTCACCCCCGGGCCGGGGGCCGCCGGCGGGGCGCAGGTCAACGCCCCGGCCGTGCTCGGCGTGTTCGACCTCGACCCGGCCCCGGCCGGCGCGCCCGAGGCGGCCGCGTTGACCTGCCCGGACTGCGGCCTACAGTATGGGGAGTTCCGCGCCACCGGGCGGCTCGGGTGCCCGGCCGAGTACGACGCCTTTCGCCCGGCGCTCGAACCGCTCCTGGCCCGCATCCACCGGGCCGACGCCCACGCCGGCAAGACCCCCCGGGCCGTCCGCGCCGCCCGCCGCGGGGAGCGCATTCAGGATCTCCGCCGCCGGATGGCCGCCGCCGCCCGCGACGAGGACTACGAGGAGGCGGCCCGGCTCCGCGACGCGGTCCGGCAGGAGGAGGCCGCCGAATGAACCTGGACGCCCTGCTACCCAACCTCGGGGAGTGGCTCCGCGGCACCGGCCCCGAGTCGGACGTGGTCGTGTCCACGCGCATCCGCCTGGCCCGCAACCTCGCCGGGTTCCCGTTCGCCAACCGCGCCGCCCCCGCCCAGAAGGCCGAGACCGCCGCCAAGGCCCGCGACGCGCTGGCGAAAGCCGACCTCCCCTACAAGCTCGACTACATCGACGTCCCCGCCCTCTCGCCGCTCGACCGCCAGTTCCTCGTCGAGCGCCAGCTCATCAGCCGCGAGCTCGCGGCCGTCCTCGACGGCCCCCGCGGCGTCGCCCTGGACCAGAAGGAGTCCGTCAGCGTCATGGTGAACGAGGAGGACCACCTGCGGTTGCAGGTGCTCCGCTCCGGGCTCGCGCTCACCGAGGCGTGGGAGGACATCGACAAGCTCGACGACGCGCTCGAGGCGCGGCTCGGGTACGCCTTCCACGACCAGTTCGGCTACCTGACCGCGTGCCCCACGAACGTCGGCACCGGGATGCGCGCCAGCGTGATGCTCCACCTGCCGGCGCTCGGGCTCACCAAGCAGATCGAGAAGGTGTTCCGGGCGCTGCAGAAGATCAACCTGGCCGTCCGCGGCCTGCACGGCGAGGGGAGCCGGGCGTTCGGCGACCTGTACCAGATTTCCAACCAGGTGACGCTCGGCAAGAGCGAGCCGAAAATCCTGTCCGAGATCGGCGAGGTGATCGAGACGATCCTGCAGTACGAGCGGCAGGCCCGCAACGCGCTGCTGAAGGAGCGCCGGCAGGCCGAGCAGGACCGCGTGGCCCGCGCCATCGGCACCCTCGGCAGCGCGACGATGATCACGTCCGAGGAGACGATGGAGCTGCTGAGCGCGGTGCGGCTCGGCATCCACCAGCGGCTGATCGAGGACCTGCCGGCGACGACGGTGAACCAGCTGTTCATCCACACCCAGGCGGCGCACCTGCAGAAGCTGATGGGCCAGCCGCTCGACGGCGAGGAGCGGAACGCGGCGCGGGCCAAGTACCTCAAGGCCAAGCTCCGCGAACTGGGCTCGGCCCGCTGATGACGTCCTTCGGCCTTCGGCCTTCGGCCTTCGTCCTTCGGCGGTGGCGGCTCGCGGCGTTCGTCGCCCTCCTCGCCCTGTGGACGTGGCGCCTCTGCTCCCCGATCTCGCCCGAGCTGCGCGACGGGATGAACGCCACCGGGCAGCCGATGCTCCTGGCGAAGGCCGCGCACGTCGTCGGCTACGCCGTCCTCGCCGCCCTCGCGGTCGGGCTGCCGCGGCCGCGCCTGCTCGTCGGGCTGCTCGCGCTGCACGGGGCGGCGACGGAGGTGATTCAGACGTACGTCCCCGGTCGCACCGGGCAGTTCACCGACGTGCTCATCGACTGCGCCGGCATCGCCGTGGGGGTGCTGGCCGTCCGCTTCTGGACCCGCCGCCGGGGGTGACGCGTGGCCGTGCCCGAACCGATGCCGCGGCTCGTGCTGGTGAAGTCGCCGGCGGGGACGGCCGGCGAGGTGTACCCGCTGCCGCCGGGCGCGACTCGGATCGGCCGCGACCCCGAGCCGTGCCCGGGCGACGCGGGCGTGATCGTCCTGCCGCACCACGCGTTGGCCCGCCGTCACGCCTACCTGACCCGAATCGGCGACGTGGTGACCTTCGCCCACTGCAACCCGCGCCAGGACCCGTTAATCAACGGCCGGAAGATCTGCGAGCCGGTCGCCCTCAACGACGGCGACCGCATCAAGATCGGCGACTTCCTGTTCGAGTTCCGCACCGGGCCGACCCCGCCGCCGGCCCCGGATGTGTCCGACACCCGCCAGTACATCGTCGAGGTGGCCACGACCGAGGGGCCGATCTCGGAGCGGTACGACACCTACGCGGAAGCGGCGGCGCGGGTCGAGGCGCTGCCGGCGGCGATCGTGCGCGGGGTGCCGTTCATCTTCCACGAGCTGCCGGACGGGTCGCAGCGGCTGGTGCGCAACGACCTCAAGCCGCTCCAGTGGCACCGGCTGGAGCACGAACAGGACGTGCCGCTCGGCGACGACGCGATTCCGCTCGGCGACGAGAACGACATCCCCGAAGCAATCGGGTACGTCGGCCCGCGGATCAAGCCGATCACGCGGCCGGTGGAAGGTGACGGCGACGAAGAGGAGCCGCCGCTGCCGCTGGCGGAGTGACGGTCGGCTCGTGGGGGTGTCCGCTTGCGGCTTAGCGTTGGGCAGCGCGAAGCCGCAAGCGGCGAAAGCCCCGAGCCAGGTCACACCACCCAGTCGGCGGCCGGCTTCTGCACCCGCAGCAGGAACGTCGGGTTGATCGACTCGAACCGCAGCGCCTCCAGCTGCTCCACCCCGCGCGACAGGTTCATCAGCAGCACCTCCACCCCGCCGCCGAGCCGCTTTAGCACCGCGTACGTCGCCGTCAGCATCTCCAGCGTGCCGACGTTCGTCACCAGCCGGCCGCCCGGCCGCAACGCCGCGTACGCGCTCTCCAGCAGCCGCGCCACCTCGCCGCCGTTGCCGCCGACGAACACCGCGTCCGGGGCGGGCAGGTCGGCGAACACCGCCGGCGCCGTGCCGAACACCGGCTTCACGTTCGACACGCCGAACTGCGCCGCGTTCGCCACGATCAGGTGGTAGTCGGCCGTGTCCTGCTCGATGGCGTAGCTCGGCCCCGGCGTCACCAGGCCCGCCGCCTCGATCGCCACGCTGCCGCTGCCGGCGCCCACGTCCCAGAACACGTCGCCCGGGTGCAGGTCGAGCTGCGACAGCGCCACGCCGCGCACCTCGGCCTGCGTGATGAGGCCGGTCTTGGGGCGCGTCTGCGCGAACACCTCGTCGGGGTTGCCGAAGCGGCGCAGCCGGGCGGCCCGCGGCCGGTCGGGGCGGTTCGGCTTCCGCTTCAGGATCAGGATGTTCAGCGGGTCGAAGCTCATGTCGCGCACCTCGCCGAGCTCGGCCCGGGTGATGCGCTCGTCCTTGCCGCCGAGGTTCTCGCACACGAACGCGGTGAAGTAGTCCATGCCGCGGCCGAGCAGTTCCGCGGCGACGCGGTTCGGCTGGTAGCGCGGGCTGGTGAACAGCCCCACCGTTTCGGCGCTGCGAATCTTGTCGAGCACGTCGTCGAGCGACCGCGCCGCGAGGTCGGTGAGGAAGGCTTCCTCCCAGCTCTCCTGGAGGCGGGCGAATGCCAGCTGCATCGACGAGACGTGGGGCATCACCTCGAACAGCTCGGTGCCGACCTTCTCGGTGAGGTAGCGCGCCGTGCCGTAGAACAGCGGGTCGCCGCTGGCGACGATGGCGGTGCGCCGCTTCCCCACGGCCGCGCGGAGCTTTTCGACGACGACGGGCAGATCGGTGCCGATGACGACGCGCTCGCCGGCCAGTTCCGGGAGGAGGCGCAGCGTCCCTTCGGAGCCGAAGACGATCTCGGCGGCCAGCAGCAGTTCGCGGCCGCGCGGGGAGAGGCCGGCGAGCCCGTCCGGGCCGATGCCGATCACGGGAACCTTTTGGGCCACGGACATGGGTGCCTCGGACAGAGGGCAGAGGACAGAAGTCAGAGGGCAGACGGCAGCAGCCAGCAGACAGGATAGGAACTCGATCCCGGCTTCTGCCGTCTGTCCTCTGTCCTCTGACCTCTGTCCTCTGGGGTTGGCACGCGAACCGCGCCCGGCGTAGAATCGCCCGCAGGGACGGTACAGTTCCCCCATCCTGCCACGCAGAAGGGTGTCGCCATGGGACGGGCGGGTCACGGCTTCCACATCCGGTTCGCGGCGCTCGTCGCCGGGCTGGCGCTCCTGTCGGCGGGCGGGCGGGCGCAAGACCCCGACCTCCCCAAGAAGGTCGAGAAGAAGGCGCCGCCGAAGGCCGGCGCCCCCATCGACGAGGACGCGCTCAAGGCCGAGCTGCTGGAGTTCAACAAGGCCAAGACGGACATGGCCCGCACCGACGCGCTGCGGGCGTTCGTCAAGGACAAGAACAAGGCCAAGCAGGGCGTGGCGCTCGCGGCCAAGATGCAGAAGGCCGGCAAGGGGAAGGAGCGGGCGTTCACGTTTAACGGCGCGCTGGTGGTCGGCCGCGCCGCCCACTACGTGAAGGACTACGCCACCGCCGAATACTTCTACGAGTTCTGCGCCGAGGCCGCGACGCGGCTGGAGAGCGGCGAGAAGATGCTCGCCGCCTACGACGGCCTCATGGACGTCCTCTGGGACAGCAAGCGGTACGCCGACCTCGACGAGTTGTGCGAGCGGTTCCTCGAACTGAAGGGGCCGAAGGAGGTCGAGGACGCGCAGCCGCTGGTGATCGAGAAGATGATCCAGGCGAAGGCCATGCGCGGCAACACCGACGAGGCGCTGCGCATCGCCGAGAGCATGATCCAGGCGACCGACGGCGGGTGGTACTTCACGCAGGTGAAGGGGTGGGTGCAGCGCCAGGCCGGCCGCTACCCGGCCGCCATCGAGACCTACGAGGACGCCATCGCCAAGCTGGACACGGCCCGCGGCATCGGCAAGGACGTGAAGACGCGGATGAAGGACCGCATGCGCTACGCCCTGAGCGGCCTCCACGTGGACAACAAGGACATCGACAAGGCGGAGAAGGAGTTGCAGGGGCTGATCAAGCGGCACCCGGACAACCCGACGTACAAGAACGACCTGGGCTTCATCTGGGCCGACCACGACCAGAAGATCGACGAGGCCGAGAAGCTCATCAAGGAGGCGCTGGACCTGGACAAGGCCCGGCAGGAGAAGGCGCTGAAGGAGGGGATCATCGACGAGGTGAAGGAGACGAGCGCGTACCTGGACAGCATGGGCTGGGTGCTGTTCAAGAAGAAGGACTTCAAGGCGGCGCTCCCGTACCTGAAGAAGGCCGCGGCCGACGAGGAGGAGGGCGACCACCTCGAGATCTGGGACCACCTCGCCGACTGCCAGCTGGCGCTCGGCGACAAGGCGGCGGCGGTCGAGTCGTGGCAGCGCGGGCTGACGTTCGACGACGTGTCGAAGCGGGACGAGGCGCGGCGGCGGCGGGTGATCGCCAAGTTGAAGGCGCAGGGCGCCGAGCCGCCGCCGATGCCGAAGCGCGAGACGCCGCCGCGCCGGAAGATCGACTAACCGAGGTTGCCGCTTGCGGCTTCGCGTTGCGAAGCGCGAAGCCGCAAGCGGCAACGGAACTATGTCGTTTCCCCTCCTCTGGCTCTACGACGGGACCGCGCCCACTGGGGCGGACCGCCTCGACGTGGTCGCGCCGCCGCCGTCCGAGCGGTGGTGGTCGCTCGACTCCGAACCCGAGCTGCTCGCGCTCGCCGACCCCGACCGGCGGTGGGCCGTCGCCGGCGTCGGCATGGGCGGGCAGGCCGCGGTCCGCCTCGCGCTGCGCCACCCGGATCGCTTCCCCGTCGCCGCCGCCCTCGACGCCGCGTTCGACTTTCACGACCTGCACCGCCGCGGCACCGCGCTCGACGAGCTGTTCCCGACCCGCGAGCGCGCCCGGCAGGCGACGGCGGTGCTGCACGTGGACCCGTACCGCTGGCCGGCGCACCTGTGGTTCGCCGCCGACCCCGCCGGCCCGTGGCACCGCGGCGCCGACCGCCTCCACGAGAAGCTCACCGCCTACGGCGTCCCCCACGCCGCCGACCTCGACACCACCGGCCCCGGGTACGTGTCGAAGATGCTGCCTCAGCTGCTGGCGTTCGTCGCGGCGGGGCTGGCGCGTGAATCGCGGCGGCTGGCGTGACGACATCGTGGGGCCGGTTTCCAACCGGCCGGAGCTGACACGGCCGGTTGGAAACCGGCCCCACACCGAACCCAGAAGACGACCGTGACCCGTCACGCCGCGAGCCTGGCTCTGCTCCTGACGCTCGTCCCGGCCGTCCGCGCCCAGGGCGTCGGGTACAGCGGCATGGTCCGCATCGCCGACGACACCTACCTCACCGTTAACGACCGCAAGAACGGCCAGCCCGGCGACCGGCTCGGCGTCCTCACCGTCAGCGCGAAGGACGGCTGCCTTCCGCCCGCTCCCCGTCGCCGACTGGCGCGACCCGGACGAGGGCGAGCCGAACGACCTCGAAGCCGTCTGCGCCCTCCCCGAACGGCCGGGCGAGTTCCTGCTCGGCGAGAGCGGCCGGTACAAGAAGAAGTACGGCCGGCTGTTCCACGTCCGCGTCGCCCGCGACGGCGACGGCTGGCGGGCCGAGTGCCTCAAGGCGTTCCACCTGCCCCGCCCGGCGCCCGACGACACCGGCACGACGTGGCCGGGCGACGAGCTCGAAGGGATGGCGTGCTACCCCGGCGGCAAGGACGTACCGAACCTGGTGCTGGGGATGCGCGGCGGGCAAGGCCGCGCCGGGCACCAGCCGGCCCGCATCGACTGGGGCAGCCTCGACCTGACGACGTACACCTTCACCCCGCGCGGCACCCACGCCCTCCCCCCGGTCCCGGGCTTCGCCGGCGGCCGCGGCTGCGCCGACCTCCACCTCGTCGAGAAGGACGGCGGGTTTGAGGTGTGGTCGGTCGCCGTCCGCGACGAGGGCGACGCGGGGCCGTTCCATTCCGTCGTGTACCGGGCCGGCGTGCTCGGCTTTCAGAAGGAGGGGACGTGGGGCTTCACCGCCGAAGCGAGGCCGGCGGCGCGGCTACTCATCCACGGGCTGAAGGTGGAGGCGCTGGCGGCGCCGCCGCGGTGCGTCCCGCGGGCCGGGTTCGCCGTCGCCACCGACGACGAGAACTACGGCGGCGTGTGGCGCCCGTTGTTCCCGGCCCCCTGACGCGGTACGCTGGGCGCCATGCCCAAGCCCGTCAAGCTGTCCGCGCTCGAACCCGGGCAGCACGCCGACTTCTTCGCGCAGCTCGCCGAGAAGACGCCGCGCGCCACCCGCGACGGCAAGCCGTTCTACGTCGCCCGCTTCCGCGACGCGCGGCGCACCGTCGGCGTCGTCGTGTGGGCCGACTCCCCGCACTTCGACGACTGCAAGCAGCACTGGCAGCCCGGGATGTTCTTCAAGGTCCGCGGCCACTACGTCGAGGACCAGAAGTACGGCCCGAAGGTCGAGGTCGAGCAGATCCGCCCCGTCACCGACCGCGACCGCGCCGACGGGTTCGCCGAGGCCGACTTCACCGACGCCCCGCGCGCCGACGCCGAGCACACCCTCGCCGACCTGTCCGCCCTCGCCGCCGAGTTGGCCGACGAACCGCTGCGGACGCTCGTTCAGAACATCCTCGCGGCGCACGCCGAGCGGCTGAAGACGCTGCCGGGCTCGGTGCGCACCTACTTCCCCTACCCCGGCGGCTGGGCCGAACACACGCGGAACGTCGCCCGTCACTCGCTGCTGCTCGCCGACCGCTACCGCGAGCTGTACCCCGACGTGACGCTCAACCGCGATCTGGTGCTCGCCGGCGCCCTCCTCCACGACGTCGGCCGCGTCGCCGAACTCGACCCCGCCTCACCCGTGCCGCGGCCCGGCATCGACGGCGAGCTGTTCGGCCACCTGCTGCTCGGCGTGCAGCTGGTGCGCGACGCGGCACGGGATGTTCCCGGCCTGAACCCGGAGCTGTTGCGGCTGCTGGAGCACGTGATCTACGCGCACCTGAAGACGCCGGAGTGGGGCTCGCCGAAGCTGCCGGCGATCCCGGAGGTGCTGATCGTCCACCACGCCGACGACCTCGACGCGAAGTTCGAGATGTTCGCCCGCTGCCTGGGGGCCGACACGGGCGACGGCCCGTTCACGGCCCGCGACCCGGTTCTGAACCGCCCGCTGCTGAAGGGTCGGACGGTGTAGCGCGGCGGGTCGTTCGGGCGAGGCTCATTAGGGTCGCTGCACCATCGCGGGTTGAGCTCATCGGGTGTGGGGATGGCCCACACCGACCGC
Source organism: Urbifossiella sp. (assembly GCA_044220735.1). Taxonomy (GTDB): domain Bacteria; phylum Planctomycetota; class Planctomycetia; order Gemmatales; family Gemmataceae; genus Urbifossiella. The sequence goes on along the minus strand of JBGAQM010000032.1, from coordinate 12,486 downwards.
CCCCGCCGGCCGGCGGACGCCTTCCGCCGACGGACCGGGATCTCCCCGGCCGCGTTCGACCGCCCCCTCGGCGAACGCGAGCCCCGGTACGCCGCCGACGCCCGGCGGAACCCGCGGCGGTGGCACCCGCCGAGCATGAAGAACGTGGCCGGGCGGCACAACCGGATGTTCGCCTGACCCGCGGCCGGGGCCAGGGGCGGCGCGCGGCCCGCCACTCACCCCGAATTGTGCAGCGGCTCGAATGCTTCTGGGCAGGGGTGTCCCGCTTTCCCAGAACCAATTATCCCCGCCCGAACGACCCGGCGACGCACTTGCACTTCGCCCAGTCGGGGGCGAGAATCGGGGTCGGTCGTTCGGCCGTCGCGTGTCCCCGGAGGTCCCGCCGTGCTCCGCATCCTCGGCGGCCCGAAACGGACGTGCGACGGCGTCACCCGGCGCGACCTGCTCCGCGCCGGCCCGCTCGCGCTGCTCACCGGGGCAACGCCCGCCGCGACCGCCGCCGGCACGCCGGGCGCGGGGAAGGCGAAGAACGTCATCCTGCTGTACCTGTTCGGCGGGCCGAGCCAGCTCGACACGTTCGACCCCAAGCCCGACGCGCCCGCCGAGGTGCGCGGCGACGGGAAGGCGATCCGCACGGCCGTGCCCGGGATCGACGTCGGCGAGCACCTGCCGCGCGTCGCCGCGGTGATGGACCGCGTCACCCTCATCCGGTCGCTCAACCACCCGTGGAACTTCCACGGCATGCAGTACGCGACCACCGGCCTGCCGCAGGGCACCATCCCCATCGAGGAGACGCAACTCCACCCCGAGCAGTGGCCGTTCATGGGGTCGGTGGTGTCGTACCTCGACCGCCGGCGCGGCGCGGCGAAGCCGCGGGGCCGCGTGCCCGACAACGTCGTCCTGCCGTGGCTCCTCAGCTCGAAGCGAACCATGCCGCCCTACGCCCGGCTCCACGCGGCCTACCTCGGCGGCGAGTTCGACCCGATCTGGGGCGAGTTCCGCGGCGCCCCGACGCGGGCCGTCACCCGCCGGGCGTGGGGGCCGGCCGAGGAGGTCCGCGACCCGCACCTCGGCGTCACGCCCGACAGCCGGTTCGAGCTCGCCGCCGGCACCGCCCTCGACGACGCCATGACGCTCGACCGCCTCGGCACCCGCCGGTCGCTCCTCGACCAGTTCGACGCCGCCCGGCGCGACGCCGACGCGACCCGCACCGGCCGCCGGCTCGACGAGAACCGCGCGCGGGCGTTCGCGCTCATGGACTCGGCCGCCGTCCGCGCCGCGCTGGACCTGGACCGCGAGCCGGAGAAGCTCCGCTCCCGCTACGGCCTGACGCTGTTCGGCCAGGGGGTGCTCCAGGCGCGGCGGCTGGTCGAGGCCGGGTGCCGGTTCGTCACCGTCGTGTGGGACGAGTTCGGCCAGCTCAACACCGGGTGGGACACGCACGAGGACCAGCGGAACCGCCTGCGGAACGAGCTGCTGCCGGGGTTCGACCTCGCCTTCTCGGCGCTGATCGACGACCTGACCGCGCGCGGCCTACTCGACGAGACGCTGGTGCTGGTGCTGAGCGAGATGGGCCGCACGCCGCGGCTCGACGGCGACGGCCGCGGGCACTGGGGGCGGGCGTACTGTAACCTGATGGCGGGCGGCGGCTGCGCGCGCGGGCGGGTGGTCGGCCGGACGGACCGCATCGCCTCGACCCCGACCGACCGGCCGGTGCGGGCGAAGGACGTGCTCGCGACCGCGTACCACCTCCTCGGCATCGACCACGAGAGCACGGTGACCGACAAGCTCGGCCGCCCGGTCCCGCTGCTCCCGTACGGCGACGTGATCCGCGAAGCGCTCGCGTGACCGCCGGCCGGACCCGCCCCCCCGACGCCCGACGCGGGCGCACGCCCCGGAGGCCCCCCGATGCTCAAAACTCGCGTGCTCCTGGTGGACGACCACGCCGTCGTGCGGGCGGGGATTCGGGCCGTGGTCGCCGCCGAGCCCGACATGGAGGTGGTGGGCGAGGCGGCCGACGGCCCGACCGCCCTCGCGCTCGTCGCCGACCTCGACCCGGACGTGGTGGTCGCGGACGTGTCCATGCCGGGCATGTCCGGGGTCGAACTGACGACCCGCCTGCGGGCGGCGGCGCCGGCGCGGAAGGTGGTGGTTCTCACCGTCCACGAGGACATGGGCTACCTGCGGGCCGTGCTGGAGGCGGGGGCGGCGGGGTACGTGCCCAAGCGGGCGGCGGCCGACGACCTGGTCCGGGCGCTGCGGACGGTGGCCGCCGGCGGGGCGTACGTGGACCCGGTCCTGGGCGCGGCGGCGGCGGCCCCGAGCGCCGCGAGCCCGGCCGCGGTCGAGCTGAGCGACCGCGAGGCCGAGGTAGTGAAGCTGATCGCGCTGGGGTACAGCAACAAGGAGATCGCGGCGAGGCTGGCGCTGTCGGTGAAGACGGTGGAGACGTACAAGGCGCGGTCGCTGGAGAAGCTCGGGGTCCGCTCGCGGGTCGGCCTCGTGCAGTACGCCGCCGGGCGCGGCTGGCTGGCGCCGGCGTAGGGTCGCCGGCTACGGGGCGGGCGGCCCGGCGAGGGGCACCCGGGCGATGACCGTGGTGCCCGCGCCGGCGGCGGACTCGACCTCCAGCGCCCCGCCGACCAGTTCCACCCGCTCCCGCATCCCGGCCAGGCCGAGGCGGGTCGTGCCGGCGTCCGGGTCGAACCCGTCGCCGTCGTCCTCCACCACCGCCCGCGCCTCCCCGCCGGTCCGGCCGACGGTCACGCTCACCGCCCGCGCGCGGGCGTGCCGGGCCACGTTCGTCAGCGCCTCCTGCACCACCCGGTACAGCGCGGTCTCGACCCCGGCCGGGAGCCGGTCGCCGTCGAGCCCGGTGGTCTGGAACTCGGCCGCCACCCCGGCCCGGGCGGACCACTGCGCCACCAACTCGGCCACGGCCGGCCCGAGCCCGATGTCGTCGAGGGCGGTCGGGCGGAGGCGGACGGCCGCCTCGTGCAGCTCGCGGCCCATCGTCTCGGCCAGGCCGGCGGCGTACGCCAGCCGGTCGGCCGCCTCGCCCCCCGCGGGAACGGCGGCGGCCGCGGCGCGGAGGGCCATCGACAGGGCGGCGTGCGTCTGGCCGACGGTGTCGTGCAGGTCGCGCGACACCCGCTTCCGCTCGTCCTCCTGGGCGGTCGAGAGCCGCAGTGCGAGTTCCCGCCGCCGGCCCATCTCGGCCTCCAGCGCCTCGACGGCGCCCGACAGCTCGGCCGTCCGCCCGGCCACCCGCTCCTCCAGCTGGTCGCGGGCGGCCCGGATCTCGTCCTCGGTCTGCTTCCGCTCGGTCAGGTCGCGGGCCACCTTGACGAACCCGCCGGTGGCCAGCGGGGTGAGCACGCCGCCGGCGTAGAACCGGCGGCCGTCGGCGCGGAGGTGCCCCCGCTCGACGGCCGCGCGGCCGTCGCGGCGGGCGGTGTCGGCCTCCTCCTCCGGGACGCCGGCCGACCGGTCCTCCGGGGTGAACAGCACGTCGGCCGACCGGCCGACGATGTCCCGCTCGGCGAACCCGAACGTCGCCGCCGCGCCGGGGCTCCAGCTCGTCACCGTCCGGTCGGCGTCGAGGGTGAAGATGGCGTAGTCGGTGGCGCTGGCGAGAATCAGCCGCAGCCGCTCCTCGCCGGCCCGGACGGCGTCCTCGGCCGCGCGCCGCTCGGTCACGTCCACGCACGCCCCGGCCATGTGCCGGCGGCCGGCGGCGGCGTCCCCGAACACGTCCCCCTGAGTGTGGAGCCACCGCACCGTGCCGTCCGGCCGGACGACGCGGAACTCGACGTTGAGCGGCCGGCCGTCGCGGAGCGAGTCGTCGAACGCGGCCCGCACGCGGTCGCGGTCGTGCGGGTGGAGGTGGAACAGGAAGTCGGCGAACGGCTGGGTCGTTTCGACCGGCGCCAGCCCGAGGAGCCGGTTCAGGTTGTCGTCCCGGACCTGGGTGCCGGTGGCCGCGTCGAGCGTCCAGATGCCCATGCGCGCGGCGCCCAGGGCCAGCCGCAGCCGCAGCTCGGCCGTCCGCCGCTCGGTGATGTCGTAGGACACGGCGAGGACGGCGGTGACCGCGCCGGCGGCGTCGCGGAGCGGCACCCCGTGGGTGACGTAGTGCCGGTCGGCGTTGGTACTCTCGACCCGGAACGGCTCCCCGGCCAGCGCCCGGCGGTACTTCGTCGTGTACTCGGCGGCCATGTCCGGCGGGAGCGCCTCGGCGAGCGTCTTCCCCTCCAGGTCGGCGGGGCGGAACCCGGCCTGCTCGAGCGCCTCGCCGGCGGCGAGCTGGTAGCGGAGGTCGGGGCCGACGACGAACGCGGCCCCGCTCGGCAGGTTCTCGGCCACCGCCCGCAGCCGGGCCTCGCTCGCCCGCCGCGCCTCGTCGGCCTCCTTCCGGTCGTCGACGTCGCTCGTCATCCGGCCCCCGCGCGTGTGTGCCTGGGGATCGGGGGAACGCCCCGCGGCGAGTCGGTGCCCGCGCCGCACCCACTCGCGCGGCAGATCAGAATAGCTCGCGGACGGGTTCGCCGCCGTGCGGCAGCAGGTTCAGCACGCGCCCGCCGACGTCGGTGTAGGTCGCGTCCTGCGGCACGCCGAAGTGGCGGTACACGGTCGCCGCCAGGTCGCCGGGCGTCACCGGCCGTGTCGCAATCTGCCCGCCGTCCTTGTCGCTGCTGCCGATCACCTGGGCGTGCCGCAGTCCGCCGCCGGCGAGCAGCATCGACATCACGTAGGGCCAGTGGTTGCGGCCGTCGGTGCTCCCCTGCGTGCCGAGCTGCGGGGTGCGGCCGAACTCGCCCATCGCCAGCACCAGCGTCTGGTCGAGCAGCCCGCGCTGCTCCAGGTCGGCGACCAGCGTCGTGATGAGGTGGTCGAACAGCGGCAGCAGCGGCCCGAGCCCCTTGCTGATGCCGCCGTAGGGCGGGATGTTGTCGCCGTGCGTGTCCCACGTCCCCGACGCGGTGTGGTAGCTCAGGTCGAGCGTCACGAACGACACGCCCGCTTCGACCAGCCGGCGGGCGAGCAGCGCTTGCTGACACCACAGGTGCTTGCCGAACCGCTCCCGGGTCGCGGCGGGTTCGTTGTTCAAATCGAGCGCGGCGCGGACGCGGCCGCCGGTGAGCATCCCGAGCGCCTGTCGGCCGTACTTGTCGAAGCCGTCCATCGCGCCGGTGCGGTCGATGTCGGCTCGGAGGCGGTCGAAGGTGCCGAGCAGCGCGCGGCGGTCGGTGAGGCGGTCGGCGGGCACGTCGGTAGGCAGCTCGAACAGGCCGCCGTCGCTGACGCGGCCGGTGTCCTTCCCGACGAGGTCGTAGATCGGCAGCCGGGCGGCGGTGTTGGCAAGGAACGGGTCGTACTGCCGGCCGAGGTAGCCGCCGAAGGCGAGGTGGCTGCGCGAGCGCATGAACGCGGCGAAGGCGGGCACGTCGGGCCGGTTGGGGCCGCGGAACTTCGCCACGAGCGACCCGACGGCGGGGTAGTGGCGGGCCTCGGGGTTGGTGCGCGGCTCGGCCAGGAGGTTGGCCGTCTGCATCACCGTGTTCGGCTCGTGGTTGCTGTGCCGGCAGTCCACGGAGCGGATCACGGTGTAGCGGTCGAGCTGTGCCGCGAGCTTCGGTAGGTGTTCGCAGACGAGGACGCCGGGGAGGAGGGTGCGGGTGACGCCGAACGGCCCGCGGTTCTCGGGCGGCCGGTCGGGTTTGGGGTCGAGGGTATCGATCTGGCTCGGCCCGCCGGCCATCCACAGGAGGATGACGGATTTGGCGCGAGTGGCACGGCCTTCGTCCTGGGCGCGGAGGAGGTTCGGGAGCGACAGCGCGCCGACGCCGCCGAGCGCGGCCTGGAGGAGGCCGCGGCGGGTGGGGTGGAATGCGCCGAAGGCGTGTGCGTGCGGCATGTCGTGGCTCGGGGCTTCACCGCTTGCGACTTAGCGTTGGGCAGCGCTAAGCCGCAAGCGGCAACTCAGGCACCTCAAATCTCCGCCAGCTTCTCGGTCGAGTCGCCGAACGCCGGCAGGCGCACCCCGGCCTTCTCCAGCAGCGACAGGTACAGACTGCACAACTTGCGGTTCGGCTTGCCCAGGTAGTCGAGGATGCGGCCGGTGCGGATCTGCCCGCCGCCGCCGCCCAGCAGCACCACCGGCAGCTGGTCGTTGTTGTGGTGGCCGCTCATCATGCTCGACGCGAACAGGATCATGCTGTTGTCCAGCAGCGTCCGGCCCCCCTCCTGCACGGCGTCGAGCTTCTGCGCGATGTACGCCACCTGCTGCACGAAGAACTGGTTCACCTTCAGCCAGTCGGCGTTGTCGGTGTGGCTGAGCAGGTGGTGGATCATGTAATCGACGCCGAGGTGCGGGAACCGCAGCGACGAGTGGTCGTTGTTCAGCTTCAGCGTGCACACCCGCGTCGTGTCGGTGCGGAACGCCAGCACCAGGATGTCGCACATCAGCCGCATGTGCTGGTCGATGTCCTGCGGGATGCCGCCCGCCGGCCGCGGCACGTCCGGCTTGTCCAGCGTCGGCCGCCAGCCTTGCAGCCGGCCCGCCTGACCCGCGCCGGCGATGCGCTGCTCCACGTCGCGGACGCTCGCCAGGTACTCGTCGAGCCGGCGGCGGTCGGCGGCGCTCACGTTCCGCTGCAGGCCGCGGGCGTCGTCCAGCACGGCGTCCAGCACGCTGCGGTCGGCGCGGCCCACGTCGTCGCGGAACAGGCGGTCGAAGGCGAGCGCGGGGTAGAGTTCGAGCGGGGTCGGGGCGGTGGCCGAGCTCCACGAGATGTGGGAGCTGTAGATCATCGAATAATTCTTGTGGATGGCCGCGATCGGCGGCTCGCACCCGAGGACGAGGCTCGGCACCTTCGTCTGCCCGCGGGTCCGCTCGGCGAGGAGCTGGTCGCAGCTGATGCCCGAGCGGACCTCGCCGCCGGGGGCGAGGTGCGCGCCGGTGAGGAGGTTGCCGGTCTGGCAGCTGTGGATGCCGCCGATCAGCGCCTCCTGGTTGTACAGGCCGCGGATGAAGTTGAGCTTCTGGCGGTGCGGCACGAGGGGTTCGAGCACCTTGCCGAACTCCAACCCACGACCCTCGTCCTTCGCCCACCACTCGGTGCGGTGGAAGCCGTTGCCGCAGAACAGCGCGGCGAATCGCACGGGCGGCTCGGACGACCCGCGGGCGGGGGCGCCGTCGTCGCCCCAGACGGGGGACGATTCGAGCCACGGCAGCGCCATCGACACGCCGACGCCGCGAAGGAACGTCCGCCGGGAGAGAGGCTGCATAAGGGCTCCCATGAAAGCAGGATGGCCGCAAAAAGGCACAAAAAGCACAAAAAAGAAGGCCGATCAGATCCTGAATTCAGCCTCGTCGTGGCTCGGGTCTTCCATTTTGTGCTTTTTGTGCCTTTTTGCGGCCATTCCCTCTGAATTCATCACTCCGCGTCGCGGCCGCGGACCATTCTGAACTGCGGGCTGCGCACGATCGCCTTAACCGCCGCCGTCACACTCCCGCCGCTGCGCCCCAGCTCGGCGACCATCTCGTCCAGCAGCGCCGAGTCGGACAGCGTCACCGCCCTCCCCAAAGCATACCCCAGAAGCCGCCGGCAGAATAGCCGCACCACCACGTCGCGCTTCCGCGTCAGCAGGTACGTCCGCAGGCCGTCGATGCCGTCGAAGGCGGTGCCGTCGCGGAGCGTCGCCTTCGTGTCCACCGCGAGGCCGCCCAGGTCCTTCTCGCGCAGCCGGCCGATGGCGTCGTACTTCTCCAGCGCGAACCCGAACGGGTCGATGCGGACGTGGCACGTCGCGCAGCTCGCGTCCTTCGCGTGGCGCTCCACCTGCTGCCGCATCGTCAGCTTGTCGGCGCCCTCCGTCTCGGGCAGCTGCGGCACGTTCGCCGGCGGCCGCGGCAGCTTCTCGCCGAGCAGCGTCTCGACCACCCAGTTGCCGCGCAGCACCGGGCTCGTCCGCGACGCGCCGCTCTGCCGCGCCTGCACGCTGGCAAACCCCAGGATGCCGCCGCGGCCGTACTTCTTGATGCCGTCGATGCGGCGGAACTCGGCGCCGGTCACGCCCGGGATGCCGTAGTGCTTCGCTAGCGTGTCGTTCACGAACGTGTGGTCGGCGTCCAGCAGCGAGGTCACGGCGCGGCCCTCGCGGAAGAAGTCATCGAAGAAACGGATCGACTCCTCGTAGATGGCGCCACGCAGCTTGGCGTCGAAGGTGGGGAACAGCTTCTCGTTCTTCTCCTTGTGCTCGTCGAAGCCGCGGACGTGAATCCACTGCGTGCCGAACTCGACGGCCAGCGCCCGCACGCGGTCGTCGCGCAGCATCCGCTCCGTCTGCGCCGCCAGCACCGCGGGGTCGCGCAGACGGCCGGTTGCAGCGAGTTCGCGCAACGACTCATCCGGCTGGCTGGCCCACAGGAAGTAGCTGAGGCGCGATGCCAGCTCCCAGTCGGACACGGGGCCGGCGGCCTTCCCGGGCGGCGCCGCCTCGACGCGGAACAGGAACGCCGGCGACACCAGCACCCGCGCCAGCACGCCGCGGAACGCCTCGTCGTGGCCGGCGCCCTTCTCGCGGACGGCGCGGTACAGCGTCAGCAGCCCGGCCTTCTCGTTCTCCGCGAGCGGCCGGCGGTAGGCGCGGCCGGCGAACGCCAGCAGCGCGTCGAGTTGCTTCGGCGCGGCCGCGGCCTCGTCCGCGAGGAAGGCGTCGTTCTTCGCCTGGAACGACCCCTTCAGGCCGACGAAGAACGTCTCCATCGCCTTCGGCTGGTCCTGCGTCACGAAGCCGATGAACTGCGGCAGGTAGTTATTCTCCGCGACCGCCTGCCGACTCACGAAGCGGTGTTCCGTCCACAGGTGTTCCAGCTTCGCGGCGTCGGCGTCGGACAGGAACAGGCGGCGCAGCGGCTCGTCCTCGCGGTGGAACATCCGCAGCGACACCACCTCGTCGGTCGGCACCACGTTCGGGAACGCGACGTACAGCGGGAACGCGGCGCGGAAGGCGTCGTTCCCGGCCTTGATCTTCGCGTAGCCCGCGCCGGTCGGCGACGCGAGGACGGGGCCGGTCCAGCTCGTCGGCGGGGCTGTGCCAGCGTGCACCTGGATCACGCGGTCGCCGAGCGGGCCGTTCGCCTTCGCGTCCACGACGAACTCGCGCCCCGCGAGCAGCGCCGCCGGGAGGCGGATGCTCGTGCCGAACGACAGCAGCGCGTCGCCCTTGAACGCCTCCCGCGGCAGCGCGAACGGCGGCGCGGCGGGCCGCGGCGCGGTGATGCGGGCGAGATCGACACCGGCGAACAGCGGGCCTTCGGGCACGACGAGCTTGTCGTACAGGGCGCGGTCGGGGCTCTTGGCGTCGCCCGGGCGCGGGCCGGACAGAAGCGTCTGAACCTTCCCGGCCAGCTCGGCTGCCTCGGCGGCGCGGGCGGGGTCGCCGGCGGCGAGGCGCCAGCGGCCGAGCAGCGAATCGACGGGAACGAGCGGCGCCGCGCCGCCCTTCCCGCTCGGGCCGCGGGCGAAGCTCCACGTGTCCGCGTGCGGGTTCCCGGCGGTGATGTTCGCGGACACGTCGCGGCCCAAGTCCCACGTCCGCCCGCCGGCGGCAAGCGTGAACGACACGCCCGTCATGTCGCAGACGTGGTTGCCGTCGCGGGCGTCGACCACCAGCACGATCAGGTCGCCCTTCTCGACTGTCGGCGAAACCGCGGGAAGCCGGGCGCTCTTGCCCAGGTCGATCGGCCCGGCGCCGAGCACGGCCATGCGGCCGCCGCGGCGGTGTTCGAGCCGCCACGCCACGCCGTTGCCGCACGCCGGGTGCGCGTGTGCCACGTCGCCCGCCACCGTCACGGCGCCGGCCACCGGGCTCGTCCACGCCACGGCCACGAACTCCTGCGGCATCGGGTGCATGCTCACGCCCTTCGGCGCCACCCGGCCCGGGATCAGCGCTTCCTTGTCGCCGCTGTTCGCCACCACCACCGGCAGGTCGGTGCCGGCCTTGCGCCAGCCGCTGATCGTCGGATGACCCGCGGGCGGCGGCGCCTTCTCGCTCAGCAGGTCGAGCGGCGCCGCGGGGAGCGGGAAGGCGTCGCCGGCCTTCCCCGGCCGCGGCACGGCCGCGACCTCGGCCCAGCGGCGCAGGTACGTGAGGTCCAGCCCCTTCGCCGCGGCGGGGTCGGCGACGGCGGCCAGATACTTCGCGGCGTCGGCGAAGGCGGTGCGCAGGTCGGCCTCGAACGCCGGGCCGAAGTCGGCGTAGTCGCGCAGCAGCAGCGGCGCCTTGCCCGGCGCCTCGAACCGCGGGCGGTGCCACTCCATCACGCCGCCGGCGCCGGCCAGCGGCCGCGCCGCGAGCGTGATCGTCACCTCCGCCTGCCCCGGCGCCGGCGTCGCCTTCACCCGCAGCGCCACGCTCTCGACCGCCGGCGGATCGACGGCCAACTGCCGCGATTCGTTCAGCGCGTACCCGGCGCCGACCGGCCGCATGTAGCTGCCGACGCGCGTCGTCGTCCACAACTCCGCCTGCAACCGGCCGACCTCGGCCGCGAGCGCGGAAGCGTCCGTCGCCGTGCGCCACGTCGCCCGCACGCCGTCGAGCGGGTGCGACGGCGTGTTGTCCGTCAGCGCCCGCACCAGCGCCGTCAGGTACTTGGGGTTCAGCTTCTCGGCCGCGGCGACGGCTTCGGGCGTGGTCGTGCCGGCCAGGAGCGCGGCGCGGTGCTTCACGCTCGCGGCGAGGTACGGGGCGGCGTTCAGCTTGCCATCCGGCGGGGCGACACCGGCGTAGAACCGTCGCAGCGTTGCGGTCGCCTCGTCGGTCCAGTCGCGGCGCGTCGTCGCCGGCGAGAAGCGGAACCCGTCCGGCAGCAGCACCGCGTGGTCGGCGAGCATTTTCGCCGCGTTCAGGTACTTGGCGAACAGCGCCGGCGAGATGTCGCTCAGCGCCTCGGCGGCGTTCGTAAAGCCCTCGCCGGCGGCGCCGTCGGTCGAGGAAGCCGCGCACCCAGGCGACGAGCCGCTTGCGCTCGTCGGCGGTCGGCTGCGGCCGGCCCATCGGCGGCATCTCGCCGGCCTCGACCTGCTCGGCCACCTGCTCCCACACCTTCAGCTCCTTGCGGAGGTCGGCGGGGGTGGCGAACCGTTGCAGGTCGAGGCTCCCCTTCTTCTTCTCCGCCGAGTGGCAGTCGAGGCAGTACGTCTTCAGCAGCGGCCGGACGGCGTCGAAGTCGGCGCCCGGTTGGACTGCGGCCGGCGGCTGCGCGGACGGCGTGCCGACGGCGAACGCGACTGCGACGGCGGCGAGGGGAAGGGAGAGGAGACGGCCCATGCGGGCACCTCGGCGGTGGGAGGGGGCCATTGTAGGCCGGGCGCCGTCGGTCGGGTGGGGCTCATTGTGTGTCGCCGCCCCCCCCCGGGGGGTCATGGCACGAATTGAGTCAATACCACAAAAGAGCGTAAGATCGACGCCAGGGGGTGCGGGCCGACGCGAAGCGTTGAAGGGCATGGACTTGCGGCGGGCCACGACGACGTAGTCGAACCGGCCGTGCAGGGAAGGGGAGTTGACAAGGGCGCGGAGCCGGTCCGGGGACACGGCGACGAGCGCGGCGGCGACGGCGGCGTCGGTTGGCCCCGGCCGGCGGTTGGCGGAGCGGGCGACGAACACGGGTCGGCCTCCGGCGAGGGCGTCAGCGATTGTACGCGGCCCACACCGCGTCCAGGGTCGCGGCGGCGCCGAGTCGCAGCCGCACCGTCACGAACTCGGACACGTCCGTGTCGCCGGGGTTGATCTCGACGCTCGGCTTCCTTGGTGACGAACAGGACGCTCTGCGCCCCGCGGACCAGGCCGGCGGCCTCGTCGATGGCGGCATCAGCGAGTGTGGACATGGGTAAGAGCGGGGCGGTCAGGACGCCCGCGCCTCGCCGACCGGCTGGCGGGCGAGCAGTTCCGCCCGGTGGCGGCGGAGCACGTCGAGGAGTTCGTCGTCGTCGATGTCGCCGAGGCCGCGGCCGTGGAACACCTCGCCGAGGAAGCCGAGGTGGGCGACCAGTTGACCCAGGCGGAGGTCGGGGCCGAGTGCCCACACCTCGGCCAGCGCCGCCAGCGTCGCCCGCTGCGCGTCCAGAGTCATGGGAGGAGGTCTCCGATCGTCGGCTCGGCGGCGAACGCCCGGGGGAGCCGGCCGATCACCTCGACCCGGATGAGGACGCCCGGGGCCAGTTTGGCGATCCGCGTCGCCCGGGTGACGCCATTGTACCGCAGGAGTACTCCGTCCGTGCCCCCGTACACCCACGGCGGCGGCATCCCCGCGGTCGATGTCCCGAATCGGGAGATTTGTCGTGCGAGTTTCGCCGGGTCGGCGCCCTGCCGGCGGCTCGGCGGGACGCGGAGCTCGCGCGGGTCCACGTCGCGGAAGTCGGGCATGCGGGGAAGTGTAGCGAACGAAATGCAGGCGAGCCGACCGCCGTGAGGCGGCGG
>JBGAQM010000031.1:0-27507 GCA_044220735.1 Urbifossiella sp. | reverse complement strand
CCGTCGAGGGACACACCAACACGTAGCCGCCGACCGCGGGCGGCGCGGTCGGCTCTGTCAGAACCAACGCCGAGCCCTCGGCCGTCCCGGCAGACAGCGCCACGCCGGTCAGCACGTCGCCGCCCTCGGGAGCGGGCGGCGGCCGGCCGATCGCCTCCAGGTCGTCGCTGAACAGCACCGGCGGCAACTCCAGCGACAGTTCCGCCTGCCGCCGCTTCCGCCGCTGCGCGACCCGCGGCGTCAGGTCGGTGCCGGTCGTGCGCAGGTCTTTCAACTCGTCGGGTAGCAGGAAGAAGACGCCGCCGTGGAGCCGGTAGCGGCGGTCGAACTCGACCAGCGCCCGGCGGATGACGGCGTAGCCGAGTAGGAGGTAGTGCTTCGCGGCCTCGCGGAGGCCGAGGTAGGTGCGGAGCCGCTCGACCCACACGCTGGCCTGCCCCTTCACGGCCGCGCTCAACTTCGCCTCGGCGGCGATACGATCCCAGGATTCCTGAAAGGCCGGGGACGTCCGTACCGGTGGCCGTCGCCCGACCGGACCAGCGTCGAGTTGGTGCAGCACCTCGGCCCAACGCGTGGCTCGGATTCCATTTCGTTCGTGCCGCGGTGGCCGAACCGCTCCAAGAATTCCTCCCGGCCCAGCGTACCCGCGGCCAGGTCGCGCTGCGGCGAGGTGCGCCGCGCGTCCGCAGGCGGCTGTGCCCCCGGGCTCAGCTCGCCGACCGCCGCGCGGGCCCGCTCATCCCCATCGCCAGCTTGAGCAGCTCGACCAGTGTGCTCCAGCACAGATCGGCGAAGACCGTAGGTTTGAGGCTGTGCCGCGCGAAGTCCACGAGCGTCCGCTGCGTCCACTCTGGACCGCGGCGACGAAGTGCGGACGCGACGGCACCCGCGCCCAGTCGCGGGCCAGCGCCTCCCGGGCCGCCGCCGCGGCAGCACGATGCCGGTCGTGAACCGCTCCGCAAACGTCTCCGCCTCGCGCTTCGTCCGCGACATGAGCCGCATCAGCCGCCACACCGTCGCGGGCAGCCGCATAGCCATCCCATCAGCCCGCCGCCGGCGAGCGGGTTGAGCGTCGGCTTGGGGTCGAGCGCCTTCCGGGGGTCGGCCTTGAGCGCCGCGAACGGGTACTCGAACGGCGGGTGCGCCCCCTGCATCCGCGGCATCCGCGACAGGTTCGCCATCGGCCGGCCGGCGACCAGGTCGAACGCCGACTGCGGCCCGAGTTGCGGGTCGGGCGGCGCCCCCAGGTCGCGGTTCATGGCCCCGAACCCGCCGTCGGCCGGCGGCCGCTGGACGACCGCCCACGTCATCGGCGTCGGCGCCGGCAGTACCTCGCTCAGGTTGTAACACCCACACCGTCCCGCCGCGGCATGCGGTGGCCGCCCGCAGTTCCTCCACCGACTCGCGGAGCGCCTCTCGCGGGTCGGCGGCGGTGGCGACGGTGATCGGCCGCGACTGCAGGAACACCCGGCCGCCGGCGACGGCCCACTCGACGTCGCGCGGCTCGCCGGCGAACGCCTCCACCCGCCGGGACAGGTCGGCCAGCCGCGACAGCTCGTCGTCACTGAGACAGAAGCGGGCGCGGTCGGCGGCGGGAACGGGTTCCTCGCCGGCCGCGGTGACACGAACGTCCTTGGCCCCGAGTTGCCGGTCGAGGACGGCCCCCGTGTCGCGGTCGAGTTGGAAGCGGTCGGGCGTGACGCGGCCGGATACCACCACCTCGCCGAGCCCCCACGACGCCTCGACCAGCATCCGCCGGCCGGTGGCGTCGAGCGGGTCGCGGGTGAACAGCACGCCGGCCGCGTCGGCCGGCACCAACTCCTGCACCACGACCGCCATCGCGAGCCCGGCGTCCTCGACGCCCTGCTTCGCGCGGTACGCCTTCGCCCGCTCGGTGTGGAGCGACGCCCAGCAGCGCTCGACCGCGTCGAGGACCGCGTCCAGCCCGCGGACGCCGAGGATCGTTTCCTGCTGGCCGGCGAAGCTGGTCTCGCTCCCGTCCTCGCCGGTGGCGCTCGACCGCACCGCGACCGGCCCGTCGCCGAGGGCGTGCAACTTCTCGGCGAATCGGGCGACGAAGTCGCGGTCGGCGCGGACGCCCGACTGCTGCAACCGCCGGTAGGCGTCGGTCGTGACGACGAAGCCCGGCGGCACGGGGAGCCCCGCGGCGGCGGTACGGCCGAGGGAGTGCCCCTTGCCGCCGACGCGGGCGGCGTCGACGTCGGTGATCTGGCCGAAGGGAATCAGGTCAGCCATGCGGCAATTCTAGGCGACACCCGCCGCGGCGGGCGGACTTACCGCGGTCGCTTCGCGGAGCCAGAGCGCTTGTTGGCGGGGAAGCCGCCGACCGCGCCGCCGGAACTGCCGGCGTGCGCCCCGTCGTCCTCTGCGGCCCCCTCGGTGTGTTCGTCGAAGTGACCGCTCCCCATCGTCTCTTCCAGGTTGTCGCCGTCGCCCGGGTCGCCGCGGCCGGCGTTCGTCCCGCCCAACCCACCTGTCGGACCGCCGCCGCCCGGCGTACCCGCGGCATGAACGTCGTTGGCCTGGGCACCGCCGGCGTCGGTGTCGTCGAGGGTCGATTGCCACGCCACCGGCCGACCAGCGTTCAGGTTCACGGCCACGCCGCTCTGGAGCTTCGAGGCGCAGCCGACGCAGTGCCGGACGTACGGTAGCGCCTCGAGCCGCTCGTCGCCGACCGGCCCGCCGCACGCCTCACAGGTGCCGAATGTACCCCGGTCGATGCGGTCGAGCGCCGCCTGCACCTCCGACTGGAGGTGCGACTCGTTCTCCAACAGGGTGGCGTTGAGTTCCTGGGTGTACGCCTCGGAACCCACGTCCCCGAGGTGGAGGGGGACGTTCGACAGGCCGCCGGCCGACTCCCCGCCGGTCGGCGTGCGGACCTGTTCTTCGAGCCCGGCGGCGGTCGCCCCGACCATCTCGGCCAGGGCGCGGAGTTGCGTGCGGAAGCGGTTGGTCTTGGCCTTGGTCATGGTGCTGGCTCCGGTTCGGCCCGCCCGGGCCGGCGGGGCGGGCGGACTCGGTTGCACCCGGCGTGCCGGTTACTTCTGCTTCGCCGCCGGCTTCTTCTTCCCGACCGGCTTCTTGGCCGCGGCCTTCGGGGCGGCGGCCGGCTTGGCGGCGGGCTTCTTGCCGCCCTTGCCGAAGATGGCCTCGTAGCCGCTGCCGAACTTCCCGTCCTCGGCCATCCCCATGCGAACGATGCTCACGTCGAACCTCCCGGGTGAATGCGTTCACTGTAAGACACGGACGCCGTGCTGTCACGACCTTCCGGACGCGAACCGGTACAGGATTTCCGCCGCGGGGTCGAGCTGCGCCAGGTCGATCCACTCGTCCTTGGTGTGGGCCTGGGCGATGTCGCCGGGGCCGAACACGACCGCCGGGATGCCGGCGAACGAGATCGTGGAGGCGTCGGTGCCGTAGGGGACGGCGTGGACCTCGTGCCGGCCGGCGACGGCGTCGATGGCGGCGCCGAGCCGCGCCGCGAGTTCGCCGGACCGGACCGGGTCGAGCGGCAAACAGGCGGCGTGGGACTGGACGAGGGTGAACGGGAAATCGATCGCCGGGTCGGCCTTGATGAAGGCCTCCAGGTCGGCGGCCGCGGCTTCGGCCGACTCCCCGGGCAACAGGCGGCGGTCGATGTCGATGCGGCACACGTCCGGCACGGTGTTCGGGCTGACGCCGCCGGTAATGCGGCCGACCGACGCGGTCCGCGGCCCAAGCGCGGGGTGCGGCGGCCGGGCCTGGAGTTCGACGGCGTAGCGTTCGATCGCCGTGAGGATCCGGGCCATGCGGTAGACGGCGCTCACGCCGTTCTCCGGCCGCGAGCTGTGGCACGCCCGGCCGGCCGTCTCGGCGACCCACCGCACTACCCCCTTGTGGGCGCTGACGATGTTCAGCAGCGTCGGCTCGGCCACGACCGCGTAGTCGGCGGCGAGGCCGCGCTTCACCAGTTCCTGCACGCCGAGGAACGTGTGCTCCTCGTCCACCGTGTAGGCGAGTATCACCCGCGCCGAGCCGGCCGGGCGCTCGCGCACCAGCCGCTCGAACGCCGCGAGCATGACGGCGGCTCCGCCCTTCACGTCGCACGCCCCGCGGCCGTAGAGCCTTCCGCCCTCGACCCGCGCCGCGAACGGATCAACCGTCATCGCGTCAACGGGGACGGTGTCCTGGTGGCACTCGAAGACCGTCGTGAACGCCGGCGCCCCGGGCGGCTCGTACACGGCGACGAGGTTGTCGCGGCCGGGGCGGACGGCCTGCCGCTCGACGCTCACGCCGAGGTCGCGGAGGCGGCCTTCGAGGTACTCCGCGACGCGGTGCTCGTAGAGGATGTCGGCGGGGAGGTCGGTCCGGCCCATCGGGTTGACGGACGGCCGGCGGACGAGTTCGGCGAGGGTGGCGGCGGGGGTCATCGGAGCTCCTTGAGGGGTTCATCTTCGCCCCGCGACCGCGCGAGGTCAACCGACCTGGAATTCCGCGCTTGCCACGTGTACAGGTGTGAGTTAAACTTCCTTTCAGGATGGACGTATGTTAATGACTCTACCTGCCGTGCCGGCGGAGACCGACCGGACCGACCTGCCCCACCCGGAGGCCGCCGTGAGCGACGCCACCCTCACCGACAAACAGCAGCAGATCTACACCTACATCCGCAAGACGATCGAGACGAAAGGCTTCCCGCCGGCGATCCGCGACATCTGCGAGGCGTTCGGCATCTCGTCGCCGAACGGCGTGATGTGCCACCTCAAGGCGCTCCAGAAGAAGGGGTACATCAACCGGGTCGAGAAGCGCGACAACCAGCAGCGCGCCCAGGCCCGCGGGATCACGATCCCCGGCGTGTCGGCCGGCGGGTTCAGCCTGCCGCTCAAGGGCGTCGTCGCCGCCGGCCGGGCCATTGAGGCCGAGGAGACCGACGACCGCCTCGAGATGCGCGAGCTGTTCGGCGAGGACGACTTGTACGTCGTGAAGGTAAAGGGCCAGTCGATGATCGACGGGCACATCGCCGACGGCGACTACGTCGTCATCCGCAAGCGCGAGACGTGCGAGAACGGCGACAAGGTGGTGGCGATGATCGACCGGGCGATGACGCTGAAGAAGTACCAGCGGCGGAAGGACCAGATCCTACTGCACCCCATGAACGCGACGATGGAGCCGATCGTCGTGGACCCGACCCGCCAGGACGTACAGATCCTCGGGCTGTTGGCCGGCGTCATCCGGAAGTGCTGACCGGCGGCGTCGACACTTCTATTGCGTCGCCGACCGGGCGGAAGGGCCCGGCCGGCGCGTCTCTCAAACCCACCTCGTCCTTCCCCAGGCTGCCGGTCCAACCAACGCCGGTCAGCCGCCGGTCAGTTCCTTCACCAGCGCCTCGGCGGGGTACAGCTTCCGCAGCGCCTCCAGCACCGCACGCGAGTGGACCGCCACGTGACGGGCCTGCACCTCGGTGTACACGAAGTTCCGCACCAGACCGTGACGGTTACGGTCGAAGTTGATGCCGACCAGTTCGCCGGCGCGGTTCAGTACCGGGCTGCCGCTGTTGCCGCCGATCGTGTCCGCGGTGCTCACGAAGTTGAACGGCGTCGCCAGGTCCAGCTTCCCCTTCCCGTCGAGCCACCGCTTCGGCAGGTCGAACGGCTCAACGCCGCCGAGCCGTGCGTGCCGGTCGAAGGCGCCGCCGAACGTCGTGTGGAAGGGCAGCTTCTCACCATCCACCTCGTACCCCTTCACCACGCCGAACGCCAGCCGCAGCGTGAACGTCGCGTCCGGGGCTACCGACTTGCCGAGCGCCAGGAACCGCAGCCGAGCCAGCTCCCCGTACGCCTGCCGCTCCGGCTCCTCGACGTCCGCCTCGAAGCGAGCGCGCACCCGCCGGGCGTCGGCGTCCACCGCTTTCGCCAGCCGGATCAGCGGGTCGGCGCTGGCGTCGATCGCCGCCCTGCCGCCGTCCGAGAGCCGCTTCCGCTCGGCCACGTCGGCGAGCTTCGTGCCGCGGACGACCTCGTCGGCCCGGCCGGCGGGGTTCTTGCCGCCGAGCGCCAGCCGCACCGACGGGTGAGCACCGCCGAGCTGTTCGGCCATGAAGGTGAGCGCGGTTTGCAGCTTCACTCGCTCCAGCGGCGGGTAGACCGGCGCGGGGCTGAACAGCTGCAACTTCAGCGAGTCGAGGTTCGAGTCGCGGTACTCACGCAGCCGCTCGGCCGACGGCTTCGGTAGTTCCTCCGCCATGCGGACGAGGTGCCGGGCCACCGTGAACAGGTCGGACGTGAAGCCGTGGCCGGTTTCGAGCAACAAGTGCTCGCGCTCGAAGCCGGCGAGCGTGGACTGCAACGCGGCGACGCGGTCGATCGCGTCGAGGTAGTCGGTCGGGGCGGCGTGGACCTTCGGGTCCTGGAAGCCCGGAACCATCCGGTGCTGGTGCGATCCGACGACCAGGGCCGCGTGCAGCTCGCGCTCGGCCGTCTGCTTCTGTTTCATCACGTCGGGGTCGAGCAGCCCCTGAAGCTGTCCGCTGAACGCCTTGCGGGCGTTGGCGGCGCTGTGGTGGGCCGTCGCCGCCTGCCGGTGCTCCTCCGGGCCCTGCTCGCCGTACTGGTGGAGCGCCGCCTCCAGCGCCCGCAACCGTGCGAGGGTGTACGGGAGCGTGTGGTCGCGGCGGTGCTTCAACTTCGCCAGCGTCTCCAGCCGGTTCGTCGTGCCGGGGTGGCCAGTCACGAACACCAGGTCGCCCTCCTTCGGGCCGTCCGGGTTCCAGCGGAAGTGGTCGGGCGTCTTGGCGGGCTGGCCGTTCTCGTAGGCCCGGAAGAACGACACGTCGAGGTTCATCCGCGGGTACTCGAAGTTGTCCACGTCGCCGCCGAACCCGGCGATGCTCTTCTCCGGGGCGAACACGAGCCGCACGTCCGTGAACTTCTTGTACCGGTACAGGTGGTACAGCCCGCCGTTGTACAGCGTCACCACGTCCGACCGCAGGCCGGTGGCGTCGAGCGAGTCCTTCTCGACCTTCCCCATCGCCGCCCGCCGCGCGGCCGCCGCCTGGGCCGGCGTCATGCCCGCGGTCACGGCCGCGTTCACCTGCGCCGTCACGTCGGTGATGTTCTGCAACACGTTGAGTTCAAGATCGGGGCACTTCAGTTCCGCGTCGCGGGTCGGCGCCAGGAAGCCGTCGCGGTACAGGTCGCGGCCCGGGGTGCTGAGCTTCTGGATCGAGTCGGCGGCGACGTGGTGGTTGGTCACG
This sequence comes from Urbifossiella sp., assembly GCA_044220735.1. Taxonomy (GTDB): domain Bacteria; phylum Planctomycetota; class Planctomycetia; order Gemmatales; family Gemmataceae; genus Urbifossiella. The sequence goes on along the minus strand of JBGAQM010000031.1, from coordinate 20,258 downwards.
AGCAACCCGTCGGGCGAGACGAACCCGCCCGACCCGCCGCTGTTGAGGCGCACGTTCGCCTTCATGGCCTTGTCGAGCCAGGCGTCGCCGAGGTCGAACCCGTGGCGGCTCTTGAGCAACTCGCGGGGCGGGTCGTTGAGGAGCCACATCCCCTCGTCCGAGGAAGCCGTCATCGCCGTGCCCCCGAGGGCCAGAACCAGTGCCGCGAGGCGCGTCAGTCGCATGGGCGTGGTCCGTGGTCGGATCAGAAACGAAAAAGCCCACCCGCCGCGGCGGGTGGGTTCCGGGTGTGCTGATTGTATCCGCCGTCAACCGCGGTTCTTGATCACCATGATGCGGACGATGTCCATCGCCTCGTCGCCGGCGATCTCCAGCTCGTTCTGCAGCTTCTCGATCAGCTCCCGCTCCTCGTCCTCGACGACGCCGTCGGCGAGGACGATGTCGCAGGCGTTGGCGAACGCCGTCTCGCGCAGCTCGTCCGGCAGCTCGGGGACGCACTTCTCGATGAGCAACTCGGGGCCGCCCTTCTTGAGCAGCTTCATCAGCCGGTCGAACATCCGGTTGTACTTGTCGTCGCTGAAGTTGCTGAACAGCTTCATGCGGCTGATGATGGTGAGCAGCCCGCGGACCTCGTCGTCGGCGATGTGGCCGTCGGCGGCGGACGCGGCCACCAGAATGCCGGTGAACGCCTCCTGCTTCGACAGCCCCTTGTTGCCGCTCTCACTCCCGCCGAACAGGTTGTCGAACAGGCCCACGGCGCGCTCCTCTCTGGGATGATCGGATGATTCGGGCTGTTTTACTGTAACCCAGCGGGCGGGTCAAGGACCGATGCCGGCGCTCCCGCCGGGCGACGGAACCTCGACCGCGAACTCGAAGACGTGATCCTTCCCGGCGGTCACCTGGCGCGCGAGCCCGGACCGGTCCGGCCGCCCCAGTTGCGGCGGGGACGGCGGGTCGGTCGGGTCCGTCGGCGGCGGGGCGAGCGCGACCCGGTACCACCCCGGCGGTACGGGTCCGTCGGCGGGGCGGAGGGTAAACGTGCCGTCGGCGGCGGTGGCGGTGCGGAGCGGCTTGCCGGCGCCGCCGCGCTCCGGGTCGGGGGTGAAGACGACGGTGCCGCCCGCGACGGGGCGCCCCTGGAACGTCAGCCGGCCGCACACCGTCTGCTCGCGCGGCGGCTTCGACGGGCTGCACCCGCCCTGGACCGCGACCGCCCCGGCGCCCGCGGCCAGCGACAGAAGCGGGACGAGCAGGCGGAACGCGCGGCGCATGACACCCCCGGGGCGGACTCACTTCCCGTATCGGCAGCGCCGACCCGACCAGTTCAACCCAACCCGACCCATCCGCCGCCTGTCCCCCGCGTCTCCCCGGGCTGTTCCGGTTGACGCCCCCGTGGGGATGGGTTATTACCCCCCGGCCACGGACCAATAGGACGCCGCGAAGACGGCCCGCGCACGCGGCCGCCGGCGGAAGGGGTGCGGGCGGGGACCGGAACCCCCGCCCGCGCCGCCCCTGGCAGAGGAGGCATCGACGTGAAGCGCGTGTACCTGTACCTGTCCGCCCTGGTCGGGCTCGGCGGGGCGATCTTCCTCGCCGGCGCCGGCCGCGCCCAGCAGCCGGCGGGCGCCCCGCCCGCCGCGGCCCCCGCCGGCCGGCCGACCGTCGCCGTGTTCAACATGGCCGCGGTCATGCGCGACTACGGCAAGGCCAAGTACCAGGTCTGGGAGCTGAACGAAGAGCGGAAGAAGATGTCGGGCGACCTCGTCAACTGGCGGGCCGACTACATCAAGCTCCAGCAGCAGATGCAGCAGACCCCCGACCCGCAGATCAAGGACGGGTTCGGCAAGAAGATGGTCGAGCTGGCCCGCCTCATCGAGGACAAGGACCGCGACATCAACAAGGTGCTCAACGAGAAGGCCAGCAGCATCATCTCCGGCCTCTACGACGACATCAAGCTGGTCGTGGACAAGACGGCCGAGATGAACGGCTACCACCTCGTGCTGGCCTACCCGGACGCGGTGACGCAGGACGAGCAGAAGAACCCGTACCTGAAGGAACTGAAGCTGAAGCCGCCGGCCTGCCAGCCGTTCTTCGTCCACCGCCAGGTGGACCTGACCGGCATCGTGGTGCAGACGCTCAACCAGTGGAACCCGGCCAAGGCCATCCCGGCCGGCGCCGAGTTGCCGCAGGGCGGCCCGGGCCTTCCGGGTGCCGTGCCTGGCGCGCCGGGCGGACCGGTCCCGATGGGCGCCGTCCCCGGCAAGATGTAACGACCCCCGCCGGCGGCCCGGAACCCCGGGTCGCCGGCTCGGCTTTCCAGAGGCCCGCACCGTGCGCGTCATCGGCCACCGCCAGCAACGCACCCTCGCCGGACCCGCCGAGGTGAGCGGCGTCGGGTTCGTCGTCGGCCGCCGCGTCACCGCCCGGTTCCTCCCCGCCCCCGCCGACACCGGCCTCGCCTTCCGCCGCACCGACCTTCCGAACGCCCCACTCATCCCCGCCACGGCCGCCAACGTCACCGGCACCGAACGCCGCACCAGCCTCGGCCCGCCCGACGCCGGCGTCACCCTCGTCGAACACGCCCTCGCCGCCCTGGCCGGCCTCCGCGTCGACAACTGCGTCGTCGAACTCGACGGCCCCGAACCCCCCGGCCTCGACGGCTCGGCGGTCGGGTTCGTCGCCGCGCTCGCGTCCGCCGGCGCCGTGTTGCAAACCGCCCGCCGGCCGGTCTGGGCCGTCACCGAGCCGTGCGTCGTCACCGTGGGCGGGGCGACCGTCGCGTTCCACCCGTCGGACCGGGACGGGCTGATGGTGAGCTACCGGCTCGACTACGGTCCCGGGGCGCCGATCCCGCCGCAGGCCCACACGTTGGAAGTTACGCCGGAAAACTTCGTGCGGGAGGTCGCTTCCTGCCGAACATTCCTGACGGAAGCCGAGGCGCACACGCTGCGCACGGCCGGCGTCGGGCGACACCTGACGCCGGCCGACGTGCTGGTGTTCGGCCGCCGCGGCCCGGTCGGGAACCGACTCCGGTTCGCCGACGAACCGGCCCGGCACAAGGTGCTGGACCTGGTCGGCGACCTGGCCCTGTGCGGGTTCGACCTCGCCGGGCACGTCGTCGCATACCGGTCCGGGCACGGGCTGAACGTCCGGCTGGCGACCGAGCTGGTGAGGGCGAGTCGGGCCGGCGCGAGGCAGGCGTGCCGCTCGCCAACGCGGCGGGCCGCCTGAACCGACGGGATTGTTCGGGGCGACCGTCCCCGGGCTCGAGACGACACCGAGGATGGTATGACCCGCGTGCGGATGGCGGTGATCGGCGTCGGACACCTGGGGCAGCACCACGCCCGCATCCTGGCCGGCCTCCCGGACGTGGAACTCGTCGGCGTGGTGGACAGCAGTGCCGACCAGGCCCGCCTCGTCGCCGACCGCCACGACACGACCGCGCACACCGAGTTCGAGCCGCTCCTCGGCCACGTCGATGCCGTCAGCGTCGTCACCCCCACGATCTACCACCACCGCGTCGCCGCGGAGTTCCTGCGCGCCGGCGTCCCCGTGCTGGTCGAGAAGCCGATCTGCCGGACGCTGGCCGAGGCCGACGAGCTGATCGCACTCGCCGACAAGGCCGGCGTGCCGCTGCAGGTCGGGCACATCGAGCGGTTCAACCCGGCGTTCGAGGACCTGGCCCGACGGCCGATCACGCCGAAGTTCGTCGAGGCCGAGCGGCACGGCCCGTACACCGGCCGCAGCGTGGACATCGGCGCCGTACTCGACCTGATGATTCACGACCTCGACCTGCTCCTGGCGCTGATCGGCAGCCGGGTGCGGTCGGTGTCGGCGGTCGGGGCGTCGATCTTCGGCGGGCACGAGGACATGGTGAACGCCCGGCTCGAGTTCGAGAACGGGTGCGTGGCGCACGTCACCGCCAGCCGGATCAGCCAGCGGGCGAAGCGGCGGCTGCGCATCTGGGCGCCGGAGGGGTACGCCGGCATCGACTTCGTGAACCGCAAGCTGGTACTGGTGCAGCCCGGCGAGGAGTTGCGCCGCCACGGGCTGCGGCCGGAAAAGATGGACCCCGCGGCCCGCGCCCGCCTGAAGGACGAGGTGTTCGGACGGTACTTGCAGGTGCTCTACCGCGACGAGGACCGCAAGTGCGACCAACTCACGAGCGAGTTGCGACACTTCGTGGACTGCGTGAAGACGGGCCGCCGGCCGCGCGTGACGGGTGAGGACGGCCGCGACGCACTGGAACTGGCCGAGCGCGTGCTGGGGGCGCTGCGGTGCCACGAGTGGAACGGCCGCCCCGACGGTCCGGTCGGCCCGGGGGCGTTCCCGAAGCCGAATGGGTGGCTGTTCCAGCCGGCAAGCGACCGCCGCGAAGCGGCGTAGAGATTGGCCGCAAAAAGGCACAAAAAGCACAAAGATGAAGAGAACCAGAGTTCGACCCAAACTCTGACTCTGGTCCTCTTCATCTTTGTGTCTTTTCGTGCCTTTTTGTGGCCAATCTTCCTGTTCTTACACCGCTGCCTTGAGAGCGGCGACGGCCGCGTCGTAGTTCGGCTCGGCGGTCACTTCCTTGACGTACTCGGCGTGCGTCACCGTGCCGCTCTTGTCCACCACGAACACCGACCGGGTCAGCAGCGCCAGCGGCAGCCCCTCGATCCGCACACCCCAGTTCTCGCCGAACGACCCGTTGTGCACGTCCGACAGCGTCGTCATGCTGGTGACGCCCTCCGCGCCGCAGAACCGCTTCTGGGCGAACGGCAGGTCGAGGCTGACGGTGTAGCACGCCACCGAGTCGCCGAGCCCCTTCAGCGCGTCCTCGAACTTCTTGGTCTGGGTGCTGCACACCGGCGTGTCGAGCGACGGCACGACGCTGAACAGCCGGGCCTTCGCCGGGGTGTCGGCCAGCGTGACGGGGGAGAGGACGTTCAGGCACTTGAAGTCGGGCGCCTTCGCCCCGACCTTCACCTCCGGCCCGACCAGGGTGACCGGGCCGCCCTTGAACGTGACCACACCTTCGCGCTTCGTGCTCATCGCCGACCTCCGGGGAGTGGGGAACGTGGGTCAGCGTAGGGGCGAAGGCCGCCCGCCGCAACGGGGAGCGATCCGCTCAGTTCGCGCTGAAGTCCGGCGGGAACCGCCGTGTCGCCCGCGCGGCGGATACTTTCAGTGCGTCGGTCATCCGCTCGGCGCGCAGGTCGACGTGCGGTTCCATCAGGAGCCCCTGCTTGAACTCCAGCGGCAGCGGCAGCCCGTAGGCGAGGATGTCGCAGACGTGGCCGAGCGGCAGGTCGCCGCCGAACAGGTCTTCGACCTGCCGGCGGGCCGGGGGGTCGCCGGCGAAGTGCGGCATGACCGCCTCCGCCAGCGCTTTCCGCAGTCGCTTCAGCCGCGCCAGGTCCGCCGGCGCCACGTCGGGGATCAACTCGGCGCGGGCCACGCGGTACAGCCGGTCCGTCGGGAGTTCCTCGACCAGCCGTACCCGCGACAGGCCGCGGAGGCGGAGGTTGTACCGGCCGTCGGCCAGTTTCTCGTGCCAGCCGACGCGGCCCAGGCACGCAACCGGCTCGATCGGCGGGCGGCCGTCGTAGTCGTCGTCCCAGCCGGGTTGCAGGAGGGCCAGCGCGAACGTCTCGTCGGCCTGCATCGCGTCGGCCATCAGCTGCCGGTAGCGCGGCTCGAAGACGTGCAACCCCTGGACGACGTGCGGGAACAGCACGAGATTCGGCAGGGGGAACAGCCGGACGCGGCCGTCGAAGTTCGCCAGCGCCGCCAGGTCGTCGGTCACGGGGCACCGGGGGGAGGGATGAGGGCGATGAGCGGGGCCGGGCCGGGCGGGTCGGCGAGCGCGGCTTCCACCTGCCGCCAGAAGTCGTCCACCGCCAGCCCCCGGTGGGCCGGCCGGTACGGGGCCATGTACGCCCGGCCCGACGAGAACAGCCGCCGCGCCCCGGTCGGGTTGCGCCTGCCCCAATGGTAGAGAGCCACCGCCGCCTGGATCAAGGACTGGTAGAACCGACGGTCCGCCGAGGGGCAGTCGGTCCACAGTTCCTCCCACACGTCGTGGGCGTCGAAGTACTCGCCGCGGTTGAACAGGTCGATGCCGGCGAGGTAGCGGGGGTCCGGCGTGTCGGGCATCGGCGGAACCAGGTATGCTGTACCGGAGGGACCGCAACCGCACCCGGATGTTCTACCGATGTTCACCTCGAAGTGCCCGCTGCCGGCCCTCGTCGCCTGGTGCCGCACGCTCAAGCACAGCCTCGGGGCCGGACTCAGCCCGGTGCGGATCTTCAAGCAGCAGGCCAAGAGCGGCCCGCGGCCACTCCGCGCCATCGCCGCCGACGTGGCCGCGCGGCTGGAGAATGGGAGCTCGCTCGAAGACGCCTTCGAGCCGTACCGCGACCGGTTCCCGCCGCTGTTCCTCGAACTGGTCGCCGTCGGCGAGAAGAGCGGCCGGCTCGTCGATACGTTCGACGAGCTGTGCCTGTACTACGAGACCACCGACCGCGTCCGGCGAGACTTCCGCGCCCAGATGGTGTACCCGACCATCCAGTTCGTCGCGGCCGTGGTCATCGTGTCGATGCTGATTTTCGTGCAGGGGCTGCTGTCGCCGAAGCCGATGGACGTGACCGGCGTCGGGCTGACCGGCACGACCGGGGCGGTGGTCTATTTCGTCACCGCGCTGGGCACCATGGCGGCGATCGTGCTGCTGGTGCGGGCGGCGCTGAACAGCCTGAAGTGGAAGGCGAAGCTCGAAGGGGCGCTGCTGATCGTGCCGGCGTGGGGGCCGGCGCTGAAGGCGTTCGCCATCCACCGCTTCCTCATCGCCATCCGGATGACGCACGAGGCGGGGCTGCGGGCCGAGGAGGTGTTGCGGTACGCCTTCCGGGCGACGGCCAACTCGGTGTTCATGCGGGGCGAGCGGTACGCCGTGCCGGTCGTCAAGAAGGGCGGCGCCATCTACGACGCGCTGGAGGCGAGCGGCGCTCCGTTCCCGGACGAGGTGCGCGACTCGATCCTCGGCGCGGAGGAAGCGGGCATGATGACGGAGGTGTGCGACCGCCTCGCCGAGAGCTACCGCGAGGAGGGGAGCCGGCAGCTGAAGCAGGCGGCGCAGTACACCGGCTGGGCGCTGTACGCGCTCGGGGCGCTGTTCATCATCATGGCGATCTTCAACATCGCGCGCTCGGTGTTCGGCCAGTACGACGCCGCGCTGAAGGGGCTGTAGCCTACTGCCCCCCGTCCGCGTCGCCGCGGCGCGGCACCACGACCGCCACGTCACACAGGCCCCACGGGGTCGAGCCGATCAGCTTGTCCACCAGCCCACCCGCGCCGCGCTTCAGGCTCACCGTCTCGGCGATCTCCAGGCTCGGCGGCAGCGTGTTGCGGAAGCCCGCCAGCGCGTCGCGGTGCGTGAACAGGATCACCGTCCGCTCGCGGTGGTGGCAGTCCACCATCAGCTGGTTCGTGTCCTTCGTGCGGACGCGGTCGAAGTCGGAGCGGCCGGCGTAGAACGCCAGCGAGTCGCAGTTCCGCGGGTAACTCACCACCGCCCCCGGCTCCGTCACGAACCGGGCCACCAGGTCCGGCCGGCCGAACGGCGAGCGCTGCTCCGCGTACCACGGCAGCCCGACGTGGACCACGCCGAGCATCACCCCCGCCACGACCACGACGCCGGCGCGCGTGGACACGGCCGCGTGCCAGCGGGTACGAGCGACGAACTCGCCGAGCGCCAGGCACAGGAACGGGTACGCCGGCAGGACGTACGTCGGCAGCTTGCTCCCCGACACGCTGAAGAACACGACGCACCACGTTCCCGCGAGCAGCCAGAAGCCGCCGGCCGGGCTCCGCAGCGCCGCCGCGTCCGGCCCGCCGAACAGCAGACTGCGCAGGTACACGACGAACAGCACCGTCCCCGGCAGCAGCCCGCCGAGGAGGATGGGGACGTAGTACCACACCGGCTGGAGGTGGTCGAACGGCTGGAGGAATCGCAGGACGTTGTGCTCCCAGAAGAAGTGCTTCAGGAACGCCGGCTCCTGCCGGTAGATAGCGACGTACCACGGCAGGTTCACCGCCACCACCACGGCCGCGAACAGCGCGTAGTGTCGGAGTTTCACCACGGCCATGAGCCGCCCGGTCGTCAGCAGCCCGAACGCCCACAGCGGCACGAACAACAGCAACTCGGCGATCGGCCCCTTCGTCAGGAACCCGAACCCCGACGCCAGCGCCGCCAACAGCCACCACCCGAGTTTCAGCTTGCCGGTGCGCACGGCCTCGAAACCGGCAATGACCGACAGCGTGACGCACAGTACCAGCAGCCCGTCGAGCAGCAGCAACCGGGCGACGCCGACGAACCCCGGGGCCACGCACAGGAGCAACGCCGCCCAGAACGCCGGCCGCTCACCAACGCCGCGACGGCCGAGGAGGTACACGGCCAGGATGGTGAGGTGAACGCACACCGCCGGCACGAGCCGGGCCGCGTCGGGGCTGACGCCGAACAGGCGGTAGCTGAGCGCCACCAGCCAGTACATCAGGGGCGGCTTGTCGAGGTACGGTTCGCCCTGGAGCGTGGGTACGACCCAGTTTCCGCTCGCCAGCATCTCGCGCGGAATCTGCGCGTACCGCCCCTCGTCCGGCTCCAGCAGGTGAAACCCGCGCGTCGGGTAGAGCAGCGCCGCCGGCAGCAGAAGCACGACCAGCAGCGCCGAGAGTCGCACGCGCGTGTCGGTTTCGGCAGTGCCGGGGAACAGGACGCGCGAGAACAGGAACGGCAGCCAGCCGAGCGGGGTACGGGGGGCATCAGTCACGGGTGCGCCTCCGGGCGGAAACCGGAGGGCTTATGCCCGACCCGGGGGGTGGGGTCAACCCGGGGTTTTACGTGGGGCCGGCTTCCAGCCGGCCTCGTTCGGAAAGGCCGGCTGGAAGCCGACCTAACGGTCACACCCCAACCGGCTTCCGCGTCGGCCGGACGGCCGGGAGCCACGGCGGCCGCCAGTCGGTCCGCTCCATCAGGTCGGCCAGTTCGGCCAGCGACGGCACCACCGTCTCCGGCCGGTAGGTGTACCGCGGCAGGTCGTCCGGCTTCGTCCCGCCGCTGAACACCAGCACCGTGTGGAACCCGAGCTGCACCCCGCCCAGGATGTCCGTCTCCATCGTGTCGCCGACCATCACCGTCTCGTCGGTCCGCAGGCCCAGTTCCTTGCGGGCGGCGCGCATCATGACGGGGCTCGGCTTCCCCACGCTGAACGCCTTCGCGCCCGTCGCCGTCTCCAGCATCGCCACCATCGCCCCGCACCCGGGCCGCAGGCCGGACTGCGTCGGGCAGTTCGGGTCGAGGTTGGTGGCGATCAACTTCGCCCCGCCGAGGATCATCCGCACCGCCGCCTCCACCTGCTCCAGATTGAACGTCCGCCCCTCGCCCACCACGACGTAGTCTGGGTCGTGGTCCACCACGGCGTAGCCGTGCTGGTGCAGCGCCGTCAGCAGCCCCCCTTCCCCGATCACGAACGCGGTGCCGCCGGGCTTCTGCTGCGCGAGAAAGCGCGCCGTCGCGATCGCGCTGGTGAAGACGTGCTCCTCGCCCACGTCCATGCCGAGGCGGGCGAGCTTCGCCGCCACGTCGCGGCGGGTGCGCTGGCTGTTGTTGGTCAGGAACAGGAACGGGACGTCGTGTTCGCGCAGTCCCGCGATGAACCGGTCGGCGCCGGGGATGAGCGCGGGGCCGCGGTACAACACGCCGTCCATATCGATGAGGAACCCGAACCGCGGGTCGGAGCCGTTCTGATACATGTCGCCTCGAGGTCGGTGCGGAACCCGGCCGACGCGGCCGGGGGTGTGATCGAGCGATCGGGGAGGTGGAGAACGGCCGGACGAAACGCAGTTGCCGTGCCGGGTTGTGTGTGGGAACCCACACGCGGGCTAACTACCCATGCGGACAGGAGTTGGACGACGCACGGCCGTTCGCCCCACTGTTGGAACGGTGGCACGCGTGCGTAACGACCGGGCAATCACGGGTTCGTCGGCTGCACCAGGAGCGGTCGGCCTTGCCACGGGCCGCAGCCCTCGGCGATGTACTCCAGGCCGGTCCGCGGTACCAGCGTCTCACCTGGCTGGCTCGACGGGGGTGTCCGCCGCCACGGCACCCCGCCCGCCGCCGCCTGCCGGCCGACGTTGAACAGGAGGCGCATTTCTTCCTTCTTGAACGTCATGCTCCCGGGCTCGATCTTCAGCGTCGTCGGCACGGCGTTGAGGTGGAAGTTGGCCCCCGTCACGGCGCAGATGGCGTACATCTTGTACGCGCTCTCGCGGAACAGGGCGTAGATCGTGTTCGACACCGACGCCGCCAGCACCTTCAGGAACCGCGGGTTTTCGTCGAGCGGGTCGCGGTAAATCTTCCCGGACGCGATGACGTACACGTTCGACCCCGGCGGGAGGCCGCGCGGCGTCTGGATGAACGCCTGGATCACGTTCCCGGCGTCCACGTGCATTTCCCGGTAGCGGACGCCGTTCAGTTCGATGTCGAACTCGACGGGCGGCATGAAGCCGGGGATCGAGCACGCCGCGACCATGATCTTGTACACCAGCTCGCGGGCGTCCGGCCGGTCGCTCGTCGCCACCGCACCGACGTCCCACACGACGGCCCGCTGCGTCGTCAGGCTGACGGTGGAGACGAACAGCCGGCGGCCTGCGTAGTGTGCGGCGCGCATGTCGTTGAAGGCCTGCTCGTCGAGGTTCCGTTCCACGAGCTCGCGCAGCGGCGCGGAGCTGGCGAGCCCCCGGTTGAACAGCAGCCCGCGGACCGGCTGGAACTTCAGGATGTCGCGCTGCTCGACGTTGTTGAACTCGCGGGCGAGACGGGCGTCGTACTGCGGGCCGAGGAACGCCAGCGACGCGATGAGGGCGCCGCTGCTGATGCCGGTGACCACGTCGAACTGCGGGCGGGTACCGTTCTCGGTCCAGCCGCACAGCACCCCGGCGACGTAGGCGCCGTACTTGCCGCCGCCGGAGATGACGAGGACGTTCTGCGGCCCGCCCGGAGCCTGGGCCGGCATGGTGCCGTTGCCGAACACCGAGGCGAGGCCGTCGGAAAGGGTGGTGTCCGGGTCGGGGTACGGGTCGGGCGGCGGGGTGCGGTTGTACCAGCTGCTGTCGAGGAGGTTGGTCGGCGGGTTGACGAACGGCTTCGGGGTGCAGCCCACGGCGGCCGCGAGTGCGACGACCAGCGCCAAGGCGAACAGGTCCGTCAGCCGTCGCCGCCGGCTGCGGGTGAGCGCAGGCATCCGTTCCCCCAGAGAGTCCCCCGGCGGGCGATACCGCGGCCGCCCGCCCGGGTCAAGGGGGGAAGCGGCGGGCCGGGCGGAAGGTGATCGAGCGAATCCGTATCACGACGGGCGGCCCGACCGCGCGCCCGCGCGGCAGCCGTGCCGGGACAACGCGCAGCCGGCCGGATTTGAACAAACTCCCACCAGCGCCGGTGCCGACACCAGATTGTCAAGCAGGAGACGACCGTGATTCACGTCATTGCGACGATCCGCCTAGCCCCCGGCACCCGGGCCGCGTTCCTGGCGGAGTTCCACAAACTCGTACCGTTCGTGCTCGCGGAGGACGGGTGCCTCGCCTACGGCCCCACCGTCGATGAGCCGACCGGCCTGGCCGTGCAGGAGCTGGCGGGCGACGACGCCGTCGTGGTCGTGGAGCAGTGGGCCAGCCCCGCGGCGCTGAAGGCGCACACCACGGCCCCGCACATGGCCGACTACCGCGTCGCGGTGAAGGATTACGTGCGGGGCGTGTCGCTGCGTGTACTCCGGCCGGCGTAAGTGCGTGGCCGGCCACGTGTCCGGCGATCCCCCGACCGGTGCGGGCGGTCGGCCTTACCCAGCTTCACACATCTTCTCCGCCCCGGCAGGCCGGGGGTTCAAGGCAATCCGCGGGAGCGGTCGAAAACCCCAGAGCCGCGGGAACGGACTCTCCCCGGTTCCCCACGGGCCGCGCCGCGGTCCGACCTTTACCCCATAGGTCACGGACGACCCATGTTCACGTCCCTGCTACTGACCACCGCCGTCGCGTCCGGCCAGCCGCCGGCCGGCTACTACCCGCCCGACACGCTACCGACCCGCGCCGCCCCGGTGCAGATCCCGATCGCCCCGGGCGTATCGCGGGTGGTGCAGCCGGTGCAGCCCGGCACCCTGCCGATGACCGCCCAGCCCGCGCCGATGCCGACGGGCACGCCGGCGCCCAAGACTGGGTCCGAATACGCCGTCGAGTCGAAGGAGCAGAAGGAGGCCGAGGAGGACAGCGGCCCGGAGAAGTACCTCCTCGAGCGCACGATCGAGGGGACGCGGTTCGGCGAGATCCTCAACAACCGCGGGATCAAGATCTACGGCTGGACGCAGATGTCGTACAGCCCGAGCACGGCGAGCGGCTCGAACGCCCCGATCTTCATGAACGACCGGGCCAACGAGTTCGTCCTGAACCAGAACTACCTCGTCGCCGAGAAGACGCTCGACACGTCGAAGGACTGCTTCCAGTGGGGCTGGCGCATGGACTGGATCCTGCCCGGCACCGACTACCGCACCACGCTGCCGCGCGGGCTGTGGAACGGCCAGTTGACGCGGAACAACGGCGGCCCGGAGCTGTACGGCATCGACCCGTTCCAGTTCTACACCCAGGCGTACCTGCCGGGGATCGGTGACGGCACGACGGTGAAGTTCGGCCGGTTCGCCACCCACGTCGGGTACGAGTTGGTGCAGGCGGCCGACACCCCGTTCGTGAGCCGGTCGTACATGTTCCAGTACAACCCGTTCACCCACACCGGCGTGTACGCCAGCACCGCCCTCGGCGACAACTGGACCGTCGGCTACGGTGCCTCGACCGGGACCGACTCGTTCCTCGACGAGCGGGTCAACCGGTTCACGTTCCTCGGTGCGCTGAAGTGGGCGCCGAAGGACGGCGACACGAGCGCGGCGCTGAACGTGGTGCTGACCGACCCGAGCTTCAACGCGGCCCAGAACTTCCAGGTGTACAACTTCTACAACCTGGTGGTCACGCAGAAGCTCGGCGAGAAGCTGAGCTACGTCCTCGACGCCGGGTACGCCCACATGGACAACGTCCCGGGCATCGGGTACGCGGACTGGTACGGGGCCGCCCAGTACCTGAACTACGCGCACTGTGATAACGTGACCAGCACCCTGCGGTTCGAGCTGTTCAACGACAGCACCGGCATCCGCACCGGGTTCGAGGGGCTGTACACGGCGGTGACCTACGGGCTCGCGCTGAAGCCGATGCCGGGGGTGATGATCCGCCCGTTCGCCCGGTACGACAACAACAACCAGACCGAGGTGTGGGAGGGGAACCAGAACGTCTTCACCGGCGGCCTGGACGTGATCCTGCGGTGGTAAGGTCAGAGGGCAGAGGACAGTAGGCAGAGGTCAGAGAAGAAGAAGCCCGGGGCGTGACCCCCGGGCTTCGTTCTTTCTGCCCTCTGTACTCTGACTGCGGTCTTCTCAACTCGGCAGCCGCCACAACTGCACCGGCGAATGGTTCTGCAGGTAGTCGCCGCCCTGGCCGCGGACGCGGCCGTTGCCGCTGCTGTTGGCGTTCGTCAGCGCGGCCGCCAGCTTCGACCCGTCGGCCGTCACCGCCACGCTCTGTACGTTCGGCTTCGCCACCTGGAAGAACGGCTGCGCCTCGCCCGGCCGCAGAAAGAACACCTTCCCCTGCCCCGGCTGCCCGCTCGTACACGCCACGACGTACCCGGTCGGGTGCCACGCCAGGTCGGTGACGTAGCCCTCGGCGGGGGCGCCGCCCTTCCACTGCCATAGCCGCCGGCCGGTCGCGCGGTCGAACGCGAACATCAGCGGCGTACACTCCACGAACCCGCCCGTCTTCGGCTCGGCGCCGCCGACCACCAGCGTGCCGCCGTCCGGGCTCACGAGCAGGCAGCGGACGCCGCCCACGTCCTGCACGCGGTCGAGCTTGTGCAGTTCGCGCGCCTCGAACGTGCGGCCGGGCTTCCCGGTCGGCGCCTCGAACTCGCGTACGACGCCGAACAGGTCGCCGGCCAGCACCGTCTTGCCGTCCGGGCTGAACGCCACGCCGAGAACGTCGGCCGTCGCGTTCACCTCGGCGGTCTTGGCGCCGGTGCGGGGGTTCCAGAAGCGGACGAGCCCGTCGCGGCCGCCGGTGGCGAGAAGGGCGCCGTCGGTGGTGACGGCGACGGACCGCGCCCAGCCGTCGTGTGCGGCCTCGACGGTCCAGAGTTGCTGGCCGTCGGCGTCACGGGCGGTGAGGCGGCCCCAGCTGTCGGTGGTGAACAGCGCCGCGGGGCCGAACGCCAGTCCGCTGACCCAACCGTTGTGGCCATCGAGCGGCGGCAGGTCGGCGGGGGCGTCGGCGCTGGTGTCCCAGCGGCGGACTTTGCCGTCGCAGCCGGCGGCGGCGAGGACGCGCCCGTCCGGCCGGAACCGCAGCCGGGTGAGCTGGCACGGCGGGGCGAGCGGGCGGCCGAGTTCGACGGGCGGGGGCATCGCGGAGGGTCCGAAGGGGATAGTCGGCTCGGGGCTTCGCCGCTTGCGGCTTGGCACAGGGCAGCGCTAAGCCGCAAGCGGCAACGCGGGCACCTGACTTGTCGTCACGCCAGTACCTCGCGCACCGGCTTCATGTCCTCGTGGGCGATCGGCAGCGGTTGGCCGGCGTTGCGGTACTGCGTCGTCTCCGGGTCGATCCCGAGGGCCCGCCACCAAGTGTGGAACAGTGCCCCGATGTCGTGCGGCTCCGTGGCCACGTCGGTGCCCAGGTCGTTGGTGCGCCCCGCGACGACGCCGCGCTTGATGCCGCGGCCGCTCATCGCCACGCTCCACGCCTCCGGCCAGTGGTCGCGGCCGACGTGCCCGTTGATCCGCGGCGTCCGTCCGAACTCGGCCATCGCGATCACCAGTACGTCGTCGAGCATCCCGCGCTCGTAAAGGTCTTCGATGATCGCGGCGAACGGCTTGTCGAACTTCGGGTGCTGGCTCAGCGCCTGGTTGAAGTGGTCGCCGTGCGAGTCCCAGCCGTAGCTCGTCACCTTCACGAACGTGACGCCCGCTTCGAGCAGCCGCCGCGCCAGCAGCAAGTGCCGGCCGAGGTCGTGGGTGCCGTACCGCTGCTGGTCGCGTTCCGGCAGCTTCGACAGGTCGAACAGCTCGACGCGCCGCTGGAGTTGCGCCGCCATGTCGAAGGCGTAGCTGTTCGCCTCGACGTTCTCGTTGCGGCGGCCGGCGGCGTAGCGCTGGTCGGCGAGGCGGCGGAGGGCGTTCCGCTCGTCGTCGTCGGCGGCGGCGAGGCCGGGCGGACGGAGGACGTTCTCCGGCGGCCGGCCGTCGCCGAGGGCGAGCGCTCCGTAGCGCGGGCCGAGGAACCCGGCGTCCTTCGGGATGAACCCGCCGTTCATCGGCTTCACCCAGACGTACGGCGGGAGCCCGCTGTCGCCGTCGCCGAGGAGCTTGGCCGCGGCCGAGCCGAAGAACGGGAACACGACGCCGCGGTTCTTCGGGTCGCCGCGCTGGATGCGGTCCACGCCGGCCGAGTGTGAGTTGTCCTGCGTGGACACGCTGCGGACCAGCGCCAGGTGTTTCATCACCCGGGCCGAGTGCGGCAGCGTCTCCGAGATGTGGACGCCAGGCACGCTGGTCGGGATCGCCCGCAGCGGCCCGCCGAAGGGCGTGTTCGGCTTCGGGTCCCAGCTTTCGAGCTGGCTCATGCCGCCGTCGAGCCAGACGAACAGCACCTGCTTCCGACGCCGCCGCAACTCCTGGGCGACGGCGGGGGTGCAGAGCCCGGCGAGGCCGAGCCCCGCCCCCCCGAGCCAACTGCGGCGCGAAACGCGATGGTCGGCCGGGGTGCACAGCGGGTTCATCGGCCACTCCCGATCACTTCTTCGGCGGCGCCAGTTCCAGCGTCGCGGTCTCGTTCGCCTTCACCTCGGCGGTGCCGGTCAGGTCGCCGAGGCGCACCTCGTAGCGGCCCGGGGCCAGCCGGTCGAACCGGGCCACGCCGTTCTGCACGTCGGCGCCCAGGCCGAGGGCCGACGAGGCGAACCCGAACACCTCCGGCGGCACCGGGGCGTCGTCGGCCGGCACCGCGAAGGCCTTCCCGGTCGCGCCGGCCGGCACCTTCACGTCGAGCTTGCCGCCCTTCGCCGGGTCGAGCGCGAAGTCCAGGGCCACCTTCCCGTCGGCCGGCAGGGTCAGCCACTTCGCCTGCGGCGCGAACCCGGGGGACGTGGCGAACACGAGGTACTTCCCGGCCGGCAGCCGGGTGTGCTCGTACCGCCCGGCCTTGTCCGCCGTCTCCGCCGCCACGTACAGCGTCACCCGCGGCTTCGACTGGTCCGACCGGCCGCTGAGGTCGCCGGCGCCGGCGTACCGCATCGTCAGCGTGTCGGTCGGGAGGTCGTTCCCCTTCGGCGTGCCGACGTACCCGACGCTCACGTCCGTGTCGGCCTTCGCCCCCACGACGCGGACCGCCCCGTGGACGAACGGCGCGTCGTCGGCGCCCGGCGGCTCGCTCGTCGGGCGCACCCAGTCGGCGGTGAACGTGCCGGCGAGGAAGTCCTTGTCGTCGCCCGGCAGGCTGAGGTACACCCGGCCGGCGAGGCTCCCCTTCTCGCGCTTTCCGAGGTCGAGCGTGAGGGCGTAGAAGTTTTCGAACACGAACGCCTTCAGCTCGCCCTTCTTCTCCGCCGGCAGCTCGACGGTCACCGTCGGCACCTTCCCCTTCGGGTCGTCCGGCTTCACGACCAACTTCAGCCCGGCGGCCGCGGCCTTGGCCTGTTCCGGGAGGAGCTTGACGCCGAGCGTTACGAGCGGGTTGCGGTCCTTGTCGGTGGTGCGGAACGTCAGCGTGTCGCCCTGGAACTCGGCTTCCACCGGCACGAACGCGGCCTTGGCGAGCGTGCCGGCCGCGGGGGCGGTCGGGACGGCGTGCTTGGCCGGGTCCAGTTCCCAGGCCGCGACGGGCGGCGGGGGCGGCGTCTTCGGGTCGTCCTTCTTCGGGTCGTCTTTCTTCGGCTCGCCGGCCTTCGGGTCGTCCTTCTTCGGCTCGCTCGGCTGGGGGGCCGGCGTCGGTTCGGGGGTGAGCGGCGCCTTCGGTTCCGGGGTGGGGGTGGCGCTCCCGCCACAACCCAGCGCCACGATCAACATCAACCCGCACAGCGTCCGCATCGGTGTCTCCGGCCTGGAGTCGGGTGGGCGTCCGCGCCCCCGTACCGGGACGATTCTAAAGGAAGCCGGGGGCGTCAGACCACCCCGACCGGCACCTCGCGGGGGTGCGTCAGTGATTGACCCCGAATTCGAGCGACGCCACGAGCGCCCAGGTCAGGCGCCCGATCGCGGCCGGCCGCCCCGCGGCGTGCTTCGCCAGCAGGTCGCGCACCGTCCGGGCCTCGTCGGCAGACGGCCGCCGAGTCAGCACGGCCAGGTACAGCTCGTCCGCGACGGCGGCGTCTGGCAACGCGGCGAGCCGCGACACGAGATTCCCCGGCGTCGGCTCGAACAGCTTCAGCACGGCGGCGTCGTGCAGCACGAACAGCGCCCCCCGCAGCGACGGGGCGATCTCGTCCTCCGGGTCGCGCGGCTGGTTGTCGAACGCCTTGTGGAACTTCGCCCGCAACGCGTCCGCCCCCTTCGCGTCGGCCTCGGTCGCCTTCAGCGTCGCGCTCAGCAGTTGGTCGGCGGTCAGCCGCTTCTCGATCGCGGTGCCGAAGTACCACGGGTCCGCCCGCTCGGCCCCGGCCGGCAGGCGGCTGGCGCGCTGGTAGGTCTTCGTGCGGACCAACTCGCCGATCAACCATTTCAGGTCGAACCGCTTCGCGGCGAACTCGGTGGCGAGTAGGTCGAGCAACTCGGGGTGCGAGCCGGGGTTCGCCGCGTGCTGCAGGTCGAGTGGGTGAACGAGACCGCGACCCATCAGGGCGAACCACACGCGGTTCACGATGTTGCGGGTGAAGTCGCGGTTGTCCGCGCGCGGGATCAGGTCGGCAGCCGCGGCGAGGGTGCTGAACTTCGGCACGCCGGGGCTGTTCGTCTTGCGGTCGGGTGGTTCCGCGAACTCTTGCCCCTTCGGGAACGTGGGGATGTCGAGCATTTTGCCGCCGGGCAGCGCCGGGGCGGTCGTCATCTGCACCTTCGTGAACACGCTCGCGAACCCGAGCTTGTCGGCCGTCACCTTCTCGCCGACCTGGAGCTTCGCGGCGTTGACCAGCGTGAGGTTGCGGAAGAAGGCGTGGAGCCCCTGGAAGTGCTGCTGCTTGTACTCCTCCACGACGAGGTGGTCGTGGCACTCGCAGCACTGGAAGTTCTTGCCGAGGAACAGCCGGCCCACGTCGCGCGTGAGCGCCGAGTGATCGACCGGATTCTGCCCGTAGTTTTCGAGCCGCTTGCTGAGGAAGAACGCCGCCCCGAGCTTGTCGGGGGTCCTGGCGTCGGCCCGGAGCATGTCGCGGGCCATCGCGTCCCACGGGGCGTTGGCGGCGAACGACTTCTTGAGGTACGCCGTCCACTCGGGGTTGTCGCCGAGGCGTTCCATGAGCGCGACGTGAAACTGGTCCGTCATCCGCTCCGCGTAGCTCGGCGCGGCGAGGAGCGCGGCGATCCGCTTGTCGCGCTTCTTGGCGTCGGTGTCGGCGAGGAAGGCTTTCGTCTCGGCGGCGGTGGGCAGGGTTCCGGCAAGGTCGAGTGTGACGCGGCGGAGGAATTCGGCGTCGTCGGCCGGCGGCGACAGCGGCACGTTGTCGGCCGTCGCCTTCGCCTCGATCAGCGCATCGACCCGCGGCGCGAGGTCGGCGCGGGCGGGGCCGGCGAGCGCGAGTACGGCCAGGGCGGCCACGAGGCGGGGCATGGCGGGACCGGGGAGGGGCAGCGCGGCGGGGACCGACACCCCGAGCATACCCCGCGGCCGAGGTGCGGGAAAGCGGAAACCGTGCCTACAATCGGTAACGATGCCTGACTCCACGTTCACCCGCCGCTCGTCGATGCCGGCCTCGGCCGACGAC
The DNA here is from genome assembly GCA_044220735.1 of Urbifossiella sp. Taxonomy (GTDB): domain Bacteria; phylum Planctomycetota; class Planctomycetia; order Gemmatales; family Gemmataceae; genus Urbifossiella. Next base: position 1,228 of record JBGAQM010000031.1, on the reverse strand, counting down.
CTCTACGCCTGGCACGCCCGCCCGTCGGCGTTCACCCGGCTCACGCCGCCGTGGGAGACCGCCGACGTGGTCGGCGTCGAGGGTGCGTTCGGCACGCCGGGCTACCGCGTCACGGTGCGCACGAAGCTCGTCGGCCCGGTCGGCGGCAGGATGGTCGCCGAGCACCCGTCGTTCACCCCGGGCCGCGAGTTCCGCGACGTGCAACTCCGCGGCCCGTTCGCCCGGTGGGAACACACCCACCGCTTCCTCCCCGACGGGCCGGAGACTTCGACGCTGGAGGACCACATCGACTACCGCCTGCCCCTCGGGCCGGTCGGCAAGTTATTCGGCGGCGGGATGGTGGAGCGACGACTCGCGGCGATGTTCGCCTACCGCCACACCGTGACCGCGAGTGACCTGCGGCGGCACGGCGCCTTCCGCGACCGGCCGCGCCTGCGCGTGGCGATCACCGGGTCGCGCGGCCTCCTGGGAACGGAGCTGGCGCACTTCCTCACCGGCGGCGGGCACCGCGTCGTGCGACTCGTCCGCGGGGCACCGCCGAAGCCGGCCTTCGACGACGGCACCGAGTCGGTGTCGTGGAACCCGACCGAACCACCCGATCCGGGTCTCCTTTCCGGGTGCGATGCCCTCGTCCACCTCGCCGGCGACGGCATCGCCGACGGCCGCTGGACGGACGCGAAGCGCCGCTCGATCCGCGACAGCCGCGTGATCCCGACGCGACTGTTGGCCGAAGCCGTGGCGCGAACGCCGAACGGGCCGCGTGTGTTCCTGTCGGGCTCGGCGATCGGCATCTACGGCGACCGCGGCGACGAGGTGCTGACCGAGGAGTCGGCCCCCGGGAGCGGCTTCCTCGCCGACGTGAACCGGGAGTGGGAGGCGGCCGCAACCCCCGCCGCGGAAGCCGGCGCCCGCGTGGCCTTCCTACGGACCGGGATCGTGTTGACGCCGCGCGGAGGTGCGCTGGCGAAGCAACTGCCGGCCTTCCGGGCCGGCGCCGGGGCGGTGCTCGGCGACGGCCGGGCGTGGTTCCCGTGGGTCACGTCCGGCGACTGGGTCGGGGCCGTTCACCACGCCCTGATGACCGACGCCGTCCGCGGACCGGTGAACGTGTGCGCCCCGAACCCGGTGACGAACCGCGACTTCACCCGCACGCTGGCGCGGGTGCTGCGCCGGCCGGCGCTGCTGCGCCTGCCGCGGGCGGCGCTGCGGGTGATGTTGGGGGCGATGG
>JBGAQM010000528.1:0-3221 GCA_044220735.1 Urbifossiella sp. | reverse complement strand
CGCCGGATTCGGTCTACGCCCCGGCCGAGTTGCGCGCGGAACTGACCAACCTGCTGACCACACCGCCCGCCGGGCACCCAATCCTCGTCGTGGTCGTGTCCCTCGCGCTGTTCACCGCGAGTCTGGCACGCCACCCGGTGGAGTGGGTCGTGACGGTCGTGGCCGTCATCGCGTTGCACGAGGGCGGCCACCTTCTCGGGATGTGGCTATTCGGATACCGCGACCTGCGGGTCTTCTTCATCCCCTTCTTCGGGGCGGCGGCGAGCGGGCGGAAGGAGACCGCCCCGGCCTGGCAGGAGGCGGTCGTGCTGCTCCTCGGGCCGGTCCCCGGGATCGCACTCGGCTTCGCACTCGCGACGTCTGCCCTCCCGGCCTCGTCGCCGGAAGCGTACGACCTGGCGATTGCGCTCGTGTGGGTGAACGCGTTCAACCTGCTGCCGCTGGTCCCGCTCGACGGCGGAAAACTGTTCCAGGCACTTCTCATGGCCCGTCGGCCGAACCTGACCGGGTGGGTCCGGCTTCTCACGGCCATCGTGTTCGGCTCCTGGGCGTGGAACTCCGGCTCGTGGTTCCTCTGGGTCGTCACCGCGTTTCTCACCGTGCAAGTCCCGCTCGTGGCCGGGCAGGCGCGGGCGGCGGCCGCGTTCCGGAGGGCTCACCCCGGGGCGCCCCGGCAGGCGGACGAATTGAGCAACGACCAGATGTCCGACCTCGTCGCTCTCGAACTCGGCGAGGTCGTTGCCCTCTGGCGGATGTCCGGCCAGACGAAGGCCCGGCCACTCTGGGCGGTGGCCGAGTGGGTGCGCGACGTCCACGACCAGGCCGTGCGCGACCGGGCCGGGTGCCTCGCCGTCCTGGTGTTGCTGACGGTGTACGCGGGCACGGGAGTCGTCGCGGGCGTGGCCACGACACGACTGAAGGACGCGGCCGCCGCCCAGGCTCGGGAGGCCGCGCCGGTGCCGCAAGCGGAGTCGAATTAGGCGAACACCTCGCGTACGACGCGCCCCTTCACGTCGGTGAGGCGGAAGTCGCGGCCGGCGTGCCGGTACGTCAGGCGCTCGTGGTCGAGGCCCAGCGCGGCCAGCAGTGTGGCGTGCAGGTCGTGCAGGTGGACCTTGTTCTCGACCGCGTAGTAGCCGAAGTCGTCCGTCGCGCCGTAGGTCGTACCGCCCTTCACGCCGCCGCCGGCGAGCCACATGCTGAACGCGTGCGGGTTGTGGTCGCGGCCGTCGCCGCCCTGCGCCGTCGGCGTCCGCCCGAATTCGCCGCCCCACCACACCAGCGTGTCTTCCAGCAACCCCCGCTGCTTCAGGTCCGTCAGCAGCGCCGCGATCGGCTGGTCCACCTCGCGGGCGTTCTTCGCGTGGTCGCGCGTCAGGTCGCCGTGCTGGTCCCACTTGTAGCTGTGCGTCACCTGCACGAACCGCACCCCGGCCTCGCAGTACCGCCGTGCCAGTAGGCACTGCCGGCCGAAGTTGTCCGTCTCGGGCCGGTTCACGCCGTACATGTCCAGCACGCGGCGCGACTCCTTGGTGAGGTCGGCCACGCCGGGGGCCGCGGCCTGCATGCGGAACGCCAGCTCGAACGACTCGATCCGCCCCTCGAGCGCCGGGTCGGCGCCGGCTGCGGCGAGGTGGCCCTGGTTCATCTCGCGGAGCACGTCGAGTTGCATCCGCTGAAGATCGGCCGACGGGGCCGTGCTGCGGATGTCGCGGATACTCGACTCGCGGGCCGGGATGCCGGAGTGACCGATCGGCGTGCCCTGGAACGCGGCCGGGAGGAACGCGCTCGACCAGTTCTGTACCCCGCCGTGGCCGAGCGTCGGGCAGACGGTGACGAACCCGGGCAGGTTCTGGTTCTCGCTGCCGAGGCCGTACGTCACCCAGCTGCCGACGCTCGGCCGCACGAACGTGTCGCTGCCGGTGTGGAGTTGCAGCAGCGCCCCGCCGTGGGCCGAGTTGTCGGCGTGAACCGAACGGATGACGCACAGGTCGTCGGCCATGCGCCGCACGTTCGGGAACAGATCGCTCACGGGCGTGCCGCTCGTGCCGCCGGGGCGGAACTCCCACGGGGAGCGGAGGAGGTTGCCGGTGGCGGCGAACTGCACCCGCGGCTTCTGCCCCGGGTACGGCTGGCCGTGGTGCCGCGCGAGCGCCGGCTTGGGGTCGAACGTATCCACCTGCGACGGGCCGCCGTGCATGAACAGGAAGATCACGCGCTTCGCCTTCGGGGTGAAGTGCGGCGGCTTCGGCGCGAGCGGGGACGCGGGCCGCGGTTGTTGCCCGTTCGCCAGCCCGGCGAGCGCGAGGAGCCCGAACCCGTTGGCGCTTGCCGTCAGGAGGTCGCGGCGGGAATAGACCGGCGTGGCGGCGTGGCAGAAGGTTCGCATCGGTTCAGAGTTCCGGTTGTGCGGGCTGTGCGGGGGGCGGGTCGTGCGGGGGTTGGTCCGGGGGGTCATCGGGCGGCGGGCGGCGCGTCGGCGTGCCGATTCGATTCGGGTGTCTGCGGCATCCCCCTTCAGGCCTCGGTCTCCCATGACGCGATTCGTGGTCGCCGGCCTCCTGCTCGCGCCGGCGGTGCTGGCGGCCGAGCCGTCGCCGTACCCGCCGCCGAAGACGCTCGGCCCGGTCGCGTCCTACGGGGCGAACGTGCAGCGGGCGATGACGCTCCTGGCGACCAGCACGCCGGAGAAGCGGAACACCGTCCGCGTGTTGTTCTACGGCCAGTCGATCACCGCCCAGGCGTGGACGGCGCGGGTCGCGCGCGACCTCCGCGCCCGCTTCCCGTTCGCCGACCTCCACATCGAGAACCGCGCGATCCCCGGCTACGTCTCGCACGCGCTCGTCCGCACCGCCGAGGCCGACCTCTACCCCGCCTACCCGGACCTCCTGATCTTCCACGTCTACGGCCCGCCGGAGGAGTACGAGGCGATCATCCGCCGCGTACGCGAGCGCACCACGGCCGACGTCCTCCACGCCACCGACCACCTCACCCCGATCCACAACGACACCGTGGACGAGGTCGTCGAGCCGGCGCGACTGACGTTCAAGGCCAACCCGCACCGGTGGCAGAACCACGTCTTCCTCCCGGACGTGTCGCGCCGCTACGGCACCGAGCTGGCCGACGTGCGCGGGCTGTGGCGGCAGTACCTCAAGGACCACAAGCTGCGGGTCGAAGACCTCATGGCCGACGTCATCCACCAGAATGACCACGGCGACTAC
>JBGAQM010000527.1:0-3236 GCA_044220735.1 Urbifossiella sp. | reverse complement strand
CGGCAGCGGCGCCGCAGGGTCGAACGCCAGCACCGGCCCGCCGGGGAGGAAGACGAGCCCGCGGTCGCGCGTCAGCCCCGCGGCCTCGTCCGGCAGCAGCGCGGGAACGAGGTCGGCGTCCGCGGGGATGAAGAGGTCGCCGGCCAGCCGTCGCAGCCGGACCGCGCCGGGTACCGGACCCGCGGGCACGAGCAGGAATCCGCCGCGGACGGGGAACACCGCCGGGTCCGCGCCGAGGCCGACGACCGCGGCGGCGACCGGCTCGAACCCGTCCGCGAGAACGAGTACGGCGTCCGTCCCGAGGGGGGCGTCGCGGCGGGTGAGGCGGAACGGCACGTCCACGTCAGTTCCCCCCCGCAACCGCGTCGATGGCCGCGCCGATGACCCGCGCCGCGTCGCGTGTCGGCGGGCCGCCGATCAGGGCGGTGCTGCCCCAGAACACCCCGCCGGGCGCCCACACGGCCGCGAGTTCGCGCCTCACCAGCACCGACAGCACCGGCCGCGGCCCGGCGGCGAATACCAGCACCTGCCCGAGCCGGTCGGGCACCGCCGTCCACGGGCCGGCCCAGACCCGTTCGGCGGCGGGGAAGCGAGCCGGGTCGTACAACGCGGCCGGGTCCACGGGGCGCTGCGCCGGCGGCCACGTCGGGCGGGCGGCGGTGTGGGTGACGACCATGTGGAATAGCTCGCCGTGCTGTGCCGCGAACTGGTGGGCGAAGCCGCCGACGCGGACCAGCAGCCGGAACGGGTTCGCCTCCACGCGGACCGCGAGGTTGTTGTGAACCCCGGCCGGCGCCGCGACGGCCAGCGCCGGCCCGGTCCCCGGCACGTCCGCCACGACGACCGTACGCGACGGCTTCACCCGCGCCACCCGCCGGCCGCACGGCGACAGCGCGAACGGGGCGGCACTCTGCGGGTGCGGCACCTCGCCCGCCACGCGGGCCGCGGGGCCGTGGAAGAAGACCAAATTCCGCTCGCCGCCTCGGCGGACCGCCAGCGCCAGCGTGTTGCCGGCGAGTTGGGCGCGGGTGACGTCGGCGCCGCCGAGGAGCGGCCGGCCGTCACGGAGCGGCTCGGACGGCGGCCACGCCGGGTCGGCCGCCGGCACCTCGAAGGCAGTCCCGCGGAGCCACAGGTACGGCCCCGCCCCGTTCGGGTCCGTTTCGGACGGCGGGGCGGTCCGCACCGGGAGCGCGAGCGGCGGCGGGGGCACGGCCGGGCTCATGAGCCGGTTGACGGCCGCGGCCAGACGGTCGGGGGCGGGCGAACTTTGCCCGAGGAAGTACCGCTCGCCCGTGGTCAGGTCCACGACTCCCACCCGGCCGGCGACGCCGGACCGGCGATACACCACCACGCAGTTCAGGTCCGGGTACGCCGACCAGGACGCCGCGGCGGCCGCCGCGTGGAGGTGGTGAACGGTCACCCCCCCGCCGGCGCGGGCGTAGTGCGCCACCGCGAACACCTGCCCCGGCGGGTCGTCGGGCGCGCCGCTCGTCCCCACCTGCGCCCCGGGCGACGACGCCGCCAGACCGGCCGCGCCACGAGCCGGGTCGAGGCGGCCGCACACGGCCACGCCGCCGGCCAGCGGGAGAACGGCGTCCACCTGCTTCAACAGGGCGCCGGCGTGGAACGCCCGCGGCAGAACCTCCGGCGGCCTGTCGTCGAGCGTCAGCCCGTGCAGCACCCCGTTCGGCCCGGCGGCCACGAGCCACCCCGCGTCGGCGTCGAACGTCAGGCTCACGGGCTCGACGATGAGGCCGGGGCGGAACGGGAACGCTACCGGCTCCACGTCCCCGGTCCACGCCGAATCGAGTCGCGCGGCGAGCGGCGCTGTCGGCGCCCGCGTGGCGGTCACCTTCGCGGCCTCGGCCGCCGCCAGGTCCACGCGGAACGCCCGCAGCGGCACCGGCCCCGCGACGCCCCACTCGGCCAGTTCCGCGCGGCCGTCGTCGCCGACCGTCAGCGCGAACGCCCGATCGCCCGGCCGCCGCGGCACGGCGAGCAGCGCCGGGTCGCGCGCCGTCCGCGGGTGCGTCAGCAGGATCACGTCGCGCGGCCCGTCCCCGGCCGCGGCGACGGCCGAGGTCCAGCACGCCCGCGGCGTTGGCGTCAGGTCGCTGGCCTCCAGCACGCCCGCGACCGCTTCCGGGTCGGCGGTGGCGAGGTCGATCACGTCGTCGGTCGAGGTCGCGGCCAGGAGCACGCGGCCGAGGCGCTTCGCGTCTTTCCGCAACAACACGACCGCGGCCGCGGCGAGCGCCAGGCGGACGGCGCCCCACGTCCGCACGCCCTGGTCGAGGACGACGAGGCGGTCCGGCTTTTCCGCGGCCTGCGGCTCTTCGCGGAGGAAGTACAGCAGCTCGCGCTCGGCGAAGCGGCGGACGAACTCGTCCGGGTCGAGCGCGAACTGCGACGGGAGGAGGCGGTCCGGGTCGCCGCGGGTGGTCACGTCGCAGTACCCGCCCTGCGGGACCGCGTCCGGCGAGCGGCGGCGCGGGGGCAGCGTGAGTGCCGCGTCCACGGCCGGCACCACCGCCGCGGCGCCGACCAGCCGCGGCCGCTCCCGCGCCAGCGCCAGCAGCCGCGCCACCCGCGCCGGCAGCGACTCCACAGCCGCGGCGAGCGCCGGCCCCGCCGTTCCCGGGGCGCACCCGTGGACGAACCAGTGTCGCAGGCCGTCGTCGGACAGCTTCGCCACCTGCTCGGTCACCCGCCGTTCGACCTCGGCCGCCGACAGGGCCGGTTCGTCGGCCATGAGGGGGAAGCCGATGGTGCCGAACAGCCGGCGGCGGGTGCGGGCGGCGTCCACGTCGGCGAAGCCGGGCACGGCGGTCGCCGGCGGCACGTCGGCGCACAGGGCGGCGATCAACACGCCGGCGTTGCGAAGGAGCCCCGGCGAGCCGTGAGCGTCGCGGAACGCGGCCCGCAGGCGCGCCGACGCGGGGGCGCTGTCGTCGGATCGCATCAGGTGCAGGACGTGGAGGACGACGACGAACGGCGGGACCTGGGGGCGGCTGAAGACGCCTTCGAGGACGAGCGCGACTTCCTCGGTGAGTGCGAGCGTGGTGCCGTTCCAGCGCTCGACCGCGTCGCCGCCCGCGGACCAGCACAGCCCGCCGACGCGGTTGGCGTAGTCGAGCGGGAGCGTGAGGTAGGTTTCGGCGCGGGTGGCACTCATTCCTTTGACATGTTACCCGTAACGACCGGCGAGCCGGGGGCGTCAGCCCCCGGATTCT
>JBGAQM010000030.1:0-27940 GCA_044220735.1 Urbifossiella sp. | reverse complement strand
GTGGGCGGCTTATGCCCGGCGATTCCCGGCGTGTAAAGCCCACCTTCGTCGCCGGGCGGTCGGGCCGCCTATGAATGGGTGGATGACCACCTACAACGACGCCCGCGTCCGCCCCGCCAACGACCGCCCGCCCGACCCCGCGGGCCGCTACGTCCTCCTGTGGATGCAGGCCGTCCGCCGGCTCCATTCGAGCCACGCCCTCGACTACGCCCTCCACCTGTGCCGGCACTTCCAGAAGCCCCTCGTCGTGTACGAGGGGCTGAAGCTCGACTACCCCTGGGCCAGCGCCCGCCACCACGCCTTCATGCTCGAAGGGATGCGCGACACCGCCGCGGCCGCGGCCCGGCTCGGCGTCGCGCACTGGTCGTTCGTCGAAACGCCGGAGCAGCCCGGCCGAGGCCTCGTCGCCCGCCTCGCGGCCGACAGTTGTGCCGTCGTCACCGACGACTACCCTGCGTTCATCGTGCCGGCGCAGAACCGGGCGCTCGCCGCGAAGGCGCCGGTCGCCGTCTACCTCGTGGACGGCAACAGCGTGGCGCCGCTCTCGCTGCTCGGCGAGAAGCCGGTGTCGGCGGCGGCGCACCTCCGGCCGCGGATCCACGCCCAGTTTCCCGAGGCGTGGGCGAACCGCGCCGTCGCCGAGCCCGACGTGCCGAAGGTGGCGCGGTCGTCGCTCGCGCCGCCGTTCAACCCGTGGCACATCCCGAACGACATCGCCGCGTTCGTGGCGAAGCTCCCGATCGACCAGACCGTGCCGCCGGTGCCGGGCGTGGTCGGCGGCACCACGGCCGTCCGGGCGGTGCTGGCGGAGTTTGTCGCCGACAAGCTGCCGCGCTACGCCGACGGCCGCAACCAGCCCGACGACCCCGCCCGCGGCGCCGCCAGCCGGCTGAGCCCGTACCTCCGCTTCGGCCACCTCGCGATCGAGGACGTGATCGACGCCGCGCTCGGGTCGCTCGGCGACTGGTCGCCGGCCGAGGTCAACCCGCGGGCGAAGGGGAAGCGCGACGACTTCTACTGCCGCGACGCGAGCGTGAACGGCTTCCTCGACGAGGCCGTGACCTGGCGCGACGTGGGCCGCCAGTTCTTCTTCGCCGGCGCGGGGTCGGCCGTCCCGCCCTCTGCGGACAGCTCCCCGCCGTTCCCCGACGTGCTCCCCGAGTGGGCGCGCGAGACCCTGCGGAAACACGCCGGCGACCGCCGCGAGCACCTGTACACGCCCGAGCAGTTCGAGGCGGCCGACACCCACGACCCGCTGTGGAACGCCGCCCAGATCGAACTGGTGAAGACCGGGCGGATGCACAACTACCTGCGGATGCTGTGGGGGAAGAAGGTGCTGGAGTGGTCCGAGACGCCGGCCGAGGCGTACCGCGTGCTGGAGCACCTGAACAACAAGTACGCGCTCGACGGCCGCGACCCGAACTCGTACACGGGCATCCTGTGGTGCTTCGGCCTGTTCGACCGGCCGTGGCCGCCGGAGCGGCCGGTGTTCGGGAACGTTCGCTACATGTCGAGCGAGAACACCGCCCGGAAGTTCAAGCTCGCCGGCTACTACGACTACGTGCGGTCGCTGACCGGCCCGCCGCCGGCACGCCTGTTCTGACCCCCGAAGCCCCGATGGACACCGACGAGTTCGGCATCGCCCGCCTGTACCCGACCGCCGGCGCGGAGTGGGCGTCGAAGTGGCACGCCGGCGGGCCGCGCGCCGTCCGCGGCCGGCACTGGGAGCCGGGCGACCTGAACCGCTGCGAGGTGCGCGGCGTGGGGCCGGTGGTGGAGATCGACGGCGCCGGCGTGGCGCGGGTGAGCGGGTACAACCCGCGGCTCTACTTCTACGACCGCGGCCGCCGCCACCGCTGGGGCAACGTCGAGGTGACGGTCTACGCTCGCCGCGTGAGCGAGGACGCGCCCGACACCCACCAGGGGTTCATCGTCGGCGCCCGCAGCGAGCACCAGGACGAGGACCGCGACAAGGCGGCCGGCACGGCCTACTACGGCCGACTGATGTACGACGGCCGGGCCGACTTCACGAAGGAGCTGGGCCACCCGTGCTACACCGTCCCACGCGGCGTCCGCCTCCCGGACTGGCCGAACGGCCCGCCGCCGGGCGTGTGGGTCGGCATGAAGTTCGTCGTCCGCGACACCCCGGCCGGGACGGTGCGGCTGGAACTGCACCGCGACCTGACCGACGGCGCCGGCGGCGGCACCTGGGAGCCGCTGACGACGCTCGTGGACGCCGCCGACTGGCCGAGCGACCCGACCGACACGGACTGCACGTTCTGGCCGCCGCGGACGGTGCTGACCGGCCGGACCACGTCGGTGTTCCTGCGGAACACGAAGGCGGTGACGGAGTACAAGTGGTTCACGATCCGCGAGGTCGAACCCGCGCGGGGCTGAGGCGTCACCCCGGCCGCGGCAGCGTGACGCGGAACGTGGTCCCCTTCCCCGGCCGGCTCGCCACCCGCACCGTGCCGCGCATCGCCTGCACCAGGTGCTTCACGATCGCCAGCCCCAGCCCGGTGCCGCCGGCGTCGCGGACCCGGGCCTTGTCCGCCCGGTAGAACCGCTCGAAGATGCGCGGCAGGTCGGCCGCCGCGATGCCGATGCCGGTGTCCTCGACCTCGACCCACGCCGGCGCCCCCCACCGTACCGTGATCCGGCCGCCGTTCGGCGTGTACTTGATGGCGTTGTCCACGAGGTTGTCCAGCACCTGTCGCAGCGCCCCGGCGTCGGCCAGGGCGACGACCCCGGCCGGGCCGTCGGCCGGCGGCTTCTCGATAAGCGTTAGCGACTTCGAATCCGCCCGGTCCGTCAGCCGTTCCAGGCAGTCGGTGATCGCCTGGTCGAGCCGCACCGGCACCAGGTCCGGCGCCTGCCCGGCCGACTCGATCCGGGCCAAGCTCAGCAGGTCGGTGATGAGCGCCATCAGCCGGGCGGCCTCGTCGGCGATGCGGGCGAGGAACGCCGGCCGCGCCTCCGGGTCGTCGGCGGCGCCGTCCTGGAGCGCCTCGACGGTCGAGCCGATGACCGCCAGGGGCGTCTTCAGCTCGTGCGACACGTTGGCCACGAACTCCTGCCGCAGTCGCTCCAGGCGGCGCAGCTCGGTCGTGTCGTGGACGACGACGACGGCGCCGGCCGCGGCCGGCGCCGGGAGGCGCGACACGTACACGGTCAGGCTCCGCCCGACCGGCCCCTTCCAGTCGAGGTCGGCGCGGTGTTCGTCGGCCCCGGTCCGCCCCTTGTCCACGATCTCCTGGAACCCGCGCTGGCGGACGACTTCCCAGAGCCGCCGGCCGACCGCGGCCGCGGGGTCGAACTCGAGCAGCACGCCGGCCCGCTCGTTGGCGAACATGACACGCTGGTCGGGGTCGATGGCGACAACCCCCTCGACCATGCCGGACAGGATGGCGCGGAGCTGTTCGCGGTCGTGGCCGAGTTGGTCGAAGGTGTCGGCGAGGCGGCCGCTCATGGCGTTGAGCGCGGCGGCGACGCCGGCGTGCTCGCGGCCGCCGGTCACGCGGATGACGTGGGTCAAGTCGCCGTCGGCGAGGCGGCGGGCGCCGGCGGTGAGTTCGCCGAGCGGCCGGGCGAACCGCCGGGCCATGACGAACGCCGGCACCGCGGCGAGGAGCACGACGAGCGCCCCGGCGACGGCCACGTCGTCGGCCATCTCGAAGAGGAGGGTGTCGTGCCGCCGGAAGATGAGGACGCCGACCAGCCCGACGGCGGTGAGGACGAGCAGCAGGTAGGTGGCGAACAGGCGCCAGAACATGGATCAAACCACATCCACGCCGGGTTCGCCGGCGACGACGTCCCCGATCACCCAGGCCGGGACGCCGAGCTTCTCGAACTGCTCGACGATGCTCGCGGCGAAGAACGGCGCCGCCACGACCGCGAATCCCACCCCCACGTTGAACACCCGCCGCATCTCGGCGTCGGCGACGTTGCCGAGGCGTTGCAGCCAGCCGAACACCGGCGGCACGTCCCACGAGCCCGCCTTCACCTTCACCCGGCAGCCCGGCGGCAGGATGCGCCCGATGTTGTCCGGCAGGCCGCCGCCGGTGATGTTCGCCAGCCCGTGGATCACGCCCTTCATCTTCACCGGGTAGTGCCGCAGCACTTGCCGAACCGGCTTCACGTACAGCCGCGTCGGCGTCAGCAGCTCCTCGCCGACGGTCTTGCCCAGCTCCGGGACGTGGTCGGTGATCTTCAGCCCGGCGGCGTCGAAGACGATCTTGCGGACGAGGCTGTAGCCATTCGAGTGGAGGCCGCTCGACGCCAGCCCGATCACCGCGTCGCCGACCTCGATGCGGCTGCCGTCGATGACCTCGGGCTTGTCCACGACACCGGTGCAGAACCCGGCCATGTCGAAGTCGCCCGGCTGGTAGAAGTCGGGCAGGATGGCCGTCTCGCCGCCGACGAGCGAGCACTCGGCCTCGACGCAGCCGTCGGCGATGCCCTTCACCAGTTGCTCGGTCACGGCCGGGTCGTCGGCCGGCATGGCGATGTAGTCGAGGAACACGAGCGGCTCGCCGCCGGTGCAGATCAGGTCGTTCACCGACATGGCGACGAGGTCGATGCCGACGGTGTCGAACTTCTTGGCCTGCGCGGCGACCTTGAGCTTGCTGCCGACGCCGTCGGTGCAGGTGACGAGGACGGGGTGCTCGTACTTCTTGCTGAACAGGCCGCTGGGGTCGAGGTCGAACAGGCTGGCGAAGCCGCCGACGCCCTTGCCGCCCTTCCGCGGGGGGAACGGCGGCGGCATCACGCGCGTCCGGTCCTGGGTGCGGGCGAGGTGGGACTGGATGCGGTGGATCGTGTCCTCGTACTTGCCGAGGTCGAGCCCGGCCTTCTTGTAGTCCCACTGCTCGGCCATCGGTCGTCCCCAAAGCTCCCGGACGGCGTCGGCGGCGCCGCGGGGGGTTAGGATACGGGGTTGACCGCGTTTTCCCCCCCTCGCTATAGTCCGCCGCCCACGCCGGGGGCCGCGTCCCCGGCCCGACCCTCCCACGGACGGGACGGCCGAATGCCGCTCAGCCTGTTCGCCACCGCCGCCGGCACGTCCAAAACGGATTGGCCCTACTTCCAGAAGCTCGCCGAGCTGCTGCCGGAACCGTTCTTCCACACGTCGAACTTCCTGCTGTTCTTCGCCGCGGTGCTCGCCGTCTACTGGAGCATCCCGCGCAAGTGGCAGATGACGCGCATCTGGGTGCTGGTGGCCGCCAGCTTCCACTTCTACGCCGCGTGGAGCGCCGAGCTGGCGTTCCTCGTCACCGCCACCACGCTCGCCGACTACCTCTTCGGCCGGCTCATGGACGCGACCGAGCGGGTGAGGCTGCGCCGCGCGATCATGTTCACCAGCATCGGCATGAACCTGTCGATCCTGTGCTACTTCAAGTACCGCGGGTTCTTCCTGAACGAGTTGCACGACCTGCTCGTGACCGCCGGCCGCGACCCGGGGTACGCGAAGTACGACATGCGGGCGCTGGCGCTGTTCGTGCCGTTCCGAGACGAGCCTGCCGCGGTTCCTGCTGTTCATCCTGTTCCTGCCGCACCTCGTCTCCGGGCCGATCGTCCGCGCCGGCGACTTCCTCCAGCAGACGCGCCGCCCGAAGCGGTGGAACTGGGTGCGCGTGCAGGTCGGCGTGCAACTGCTGCTGATGGGGGCGTTCAAGAAGATGGCGATCGCCGACCGCATGGCGGTGTTCTGCGACCCGATCTTCGCCGAGCCGGACAAGTTCAACACCGGCGCGGTGTGGATGGCGGTGCTGGCGTACAGCATCCGCATCTACGCCGACTTCAGCGGCTACTCGGACATGGCCGTGGGCCTCGCCCACCTGCTCGGGTACAAGCTGACGAACAACTTCAACATGCCGTACATCGCGGCGAACGTGTCGGAGTTCTGGCGGCGCTGGCACATCAGCCTCTCGACGTGGCTGCGCGACTACCTGTTCATCCCGCTCGGCGGCAGCCGCGGGAGCAACTTCGCCACGTGCCGGAACCTGATGATCACGATGACGCTCGGCGGCCTGTGGCACGGGGCGGCGTGGAGCTTCGTCCTGTGGGGCGTGGCGCACGGGCTGCTCCTGGTGATCCACCGCCACTTCGCCGCGTTCGCGCAGGCCCGGCCGGCCTTCGACGCGGCGCTCAAGACGACACTCGGCACCGGACTCCGCATCGTGGCCACGTTCTTCTGCGTGAGCCTGTGCTGGGTGCTGTTCCAGCCGAACCTGTACCCGGACCCGCTCAAGCCGCCGCGGCCGGACCTGATCCTCGACGGGTTCGACCGGGCGATGGCGATGTACAGCCGGCTGTTCAGCCTGCAGATGGGGCTGCCGCTGCCGCTGCACAACCGGAGCCTGTGGTACACGGCGGCGTTCGTGCTGGTGTGTCACCTGCTGGTGACGCGCGGGGTGTGGCAGCGGGTGTACGACCGCCTCCCGGCGCCGGTGCTCGGGGCCGGCTACGCGGTGTGCCTGTGCGCCGCGATGGTGCTGGCCCCCGACAGCGGCAGCAGCTTCATCTACTTCGACTTCTGACGGCGGCCCGTGAAGCTGACCCCTCGACTCACCGCCTTCCTCCGCCCAACCCGGGCCGCACCGCCCGTGCGCCGGCGCCTCACGCGCCGCCGCAAGGCTGCGGTGTCGGTCGGCGTCGGCGTCGTGGCCGCGGTGTTGCTCCAACTCGGCCTCGGCGTCGCGGCGGAGCTGTCGCTGTACCTCCGCGACCCCGGCTACGCCGACAAGGAGGTACGCCTGCGGAAGCAGTTCGCCGCGCACCCCGGGGCGCCGAGCGTGGTCATGCTCGGCACCTCGCGCACCGGCTACGGCTTCTACTCGGCCCGCGTCCGCGAGCAACTCGCGGCGGAACTCGGCCGCGACGCGATGGCGTTCAACTACGGCATCCCCGCGTCCGGGCCGGTGACGCACCTCACGTACCTGCGACGGCTCCTGGACGCCGGCCTGCGGCCCGACTTGCTGCTCGTCGAGGTGCTGCCGCCGACGCTCGCCGAGTTGGATGATGGCCCGCTGGAGGCGCGCTTCCTGTTCGCCGACCGCCTGCGCCGTGGTGAGGTTGAACCCGTCATCGGCTACGGCTTCCCCGCCGAGAAGTCGCGCCGCGACTGGCGCCGCTCCGTGACGGTGCCGTGGTACCAGTTGCGCTTCCCGATCATGGGCCGCGTCCACCCGAGCGCACTGCCGTGGCACCTCCGCTACGACTGGAGCCGCACCGAAGACCCGGCGGGCTGGTCCACGCCGGTCGTCACCGACCTGACGCCCGCGAAGCAGGAGGAAGGGCTGACGCGCGCCGCCGGCGAGTACCGCGCCATCCTCGCCGACATGCACCCGACCGGCGGCGGGGCGCGGGCGCTCGCCGACCTACTGGCCCTGTGCCACGAGCGACAGGTGTCGGTGATGCTGGTGCTGATGCCGGAGTCGGACGGCTTCCGCGCCCTGTACCCGCCGGCGACGACGGCGCGGCTGTACGCCTTCCTCGCGGCGCTGCAAACGGAGTACGGCGCGCCGCTGGTCGACGCCCGCGGCTGGCTGCCGGCGGCGGCGTTCACCGACGGCCACCACATGCTGCGGCCGGGGGCCGAGGCGTTTTCCGACCGGCTGTTGCGGGAGGCCGTGCTGCCGTTCTTCCGCGGGGCGATGAGCGACACCCGAGACCCGACGATGCCCCTGGCCCCCGCCCTCCTCCGCCGCCTCACGACGCCCGCGCGCGACCGCGCGCCGCCGGCCGGGTCACGGTCGTCGTCGTGCCGACGCCGCGCGCCGGCGCGGACCGCGCCCGCCGGGCCGCGGTCGCCGTCGTCACCGGGGTCGCGGTCGTTCTCGCGTCGCAGGTGGCGCTCGGGGTCGCCGTCCGCACCGAAGTCTCCCCGCTCCGCGACCCGCTCTACTTCGACAAGTTCGCCGTCCTCCGCACGCACCCGGCGTTCTTCGCCGCCGCCGACCGCCCGACCACCGTCCTGCTCGTCGGCAGTTCGCGGACGCTCAACGCCGTGAACGCCCGCCGCGCCACCGAGGCACTCACGAGCCAGCTGGGCCGGCCCGCGGAGGTGTTCAACTTCGGCCAGGCCGGGGCCGGGCCGGTCACGAACGCCGTCACCTTCCGCCGCCTCGCCGACGCCGGGGTGACGGCCGACTTCGCGCTGATCGAAGTGCACCCGGTGTTCCTCGCGGGGCAGCACCCGCTCACGCCGGAGGCGCGCTGGCTGCTTTCGACGCGACTCCGGCCCGACGAACTGCCGGTCGTGCGCGGGTTCGGGTTCCCCGCCGCCACGCCGGCCACCCACGGCCCGCGCGGGCTGTTCGCGTCGGTGTACGAGCACCGCTTCCTGCTGCTCGACCGCTACGCCCCGTGGATGCTGATGGACAACCGCCGCCTCAACGGCGGTCACGAGCCCGACGCCTTCGGCTTCTGCCGCCCGCCCGACGTGTGCTCGCCGAAAGAACGCACGACCCTCACGCACCTGACGTTCGCCCAGTACGCCGCCTACTTCCCCGGCTACCGCCCGACCGGCTGCGGCGTGAGTGCGGTGCGCGACACGCTCGACCAGTGCCGCGCCCGCGGCGTCCGCGCCGCGCTGGTGCTGATGCCCGAGTGCGGCGGGTGGGAGACGTGGTACGACGCCGAAGGGCTGAAGCAGCTCGACGCGCTGATGACGAGCCTGTCGGCCGAGTTCGGCGCGCCGCTGATCGACGCCCGGCGCTGGGTGACCGTCGAGGAGACGATGGACGGCCACCACCTGACCGGCCTCGGCGCCGACCGGTTCACCGACGTGCTGACCCGCGACGCCCTCGCCCCGTGGCTCGGGGGCACCCGATGACCCGCACCACGCTGCTGCGCCTGTTCCGCCTCCCGCCGCTGCCCGCCGCCCGGCCGCGACCGGCGGCGTCGGCGTTCCGCCGCCGGCAGACGGCCGGCTCGACCCTGCTCGTCGGCGTCGTCGGCGTGCTGGTGATCCACGCGGTCGCGCTGGTGCTGATGGAGTCGGCGTTCCCGCAGCTGCGTGACCCCGAATACGGCCGGCGGGCGAGCGCGCTCCGCGCCCGCCTCGCCGAGCACCCGGGGCGGCCGCTCGTCCTCGTCGTCGGCAGCTCGCGCACCTGCATGGGGCTGAGCCCGACCGCGTGGGAAGAGTCGCGCCCCGCGGCGCCCGGGACGGCGGACCCGCTGGTGTTCAACATGGGGCTCGTCGGCGCCGGGCCGGTCATGGAGCTGATGGCGCTCCGCCGCGCCTACGCCGACGGGTTCCGCCCCGACGTCGTCGTGCTGGAGTTCTGGCCGCCGTTCCTCCGCGAGGACGGCCCGTTCCACGAGCCCGACCGCATCGACCACGCCCGCCTACTCGCCGGCGACGCGCAGCTCGTCCGCGACTACTTCCCGAAGCCGGACGAGACGGAGGCGAAGATGCGGCGCGACCGCTTCTTCCCGCTGTACGAGACGCGGCACCGACTCCTTGCGCAGCTCGCGCCGCGGTGGCAGCCGTGGGACCGCCGGCTCGAACTGGCCTGGGGCAACCTGGACGGCTGGGGCTGGCTCCCGGGCCTCGACGAGCACCCGCCGCGGCCGGACGAGCGGGTCAAGCGGCTGGCGCACTGCGAGCCGATCTACCGCGGCCAGTTCACCGGGTACACCGTTCACCCGCTCGCCGACCGGGCGCTGCGCGAGGCGGTGGCGCTGGCGCGGGCGAAGGGCTCGAAGGTGGCGCTGGCGTACCTGCCGGAGGCGACCGAGTTCCGCGGGTGGATGCCGCCCGACGCCGAGCGGCGGGCGCAGGAGTACCTGGCGACGATCCGTCGCGAGCTGGACCTGCCGCTGATCGACGCCCGCGGGTGGATGCCAGACGATCTCCTGGTGGACGGCTTCCACCTGTCGAAGCACGGGGCGGCGGAGTTCACACGCCGGTTCGGCCCGGCCGCCGCCGCACTGCTGGCGGGGGACCGCAAATGAGGGTGGGGCTGCGGCCTCGGTTGTGGGGCCGGTTTCCAACCGGCCGTGCACGCAGGCCGGTTGGAAGCCGGCCCCACAAACCCGCGCCGCGATCCTCGTCGGCGCCGCCACCGTAGCCGCCGCGGTGATCGCCCTCGCCGCCGCCGTCGAGACGGTGAAGCCCGAGTGGCGCGACCCCGAGTACGGCCACCGCCTCAAGCAGCTGCACGCCCTCCGCGCCGCGCACCCCGGCCGGCCGCTCGTGCTCGCGGTCGGCAGCTCGCGGACGCAGATGGGCGTCAGCCCCGCGGCGATGGGCCTCCCCGGCGCGCTCGTCTACAACTTCGGCCAGTCCGGCGCCGGCCCGCTCCGGGTTCACCTCACGGTCGAACGGCTCGCGG
This sequence comes from Urbifossiella sp., assembly GCA_044220735.1. Taxonomy (GTDB): domain Bacteria; phylum Planctomycetota; class Planctomycetia; order Gemmatales; family Gemmataceae; genus Urbifossiella. Next base: position 17,597 of record JBGAQM010000030.1, on the reverse strand, counting down.
CCGAAGGCATCGTTCCCGACGTGCTGCTCGTCGAGTTCTTCCCCGCCGCGTTCGCCCACGACGGCCCGGCCGAGGAGCAACTGAAAGACCTGACCGCCCGCCTGTCGTGGGCGGACGTCCGCCGCCTCGCGCCCTTCACGGCCGACCCCGCGGTGCTGCAACGCCGCTGGGCCGGCGAGCGGGTGCGGTCGTGGCACTCGCTGCGGCTGGTGTTGATGAGCCACGCGCAACCGAACTGGCTGCCGTGGCGCGACCGACTCGACTTCCAGTGGGACATGACGGACCCGTTCGGCTTCGCCCCGTACCCGCACGACCACGTCTCCGAACCGGACCGCGACCGCGCGATCCGGCGGGTCCGCGACCAGTACGGCTGGCTGGAGCGCGGCTACCGGGTCGGGGCGATGTCCGACCGCGTGTTCCGCGACCTGCTGGGGCGCTGCCGCGACCGCGGCACGCGGGTCGTCCTGTTCCGCACGCCGGAGGGGCCGTCGTTCCGCGCCCTCGCGGCGGCCGCGGAGCCGGTCGTGTGTGCGTACCTGGCCGGCGCCGGCGTGTCGGTCGTCGAGCCGGAGCGCGACTACGCCGAGACCGACTTCGCCGACGGTCATCACCTCTTGCGGTCGGCCGCGGGGCGGTTCAGCCGGCAACTCGGCGACGCGATTCGGCCGTAACCCCGGGCCACTACGCCCCCCAGTGGGTAAAATGGACACCGCTGTCCCATTTGCTCCCGGGGAGCCGCCATGCACGCCGACGCCGTCACGTTTTTCCGCGGGTTGCAGGACCGCATCTGCGCTGGGTTGGAGCAGGCCGACGGCCCCGGCCGGTTCCGCGAGGACACGTGGGAGCGGCCCGGCGGCGGCGGCGGCCGCACCCGCGTCGTCGCCGACGCCGGCGTCTTCGAGAAGGGGGGCGTCAACTTCTCCGAGGTGTTCGGCGAACTGTCCCCGGAGTTCGCCAGGCAGATGCCCGGCGACGGGCTGACGTTCACCGCCACCGGCGTGTCGCTGGTGCTCCACCCGCGGAGCCCGCACGTGCCGACGGTCCACATGAACTTCCGCTTCCTGACGCACGGGTCGAAGTCGTGGTTCGGCGGCGGCGCCGACCTGACGCCGTACTACCCGGTGCGCGAGGACGTGGTCCACTTCCACCGCACCTGGAAGGCGGCGTGCGACCGCCACGCCGGCGTGGCCGACTACGCCGCGATGAAGCGCGAGTGCGACGAGTACTTCTTCCTGAAGCACCGCAACGAGGCCCGCGGCGTGGGCGGCATCTTCTTCGACTACCTGCCGGCGACGGCCGCGAGCTGGGACTTCGTGCGCGACGCGGCCGACGCCTTCCTGGCGTCGTACGTGCCGATCGTCGAGCGCCGCAAGGGTGCGGCGTGGACGGCGGAGGAGCGGGCGTTCCAGGAGTACCGGCGGGGCCGGTACGTGGAGTTCAACCTGGTGTACGACCGCGGCACGACGTTCGGGCTGAAGACCGACGGCCGGACGGAAAGCATCCTCATGAGCCTGCCGCCGGTGGTGCGGTACGTGTACGACTATCGTCCCGCCGCGGGCTCGCGTGAGGCGGCGCTGACCGACGACTGGCTGAAGGCGCGCGACTGGGCGGCCGGGTAGGGTACGGGTCCGCACGGGGTCGCGGTTGGTTCGTGCGATGGGCCGAACCTGTGCTTGATGTGGTGGCTGTTCGCCACGGGATGTTCGCTTGTCGGCTTGATGTCAGAGCAACCGAGCCACCCCGCCGACGGCTCGACCACAAGTCCAGAACTGATCACGACTCCCGCCGTTCCACCGTGTTCGGCGTTACTCCAATAGTGATTCCTCTGGTTGACTCAATGCTTCTGGCCAGGGGTCCCCCTCTCCGCCAGAACCAAGTGTGCCGGTTCAACCGACGCCGTCGGCGGGCTTCGGGTCGTCAGCCTTGCCGCGCGGGTGGAACTGCTTGTGGATCGCCTTCAGCCGGTCGCGATCGACGTGGGTGTAGTGTTGCGTGGTGCTGATGGAGGCGTGGCCGAGCATCTCCTGGACGCTTCGTAGGTCGGCGCCGCCGGCGAGGACGTGCGTGGCGAAGCTGTGCCGCAGCGTGTGCGGGCTGGTCGTGGGGGGTAGCCCGGCGCGCTTGCAGTACTTCTTGACGAGCGCCCACAGGAAGATGCGGTCGAGCGGCCGGCCGGACTTGCTGACGAACACGAACTCCGGCCCGTCGGTGGGCTTGGCGGTGCGGCCGTCGGCGAGGTACGCCCGCAGCGCGGCGACGGCCGGCCGGCCGATGGGCACCACGCGCTGCTTGCTCCCCTTGCCGAAGCACTTGAGGAAGCTCGCGTCGAGGTACACGTCCTGCACCTTCAGCCCGACCACCTCCGACGCGCGGCAGCCGGTGGCGTAGAGGGTTTCGAGGATGGCCCGGTCGCGGAGGAAGAAGCGGTCGCCGGTCTGCGGCGCCTTCAGGAGTTCGTCCACCGCGTTCGGCGGCAGCACCGACGGGATGCGCTCCCACAGCTTCGGCGACGCCAGTAGATCCACCGCGGATGCGTCGGCTTTTTCTTCCAGTTTGAGGAAGCGGTAGAACATCTTGAGCGAGACGAGGTGCCGGGCGATGCTCGGCACGGCGAGTTGTTCGTCGTGGAGGAATGCGAGGTAGCGGGCGAGGTCTTTCAGCGTCGGCGTGGTGTAGTCGCCGTAGCGGACGAGGGCACACCACTTGGCGAACCGGTCGAGGTCGCGGCCGTAGGCCTGCACGGTGTTGTCGGCCATGCCGCGCTCGGCGCGGAGGTAGTGGCGGAAGGCACCGAGGTCCGATTGCAGTTCGTTCAGCATCGGTGTTACCCGGTTACCCGGCGATCCGTTCGAGGGCGGGACGGAGCTGCGCGAACGCCTTCGCCCGGTGGCTCATGCGCTGCTTCACCTCCGGCGGCAGTTCGCCGAACGTCTTGCCGTACTCCGGCACCAGGAACAGCGGGTCGTAGCCGAACCCGCCGGCGCCGCGGAGGGCGTCCACGACGACGCCGTGGCAGCGCCCCTCGGCGGTCGCTACCACCTTCCCCGTCGGGTCGGCCAGGACCGCGGTGCTGACGTAGTAAGCGCCGCGGTCGGTGCCGGGTGGCAGCTTCGCCAACTCGGCCAGGAGCTTGGCGTTGTTGCCGGCGTCGTCGCCGTGGGTGCCGGCGTACAGGGCCGAATCGACGCCCGGGTCGCCGCCGAGAGCGGGGACGACGAGCCCGCTGTCCTCGCCGATGACCCACGCGTTCAGCGCCGGGGCGAGGGTAACAGCCTTGAGCGTCGCGTTGCCGAGGAACGTGCCGGCGGTCTCGGCGACTTCGGGGGCGTGCGGGTAGGGCGACAGGTCGGAGAGGTCGAGGCCGAGGTCGCCGAGGAGATCCAGCATCTCGCGCAGCTTCTTCTTGTTCCGGCTGCCGAGAATCAGTTTCGTCATCGATCGACACCCCGCGACGGCAGGTTGGCCGCCATACCCTACCACTTCCGCGTCTCGCGGACCACGCGGCCGCGGCGCGAACCGTGGGCGGCTGCGCAAGCGGTGCCGGTTGTGCGGGTGGCGCACGTTCCGAGCCGGGCGGCGTTCGTCCGATGTCCGTCGCGGCGGTCGTGGCCGCACCGAATAATCGCGGTATCGCCCCGGAGACCGCCCGTGACCCGCGCCGTCGTACTGCTGTCCGCGCTGGCCGCCGGCTGCGCCGCGTTCCGCGCGACGGCCGAGACCGCCGTCGTAGCCCGTTCCGCCGCCCCGGCCGACACGCCCGCCCGCCGGCCCGACCCGGCCGACGTGAAGGCGCTCGAAGGCACCCTCCGCACGCTGCTGCTAAAGAACTTGCCCGACCCGCTTGTCGCGTCGTCGGACGGCTGGGGTCGGCAGGAGGAGGGCGTGGTGGGCTACAAGTTCCACAAGGACGGTGGGCGGCTGCGGACGGAACAACTCCGCGGTCTGCGCAACGACGGCACCTGGCGCAAGATCGAGTTGCGCGCGGTGAACCCGGAGCAGACGCTCGGTCTCGGCATCGTCGAGGCGGCGTACCCGGAGGCGGGCAAGGCCACGTTCACGGCGCACCTCGGCACCGACTGTGCCATCAAGTTCGAGCAGCAACTTTGGCGGAACGGCAAGCGCCTGTACAGCGGCGAGACGCGCGCCCGCTGCCGGGCCGCGGTGGCGCTGAAGTGCGAGGCCGTGACACGCGTGGAGAAGAAGGACGGCAGTTTCATCCCCGACGTGGTATGCCGCCTGCGGGTCACAGACGCTCAACTCTTCTACGAGAAGTTGGTGGTCGAGCACACGGCCGGGATCGGCGGCGATGGCGCCCGCGTCGTCGGCGACATCGTGCTCGACACGGTGAAGCGGGTGAAGCCCGACCTCGAGCGCGACCTGCTGGCGAAGGCCAACGCCGCGGTCGTGAAGGCGGCCGACACGAAGGAAGTGCGGCTGTCGGTCGATTCGCTGCTGAAGGGCCGTTAACCGCCGGCGGTCGTAGAGTTCCGGCATGGTCTTCGGGTTCCGTCACCGGCCGGTTCCGCCGTCGCCGCTGGCGCGGTGGGACGCCCGCTGGAAGCTCGCCGCCGTCCTCCTCGCCGCGGCCGCCGTCGCCGCCCTCCGCCACGCCGGCCCGTCCGCCGCGGCCCTCACCCTGGGTCTCGTCCTTCTGCGCGTCGGGAACCTCGGCGGGGCGTGGGCGAACGTCCGGCTGGCGGCGTTCGCACTGGCGGCACTACCATTCCTACTCGTGCTGCCGTTCACTCTCGACGGACCCGGCTGGGACCTGGGGCCGGTCCACCTCTCGGAGCACGGCTTTCTCACGGGGGTCGGCGTGTTGTTCCGCGGGTTGGCGGTCGGGGCGCTGGTACTGGTGCTGGTCGGCACGGCGCCGGTGCACCACACGCTGGCTGCGGCCCACCGCCTGCGGGCGCCGGGGCTGCTCGTGGTGGTGGCGCTGCTGGCGTACCGCTACGCCTTCCTCCTGGCGGACGAGTTGCGGCGGCTGCGGGTGGCGCTGCGGGTGCGGGGCTTCCGCCTGAAAGCCGACCGCCACGGCTATCGCACCGCGGGTCACGCCGTGGGGGCGATGCTGGTTCGCGGCGCCGACCGCGCCGACCGTGTGGCCGAAGCGATGCGGGCACGCGGGTTCGACGGCCGCTTCCACACGCTGACCGCATTCCGCACGACGGCGTGGGACGGGGTTGGGTTCTTGCTGCTGACCACTGTGATGGGGTTGATTGTGCTGTGGGATCGGACGTGAATCATGAGATCCGCTTGCGGCTTCGCGTCGCCCAACGCGAAGCCGCAAGCGGTAGCGGAACTAGCGCACCACGCCCGCCCAGCTCACCAGCACCCGGGCGACTTCGGCCATCTGGTCGCCGGAAATCTTGTCCGGGGTGTCGGTCAGTTTGTGCCAGTGCGGGTAGTCGAAGTCGATCACGTCTACGCACGGGATGCCGACGCGGTTCAGCGCCAGGTGGTCGTCCTCGACCTTGTGCCCCGGCTCGGCCACGAACGACTTCGCCCCCGTCGCCCCCGCCACCGCCCACACCTGCTTCACGAGTTCCGGGGCGAACATCCACGAATGCTCCTCCACCCGCATCACCGCCCCCTTCGCCGTGCACAGGTCCAGCAGGATGCCGCCGGCGTACGTGTGCTTGCGGGTGTCGCGCGTCCGCTGGTACTCGTCGGCGAAGTGGTCGGAGCCGAAGAAGTAGCGGTCGCCGCCGCCGAGGTGCCGCGGGTCGAACACGTACTCCTCGCCGTCGAACAGCACGAAGTCGACGCCGACCTCGGTCTTCACGCCCTTCATGTGGTGGGCCAGTTCCATGAACAGCGCCAGCCCGCCGGCGCCGTCGTTCGCGCTCACGAACGGCCGGTTCCAGCTGTTCCGGTCCGGCTCCTGGTCGGCGATCGGCCGCGTGTCGTAGTGGGCGCAGAACAGCACCCGCTTGGTCTTCTCCGGGTGCCACGACACAACCAAGTTGGTGAAGGCCGTCGGCTCCCGGCGGCTCGCCTGGCGGGCCTTGAACTCCTGCCGCGTGACCGTGGCGCCGTGCGCCTTGAAGTGCTTCTCGACGAGCGCGATCTGCTTCGCCATGCCGTCGGTGCCGCTGACGCGCGGGCCGATGTCGCACAGCTGCTTCACGTACCCGACGGCGCGCTCCTTGTCGAAGGGGAACTCGGCGGCGGGCACGACCTTCGGCACGGCGTCCTCGGCGAATCCAGACTTCTTGGTCGGCGGCTGCGCCCCGGCGGAGCACCCCGCCGCCAGCCCCGCGGCGGCGACCAGCCCCGCGAGCACGGCCCCGGTCGGACGGTTCATCCTCACCCCTCCTGTGGCTCCCACGGGTTCCCCGCCGCCGCCCATCTTACCGAACCGGCCCGCCCGGTACGAGACGGAGTGAAGCCGGGTAACCCGCGCGTCGGGAACCACCGGACCGGCGGGGGGATTTGTAAATCTTCCCCTGTTCATCGGTCATCTCTGCCGGCATAGACACGCCCCTCACCCGCACCCGTGGGGCGGACGAGCCGGAACACCGTTGGGGAACGGTGCCCGACCCGCCGCCCGCGCCGACGCCGCCGGTTCCGCCGGCGCGCGAAGGGGGACGGTTCGTCGGACTCGCGCCAACCGGCGCCGGTTCGACGGGCGGCGGGTGGCTCGGCCTCGTGGAATCCGTGCAGGATCGCCGCGGGCCGGGCCGATAGGGGAGCAGAGTAGCGTCGGTGTCTTTCGACCCGACGCCACGGGGGACGGGCGGGCCGAGCGCCGCCGCCCCGGGACGACCGGAACAACCGACCCGCCGCGGGCAGGGGAAGCCGCGGCGGGAACGAATCCGGCGGACCGGGGGCAGGCGGCGGCGATCGAACCGGGTGACGCGGGGCGGCCGGCGGGCTGTTCATCGTCACCCCGGTTCGCCCGAGATCAGGGAGGATGGAAGCGTGATCCAGACCCAGACGCCGCTCGATACCGACATGTCGGTCGTGTGGCAGGAGTACCGCGACCGGCCGACGCTGGAAATGCGGAACCGGCTGGTCGAGCGCTACCTGTCGCTAGTCAAGTACAACGCCGAGCGCATCTGGGCCCGACTGCCTGACGGCGTCGAGCTCGACGACCTGATCTCCGCCGGCGTGTTCGGCCTCATGGACGCCATCGACGCCTTCGACCTCACCCGCGGCGTCAAGTTCGAGACGTACTGCGTCCCCCGCATCCGCGGCGCCATGCTCGACGAGCTGCGCACGATGGACTGGGTGCCGCGCCTCGTCCGCAGCAAGGCGAGCAAGACCGAAGCCGCCCGGAAGGAACTGGAGGCCACGCTCGGCCGGCCGCCGCGTCCTGAGGAGATGGCCGAGCGGCTGGGCATCCCTCTCACCCAGCTCGACGCCCACATGGGCGAGGCGACCGCGGTGAACCTGGTGTCGCTGAACAAGAAGTGGTACGAGACGGACAGCTACAAGGACGTGCGCGAGATCGACATCCTGGAGGACAAGAAGGCGGAGGACCCGACGCACCGCCTCCAGAACCGCGACCTGATGCGGCTCGTGACCCGCGGCCTGAACCGAAACGAGCGGCTCATCGTCATCCTCTACTACTACGAGGAGATGACGATGAAGGAGATCGGGGCGACGCTGAACCTCAGCGAGAGCCGGGTGAGCCAGATGCACTCGAGCATCGTGCAGCGGCTCCAGGCGCACCTGCACAAGCGGAAGGGCGAGTTCGGCACGAACTGACGCCCGTCGAAAAAGCCGCCGAAAGCCCGGGGACGGCCGTCCCCGGGCTTTTCGCGTTGTTCAAGCACTTCGACTCGACCCGCGCGTAGAACCACTGCGCCACCACCACCGACAGCCCTACGCACACCGGCACGACGCCGAACAGCACCGCCCGCGGGTCGGTGACGCCGGCCCGCAGCGCCAGGTGCCCGACGGCGATGCAGATGGGGTAGTGCACGAGGTACAGGCTGTAGCTGTACGCCCCGACCGCCCCCAGTCGCTTTCCGACGCCGCTCGCGGCGATGCCGCCGTCCCACCGCTTCAACAGCAGCAACAGTAGCGCGAACGCGAACGCCGGCGCCTGCTCGCGCGGCTCGGCGATGGGGTCGTAAAAGCGTGTATCAACGAACGTCGCGGGCTCTCGTAGCGCGTACCCGAGCCCCGCGAGCAGTCCCACGACTACGAGTATCCGTCGCACTCGACCTTCGCGCGTGACCGCCCAGTACACCCCCACACCGGCGGCGAACATGAGCCACCGGCCGTCGAGAAACGTGCCCGTGAAATCGACCCCGTTCCACCGCGTCAGCACGCCCGCAACCACGACCGCGGTCACGGCGAGGCAGCCGGCGAAGAACCAGCGCCGGGCCACCAGCAGCACGACGCCGGTGACGGCGTAGAACTGCTCCTCGTAGCACAGCGTCCACGCCGGACCGATCTGGTAGCGATTCGGTCGGCTCGGATCGACAAGCGGCCGCCAGCTCTCCGTCAGCGTCAGATTCGTGAGCCACTGGAGCGGCGACAGCGTGGCCGGGTCCGGCACCGGCGCGATCGGCCCGAACTCGGCGCCGACCAAACCCGGGGACGCGACCCGTTCCACGACGAGCGCGAACACCGCGACCAGCGCCACGGCCGCGAGGTACGGAGGGAAGATGCGGCGGAAGCGGCGGGCGAAGTAGCCGCCGACACTTCCCCCGCGTGCGATTGTGGCGTCGGCGGTGGCCGCGATGCAGTACCCGCTGATGACGAAGAACAGCGGCACGCCCACGACCATCCACCCGCACGCCGCGACGAGCCCGCCCCAGATGCCCGACGAGGCGACGGCGGGGTCGTGGCTGGCAAACACGGCGGCGTGGCTGACCACGACCATGAGGCAGGCCAGCCCGCGCCAGGCGTCGAGGGTGCGGTAGCGGGCGGACATGGCGCTCCGGATTCCGGCGGGCGCCGAAGTGTAGATCACACCTCACTGGGCGGCGACGTTCGGGCCGCACTCATTGTGTGTACGGCTCCCCCCCGGGGGGTCGAGGCACGAATTGAGTCAATGCCACAAAAGATTGTCGGAGCGACGCCGCGGCGCCCAGCGGCATTGACGCGTTATCTAAGTCGTTATCCCACTGTCCGTTAACTCATCGGATCGCCCCCAGAAGCCGACCCACCTCGGCGAACGCCGCCAACGCACGGTCGATCTGCTCCGTCGTGTGCGCCGCCGACACCTGCAACCGGATGCGGGCCTGCCCCTGCGGCACCACGGGGTAGCTGAACCCGATGCAATAAATGCCGCGCTTCAGGAGTTCGTCGGCCATGCGGGTGGCGAGCGCCGCGTCGCCGAGCATCACCGGCAGGATCGGCGTCGGCCCCGGCTTCACCGTGAACCCCGCCGCTTCGAGCCCGCCGCGCAGGCGGGCCGTGTTCGCCTTCAGCGTGGCGCGCAACTCCGTCGCCGACGCCGCCAGCTCGACCGCCTTCATTCCCGCGGCCACGAGCGCCGGCGGCACCGAGTTCGAGAACAGGTACGGCCGGCTCCGGTTCCGGAGCCAGTCCACGACCTCCGCCGACGACACCGTGAACCCGCCGCTCGCGCCGCCCAGCGTCTTGCCGAGCGTGCCGGTGATGACGTCGATGCGGTCGAGCACGCCGAGTTCCTCGGCGCCGCCGCGGCCGGTCGCGCCGAGGTGCCCCGTCGCGTGGCAGTCGTCGATGCCGACCGCGGCGCCGTACTCGTCCGCGAGGGTGCAGATGTCGGGCAGCTTCGCCAGGTCTCCGTCCATGCTGAACACGCTGTCGGTGAAGATCAGCTTGAACCGGCACCCCTTCGCCTCCTCCAGCTTGGCGCGGAGGTCGGCCATGTCGTTGTGCTTGTAGCGGAACCGCTTCGCCTTGCAGAGCCGCACGCCGTCGATGATCGAGGCGTGGTTCAACTCGTCGGACAGCACCGCATCGGCCTCGCCGAGCAGCGGCTCGAACAGCCCGCCGTTGGCGTCGAACGCCGAGATGTACAGGATGGTGTCGCCCTTGCCGAAGAAGTCGGCGATCTGCCGCTCGGCCTGCTTGTGGATGTCCTGCGTGCCGCAGATGAACCGCACGCTCGACAGGCCGTAGCCCCAGGTTTTGAGACCGTCGAACGCGGCGGCGACGATGTCGGGGTGGTTGGCGAGGCCGAGGTAGTTGTTGGCGCAGAAGTTCACAACGTCGCGGCCGGCGACGGCGATGCCGGTGCGCTGCGGCGTCTCGATGCGGCGCTCGGCCTTGTACAGGCCGGCGGCCTTGAGCCCGTCGAGCTCGCGGCGGAGGTGGGCGTTCATCGCGTCCAGCGGCATGGGAACCCCGAGACAAGAGGCCGAAGCCGAAATGAATGGTGGGACCGGCGTGCCGCCGGTCGAAGCTCAGACCGGCGGGACGCCGGTCCCACCGAACCACTACCCGATGCGGAACGCCTCGCGGAGGCAGGCCAGCGCCTCCTCGCCGCGGCTTCGCTCGATCACCACGCTGACGCACACCTCGCTCGTGTTGATCATGCTGATGTTGATGCCGCGCTCGGCCAGCGCCCCGAACATCGTCCGGGCCACGCCGGTGTGCGTCCGCATCCCCACGCCCAGCACGAACAGCACCGCCACGTCGGCGTCGCCCACCACCCGGCAGGCCGGGTCGATGCCGCGCACCACGTCCTGCGTCCGCTTCAGCGCCCGGGTCAGGTCCGCGGCGGGCACCGTGAACGACAACTCGGCGCGCCCCTGCGCCGTCAGGTTCTGCACGATCATGTCCACCAGGACGCCGCCGGTCGCCACGGCGCTGAACACCCGCGAGCAGTTCCCCGGCAGGTCCGGCAGGTCGAAGATCGTCACGCGGCTCTGCTCGCTGTTCAGGTGGACGCTGCTGACGAGCACGTCCTCCATGCCGCCGAGCCGGGCCACGGCCGCCTCGCGGTCCTTCTCGCCGGGCACCACCGCCGGCGACGGCTTGTGGCGAAATTCCCCGGCGGCCGGCACCCCGGCGCCCTTGCGGGCGTCGGCCAGGTTGAACGCCTTGTGCACGGCCCGCAGCGCCTTGCGGCCCAGCACCGCCTTGCGGGCGTCGAGGTGCGCCTGCTTGATCTTCTCGCCCGGCACCACGTCCGGCGGCGGCTCGGCGCTGCCGTCCTCCTCGATCAGCACGCTGATCTTGATGTCGCCGGTGGTGATCATCTTCATGTTCACCCCCTCGGCCGCGAGCGCCGCGAACATCCGCTCGGCCACGCCCGCCACCGTCCGCATCCCCGCGCCCACCACCGACACCTTGCTCACCTTCCCCGTCTCGCGGAACGTCGCGCCCAGTTCCGTCGCCAGGGGTTGCAGCACGCGCCGGGTGCGGTCCAACTCCACGCCGGGCACGGTGAAGCCGATCGTCGCCTTGCCGCCGCCGCCGGCGCTCTGGGCGATCATGTCCACGGCCAGGTTCGCCCCGGCCAGCGCCGCGAACACGCGGTGGCTCACCCCCGGCACGTCCGGCACGCCGTCGAGTACCACGCGCGCCTCGTCCGTCGCCAGCGCCACGCCGCACGCCGGGAACTCACGCATCCACTCGGCTTCGGGCACGATCCACGTCCCCACGGCGTCGGACCGGCTGTTGCGGACCATCAGCGGCACGTCGAACTTCTTGGCAAACTCGATGCTCCGCGAGTGCATCACGCCGGCGCCCATGCTCGCCATCTCGAGCATCTCGTCGTAACTGATGGCGTCCATCTTGCGGGCGTCGGGGACGAGCCGCGGGTCGGTCGTGTACACGCCGTCCACGTCGGTATAAATCTCGCACTCGACCTCCAGCCCGGCGAGCTTCAGCGCCGCGGCGACGGCCACGGCCGTGGTGTCGCTGCCGCCGCGGCCCAGCGTGCTGATGTCGCCGAGTTCGTCGTGCCCCTGGAACCCGGCGACGACGACGATACTGCCGCCGTCGAGCGCATCTTTCAGGCGGCGGGTGTCGATGCTGCGGATGCGGGCCTTGCGGTGGGTGCGGTCCGTCACCACGCCGATCTGCGGCCCGGTGAGGCTCACCGCCTTCTCGCCGAGCTCCTGAATCGCCATCGCCGTGAGGGCGATGCTGATCTGCTCGCCCGTCGCCAGGAGCACGTCCATCTCGCGGGCGTCGGGCGCGGCGGTGATCTCGGCGGCTTTCGCGATCAGGTCGTCGGTCGTGCTCCCCTGAGCGGACACGACGACGATGACCTGATCGCCGGCGTGCTTGGCGCGGACGGCCTTGCGGGCGGCTTCCATGACGTTTTCGGCGTCCTTGAGGCTGGACCCGCCGAACTTCTGAACCACGAGCCCCACGGCGCACCCCGATCGGCAGAGGAGACGGCAGCCGTCTGTTTTACGTCCCCGCCGCCGGACGGAAATGATTCTCCCGGCTGAGGGGCGTCGGGTCGCGGGAACAGGTCACCGACTCATCAAGATCCGCACTGGACGGCTGCGGCTGCGGCTGTCGAACCGCACGGCGATGACCCGCAACGACTTGCGGCCGCCGCTTGCGGCATCAGATCGATCGTGATAGCCTCAGACTAACTCTCCCGGAGGCCGCCCATGGCCGACGACCGCACCCACGCGGCAACGCCGTTCCGTAACCCGATCGCCACCGGCGAGTACGTCCCGGAAGCCACGCCGGTCAACGACAGCACCGAGCACACCGGCCCCGGGCCAAGGCCGCCCGCCGACGACCTCCCGGACGTGCCCGGCTACGACGTGTCCCGCGAGCTCGCCCGCGGCGGGATGGGCCGCGTCCTCGCGGCCACCGACCTCGCCTTCCGCCGCGAAGTCGCCGTGAAGGTACTCCTGCCGAAGTACCGCGCGGAGGACGGGGCCCGGACGCGGTTCGTCCGCGAGGCCCACGTCACCGCCCGGCTCGCCCACCCGGGCATCCCGCCCGCCCACCACCTCGGCACCCTCGCCGACGGGTCGCCGTTCCTGGCGATGAAGCTCGTCCGCGGCCACACGCTCGCGGCGCTCCTGAAGGGCCGGCCGTCGCCCGCGCACAACCTGGGGTGGTTCGTCGGCGTCGTGGAGCAGGTCTGTCAGGCCGTGGGGTTCGCGCACGCCGGGGGGGTCGTCCACCGCGACCTGAAGCCGGGGAACGTCATGGTCGGCGCGTTCGGCGAGGTGCAGGTCATGGACTGGGGGATCGCCCGGGTCCGGGCCGAGGGGGCCGGGCCGACGCCCGAGGAGTCGCGCACGCGGGCGTGGTGCGACCCGGCGGAGGCGGTTACGCACGCGGGCGTCGTGATGGGCACGCCGGCGTACATGGCCCCGGAGCAGGCCCGCGGCGAGGACGCGGACGCCCGGGCCGACGTGTTCGCGCTCGGCGGCATCCTCTGCGAGGTGCTCACCGGGGCCCGCCCGTTCCGCGGTACAGCGGACGAGGCGCTCGCTCGGGCCAAGGCCGGGGACGTGGCCGAGGCGCGCGCCGACCTCGACGCGTGCGCCGCCGACCCCGAACTGGTGGACGTGGCCCGGCTCTGCCTGAGCCCGACCCGCGGGCCGCGCCCGGCCGACGGGCAGCGGGTGGCAGACCTTCTTGCCGCGTACCGGGCCGGGGTGGACGCCCGGTTGCGGGCCGCGGAACAGGACCGGGCCGCGGCCGAGGCCCGCGTCGCCGAGGGCCGGAAGCGGCGGCGGGTGCAACTGGTCCTCGCCGCGGCGCTGGTGCTTCTGGTGGCCGGGGGCGGCGCGGTCGGCGTGTGGCGGGTGAGCGAGGACGGGAAGAAGCGCCTCGACGCCCGACTGCGGGAGGAGGAGCAGGAGCGGCGCACGGCCGCGGCGGACGAGCAGGTGAACACCCTGTTCGAGCGGGTCCTGGCCGAGCTCGGGGCGGGCGACGCCGACCGCGCGGCCGCGCTCCTCGACCAGGCCGAGCGCCGGGCGAAGGACGCCGGCCTCACGAGCCCGGCCGACCGGGTCCGCCGGTACCGCGCGGAGGTGACCTCGCAGCGGGCGCTCGACGCGGTCGATGACGTTCGGTGGACGCTCGTCGACGGTCGGCCCGCGAGTCCGACGGCGGTGACGGACGGGTGGCGGGCGGCGCTAAAGGGGTACGGCATCGCCCCGGGCACGACCCCGCCGGCCGAGGCCGCCGCCCGCGTCAACGGCTCGGCGATTCGCACCTCCCTGTTGGTCGCGCTCGACGGCTGGCTGGCCCGCGCGCCCGGGGCGGAGGTGGACCACGTCCGGGCCGTCCTGGACGCCGCCGACCCCGGCCGGTTCCGGGCGGAGGTGCGGCAGCTGGTGGCGGCCCGGGACGCGGCCGGCCTGGCCGTCCGGGCGACGCGGCCGGAGTGGGCCGACCTGCCGACCGGCCTCGCCCAGGCGGTCGCGCAGGTCGTGCCCCCCGACGCCGCGCGGGGCGTTCTCGTCTCCGCCGTCGCGCGCCGGCCGAACGACTTCAACCTGCTCATGGGCGTCGCCGCCACGTACCCGCCCGACACGGAAGTCGGGGCGGCCGAGCGGGTCGGGTGGTACCAGGCGGCGGCGACCCTGCGCCCGAAGGCGTTCGCCGTGCGGGTCGCGCTCGGCACGGCCCTGCGCGACCTCGGCGACGGCGACCGGGCGTTCGAGACGATCCGCGAGGCCGTCCGGCTCAACCCCCGGTCCGCGATCGGCCACAACAACCTCGGCATCCTGCTCCGCGACCGGGGCGACGCGGCCGCGGCGGAGGCCGCCCTCGGGGAGGCGATCCGGCTCGACCCCGGGTACGCCCCCGCGCACGGCAACCTGGGGAACGTCTACTTCGACCGCGGCGACATGCCCCGGGCGGTCGCCGCGTACCGGGAGGCGGTCCGGCTCGACCCGACGCGGGTGACGACCCTCAACAACCTCGGCTCGGCGCTGCGGGTGTCGGGCGAACCGGCCGAGGCGGAAGCCCTGTTCAACCGGGCCATCGAACTGCAACCCGACTACGCGACGCCCCGGAACGGGCTGGCCGGGGTGCTGCTCGGCCGGGGCGACGCGGACGGGGCCGTGGCCCAGCTCCGCGAGGCGGTGCGGCTGAACCCGCGGAACGACGTGTTCCACTGCAACCTCGGCGACACCCTGCACAAGGCCGGCCGGCCGGCGGAAGCGCTCGCCCCGATCCAGCAGGCGGTCAAGATCAACCCGAGGTCCGTGGACGCCTACAGCAACCTCGCCCTGGTGTACAGCGCGCTCAACGACCCGGCGCGGGCGGCCGCCGCCGCCCGGAAGGCCCTGCAAATCGACCCCAGGGCGGCGGTGGCGCTGAACGCCTACGGCGTCGCCCTGCACCAGACCGGGGACGCGGCCGGGGCGGTCGCCCAGTTCGAGAAGGCCCTCGCGGTCGAGCGCGGGTCCGTCCGTGTCCGCCACAACCTGGGGGCCGCCCTCCGCGACCGGGGCGACTTCGACGGCGCGCTGGCCGTGTTCCGCGACATCTTCCGCGAGAACCCCGCGGACGCCGACGCCCTGAGCAACATCGGGACGGTGTTCGAGGCCCGCGGCGACCTGGACGGGGCCGGCCGCGAGTACCGGGCGGCCGTCGCCGTGGACCCCGGCAACCCGTACGCCCACGCCAACCTCGGCGACGTGTACCGGAAGCAGGGCCGGGTGGGCGAGGCCGTCGCCGCCTACCGGGCGGCGCTGGCGATCGACCCGAACCACGGCCTCGCCCGCGACGGCCTCGGGTACTGCGTCCGCCTCCAGGCCGGCCGCGTGCCGACCGCCCCGCCGCCGCGGGCCGCGACGCGGTAGCCGACGAGGGACGGCGAAGCCGGTACTCCGCCCGGACCCGTGGGCCGTCGTCCGACCGACTCGCGGCCGGCGGTTGCTGGGCCGGGTCGATCGTGATACCATCCGATCGCTTCCCGGGAGGTTCGCCCATGTCGGAAGAGCGGACGCAGGCCGCCACGCCGAACCGCAACCCGATCACGACCGGCGAGTACGTCCCGGACGCGACGCCGGAGGCCGGCAGCACCCGCCCGACCGGCCCGCACCGGCCCGGCGCCGCGGCCGACCTGCCGGACATCCCCGGCTACGTGGTCACGCACGAGCTCGCCCGCGGCGGCATGGGGCGAGTACTGGAGGCGTACGACTTGGCGTTCGGCCGGGAGGTGGCGATCAAGGTCGTCCTCCCCGGCCCGGACGCCGCCGCGACCGCCGGCCGGTTCGTCCGCGAGTCCCGCATCACCGGCCGGCTGACGCACCCCGGAATCCCGCCCGCGTACCAGCTCGGCGAGCTCGCCGATGGCTCCCCGTTCCTGGCGATGAAGCTCGTCCGCGGCCGCACCCTGGCCGAACTACTGGCGGAGCGGCCGGACGTGGGGCACGACCTACCCCGGTTCGTTGCGATCTTCGAGCAGGTGTGCCAGGCGGTCGGGTACGCGCACAGCCGGGGGATCATCCACCGCGACCTGAAGCCGGCGAAGGTGATGGTCGGCGCGTTCGGAGAAGTTCAGGTCATGGACTGGGGACTGGCCCGCGACACCCTGTCGGGTGCGCCCGACCCGGACGGCCCGCCGGTCCGCCCGTGGGACGCGACCGGCTCGACGATTGGCGATGACCGGACGCAGGCGGGCGCGGTGATGGGGACGCCGGCGTACATGGCCCCCGAGCAGGCCCGCGGGGAAGAGGTGAACGCGCGGGCGGACGTGTTCGCACTCGGCGGAGTATTGTCGATGATTCTGGTCGGGCGGGCACCGTTCCAGAGCACGAGCGCGGAGTTGGCGCTGGCCCTGGCCGCGGCCGGGGACCCGGCCGCGGGGTTGGCCGCGCTGGTGGCTTCCGGCGCCGACGCCGAGTTGGTGGGTGTGGCCCGCCGTTGCCTGGCCGCGGAGCGTGCCGACCGCCCAGCGGACGGGCGTGAGGTGGCCAAACTGGTGGCGGCGTACCGGCAGGGGGTGGAGGACCGTCTGCGGGCGGCCGAGCGCGACCGGGCTGCGGCCGATGCGAAGACAGTCGAGGCGCGGAAGCGGCGGCGTGCACAGGCGGCGCTAGCGGGTGCGGCGTTACTACTCGTGGCCGGGGGCGGGGGGGTCGCGGTCTGGCGGGCGGTCGAGGATGGTGAAAAGCGCGCCACCGCCCTTCAGCTGGAAGGCGAGGAAAGAACACGCTTGGCGAAAGAGACGGCCGAAAAGAACCACCGGCAGTCGCAGGCCGCTGACGCCGTAGCGAACCTTCTCCGTCAGGCACGAGCCGAACTGGAAGCCGGGGACGCCGACCGCGCCGATAAATTCCTAGCACAGGCTGACCGCCAGGCGGCCGCCGCCGCCGTCACCGATCACGTTCTCCGCCAACTGGCTTACCGGAACGACGTGGCAACGCTCCGCCAACTCGACCAAGTGGACGCTTTCCGCTGGACCCTTACGGCAGACGCGAAGTATACCCCGCCCCCCGGCCGAGTAGCGGAGTTATGGGCCGCGGCGCTGGCCGGGTATGGGATCGTGCCCGGCGTCACGCCTTCGGACATAATCACGGGACGTCTCGACGCCTCCCCGATCCGAACCTCTTTGATCGCCGCCCTTGACGGATGGCTAGCCAGGACCCCGCTTGGCGGCGGTGGCGCTATCCGCGCGGTACTGGATGTAGCTGACCCACACCTGTTCCGGGGCGAAGTGCGGCGGCTGATTGCGGAGGACCGCGGAAGCTTGGTGCCGC
>JBGAQM010000526.1:0-3237 GCA_044220735.1 Urbifossiella sp. | reverse complement strand
CCCCTGGATTCTTGTGGTCCATACCACATAATCCAGGGGGGCTGACGCCCCCGGCTCGCCTTCCCGATCCACGTATCACCAGTTCTCGTCGCTGAACACCCGATCGAAGTCGCCGACGCCCACCCGCATGCACATCTGTCGGAAGGCGTCGGCGTGGTCGTCGGTCGTGTGGTGCAGGTGTTCCGCCTCGCTGATGAGCGGCAGCACCTTCCGCTTCCGCACGCCGAGCGACCGCAGCGCCCGCCGGAACGGCTTGAGGTCCGGGGCGTAGACGTGCAGCAGCTTGTGCTCGTCGAACTGCACCTCGACCGGCCGGCCGTCCGCGATGATCGCCACGCCGGTGCAGCCGTCGTGCGTCAGCAGGTCCTCGAACTCGCAGAAGTGGCTCATCAGCACGGGCAGGTCGATGTGCCCGCGGCGGAAGTCGCGGTGCTCGTCGGCGCCGCGGCCGTGGCTGCTTTCGAGCACCACGTCCACCACCTCGCCGACCGGCTCCAGCAGCGCCAGGAAGGCGTCGAAGAGCTGGTCGGCCGAGACCGCGGCCGAGAGCATCGGCAGCCGCAGCCGGGCGGCGCGGTCGCGGTAGACGTCGGTGCGGTAGCCGGCGCGGGGGCGGACGGGCACACCCGGCCCGGGGCGCACCGCGTCCGTGAGCGTGAAGTCGCCGTACTGTTTGATCTGCAAGTGGTCCGCCAGCCGTTCGGGGTTCACGAAACGACCTCGCGACATCGAGAAGGAACCGGCCCGGAGGAGAAACCGGTGGTGTCGCGTCGTGGCGGGTGCGTCAGGAGGGTTCCGGGCACGTAACAATAGTTCGTGTTCCCGTCGCCGGCGTCCGTGCCGGCCGCATTCTAGGCGCCCCGGGTGTCCGGGAGGCGCGAAACTGCCGCCTCGCGGGGGAGTTCCGGCTGAACCGGCTGCGCCGGGTCCGGCGGCGCGGGTTGCGGTCCGGGCGGCGGCGGGAACGCGGCCGGTTGGGCTGGAGCCGCGGCCGGCCGGGTCCGACAATGAGCGGAGGCGCCCGCCGACCCGGGGCGCCGCACCCGGAGGGCGACCCCGTGCGGACCCTGCTCACCGTCAGCCTCGCCCTCGCGGCCGCCGCCGGGCTCACCGCCCAGCCGCCGCGCCCGACCGGCCCCATCGTCATCTCCCCGAAGCGGCCCGCCGACACCGACCCGCCCGGGTTCATCGTCATCCGCCCCGGCGGCAAGGCGGTAGCGGCCGCGCCGCAGACGCCGACGCTCGTCACGCCCACCGCGGCGCAGGCCCAACCGCCCGCCCCCGACCCCGACGGCGGCTTCGACTACTGGTTCGCCGCCGCCGTCGAGGGCGAGCGCATCGGCTACCTCCAGTGGTCGGCGAAGACCGTCGAGATGAACGGCAAGAAGCTCCGCCACGGCACCAAGCACCAGCAGTTCACCGTGGACCGCTTCGGCCAGGTCGTCGTGCAGTTCGGCGAGGAGAGCACGGTCGAAACCACCGACGGCGAGGTGCTGCTGACGACCGCCCGGCAGGGGCTCGGCAAGGACCAGATGCTCGTCCTCACCGGCGTGGTGGACGGCAAGACGCTAAAGGTGAAGGGCGAGGGCGTCGCGGCGACGGCGGCGGACTCGGTGCCGTGGCCGGCCGGCGTCGTCGGCGTGGCCGGCGAGGCGAAGCTGTTCGCCGGCAAGAAGCTCGCGGAGGGGGCGACGTTCGAGTACCTCACCTTCTTCGCCCAGGGGAACCGCGTCCTCAAGGTGACGGTGACGTACGAGGGCACGGCCGACGCCGTGCTGTGGCAGGGGGCGCCGGCGAAGCGGCTGTCGCGGTGGACGTCGCGGATGGAGCCCCTCGGCGCGCTCAAGCTGCCGCCGGCGACGACGTGGGCCGACCCCGACACCGGCGAGCCGTTCCGCACCGAGTTCGACTTCCCCGGCCTCGGCGGCAAGGTCACCTTCCTCCGCACCACCGAGGCCGCCGCGAAGGCGCCCATCACGAAGCCGTTGCAGCTGTTCAACGCGCAGAGCATCCGCCTCGACCGCGAGATCCCCGACGTCCACGGCCGCACGTCGGCGGTGTACAAGGTGACGGCGGCGCGGGACGACGAGCCGGGGACGCTGTTCCCGTCGGACGCGCGGCAGGAGGTGAAGGCGCTCGACGCGAAGGCCAAGACGTTCGAACTGCACGTGCAGGCGGCGCGCGGCCCGGCGATGAAGGCGGTGCCGGCGCCGGCCCCGGGGGCGGAGTTCCTCGGCAGCAGCTTCTTCATCAACTGGGACAACCCGCTGGTGAAGGGGCACGCGGCGCGGGCCGTCGCCGGGCTTCCGGCGGGCGCCGGCGCGTGGGACAAGGCGAAGGCGGTGGAGCGGTGGGTGAACCAGAACATGAAGGCCGCCGAGTTCTCGCAGTCGATGGCGACGGCCGACAACGTGGCGCGGACGCTGAGCGGCGACTGTACCGAGTACGCGATGCTCGGCGCCGCCATGTGCCGGTCGGTGGGCGTACCGTCGCGGACGGTGCTGGGCCTGGTGTACGCCCCGGGGCCGGGCGGCCGGCCGTTCCTGGCGTACCACATGTGGTTCGAGGCGTTCGCCGACGGCCAGTGGCTGCCGCTCGACCCGACGCTGGGGCTGGGGGGCGTGGGGCCGGGTCACATCAAGATCGCGGACCACTCGTGGCACGAGGAGCGGAGTTTCGCCCCGCTGTTCCCGGTGCTGCGGGTGCTGAACACGAAGCCCGCCGTGGAGGTGCTGCGGGTGGCGCCCTGAGTGCACCCGACCTCGCGTTCTGCCGTCCGGCCGAGTCTCATTGTGTGTACGCCTCCCCCCCCGGGGGGTCGAGGCACGAATTGAGTCGATGCCACAAAAGAGCATCCGAGCGAGGCGCGTCCCGTGAGCGCCTTATCTCTCGACGTTCGTCCCGTGAATCACTTCGATACCGCCCCCGAACCGGGTTGCTCGCCGACGGCGACACAGCGGTGCTGGTCCTGCACGACCCGCAGCGGGCGCGCGCGGCCGACGGGAGCGTGGCGAGCGGCGGCGGTGCCGTCTCGTGCGCCGGCCGGGAAAGTGAGGCGTCTTGGGTGTTGACGCACGGGAACAGACTCGGTCTCCTTGCAGCCTGAACCAAGACCGACCGATGGGGCGACGTCAGCCGTTCGGTCATCGAATACAGGAGTACTTCAGGTGCCGGAGTGCTCTGTCGATACCTTCGGTTTGAGCCCGGAGGGCGTCGGCGTGGCGCCCCGGGTGCAAC